>CAYOMP010000014.1:13547-36346 GCA_964405075.1 uncultured Lachnospiraceae bacterium
TATTTCACTTATTAACTGTCTAAAATCCTTTGAGCCTGTTTCTTCTCTTCGGATAATACCAATTTTATGCTGAATTAACGGGTGGTCCATAACTGTAACTTTTGACATACGCACTCTTTCCTTTTCCTTTTAATATTTAACACAGAACACTCTTGACTTTAGTCATGAGATGAATGTGATAATTAATTTTTAATCTTCAATTAACGAAATTCTTCTAATATGTCTTTCATCATTAGAAAATTCTGTATTTAAAAATGTATCTACTACTTTAATAGCATGTCCAGGTCCAATAACTCTTGCTCCCATTGCTAACACATTTGCATCATTATGTAATCTGGTAGCTTCTGCACTAAAGCAGTCATGACAAAGGGCCGCTCTAACACCTTTTATTTTATTTGCTGCAATAGAAATTCCAATTCCTGTTCCGCAAATTATAATTCCCTTTTCACATTCTCCACTGGCTACAGCCTCAGCTACAGCTTTTCCATATATAGGATAGTCACATGCTTCTTCATTATAACAGCCAAAGTCTTTATATTCATATCCTTTTGATTCAAGATATGTAATTACCTCCTGTTTTAACTGATATCCACCGTGATCGCAACCTAAAGCTATCATTTGCTTTTCCTCCTTAAAGTTATATCTATTAATAATTTTTTTTATTAAGTCAACTAATATTTCATAACACTTTCCATATTCCACTAATTCTCCACCATAGGGATTTGGCATAGTGCCATACATCTCTGCTACTTCTGATATTACAAATACATTCTTTGCATTTTCATAATCAGCATATATCTTATCCCTTTGTACCTCATCCATAGTAAAAATTAGTGTATCATCATCAAATTCATCCGCGCTTAATTGAATAGAGATATGATCTGCCATAGACAAACCATTACATTTCAGAATCGCCTCGCATTTTGGATTAATTGGCTCTGGAAAATGTACCACCAATCCTCTTGAATTAATTTCAACCCTTTTATTTTTACACATACTCCTCATTATGGCCTCTGCCATAGGAGCTCGTGCTGTATCATAATCACATACAAAAACTACTCTTTTTATTATACTCACTAGCATGCCTCCTATACATGAATTATCTTATGTCCTGCTGCCTTCAATAATCTGTTCATAATTGCCATACCCATATTTCCTTCATCAAAGCTTTCCGAGTAAATAAATTCCACTTCCAAATCATCAAACTTTCTTAATACATCATACAAATTATGACTTATTGAAACTTCATTTTCACGAGTACCTATACTCATAACATTCCTACTATCATAACACATAATAGTCTCATCTGTACAAATTATTCCAACTTTTTTGCCATTTTGTTCCTTTTCTTTTGCCAGGCGGTTAATTTCTGCTACTACATCTTCACTCTTACCTTCAATTATAGTCAGATCTCCCTTAGGAGCATAATGCTTGTATTTCATACCTGGTGCCTTTGGCTTATCCTTAACATCACTGCCTTCAATTATAGCCTTATCGATAGTCACTTCACCAACTACTTCTTCTAACATTTCCTTAGTTATGTATCCCGGTCTTAAAATCATAGGAATATCACCAGTCACATCAACAATAGTAGATTCTATTCCTATACCAACCATTCCGCCATCTACTATCATATCTATTCTGCCACTTAAATCATCAGCCACATGCTCTGCCTTAGTTGGACTAGGTCTTCCTGACGTATTAGCACTTGGTGCTGCTATATATCCACCACCCGCTTTTATTATCTCCAATGCTACCTTATGGTTAGGCATTCTAACCGCCACAGTTTCTAATCCTCCTGTAGTACCTAATGGAACAATTGGTGTTTTCTCAAATATCATTGTCAATGGACCCGGCCAAAACTTCTCAGCTAATTTTTTCCCTGACTCTGGGATATTAGCAACAATTTTGTCCAAAGCTCCTATTTCACAAATGTGAATAATCAGAGGATTATCTGATGGTCTACCTTTTGCCGCATATATCTTTGCTGCTGCCTGTTCATCTAATCCGTTGGCTCCCAAACCATAAACCGTCTCTGTCGGAAAAGCTACCAATCCACCTCTTTTTAATATTTCGCCAGCTTCTTCTATGACCTCTTTATTTATATTAACATCATCTGTTTTTCTAATTACTGTATCCATTTTGCCTCCAAAATTCAGACACTTCGTGCCTGTCGTACTTACCTTTCATTGAGTGCGATAAATTATAAGTTTATTTATTTCTTTTACCTCCAAAATCCAGATACTTTGTATCTGTCGTGCTACCGCACTTTTTGATTTTGTCGGTATCGCACCAGAAAAAGTAAATACTCACTTTGTTCGTGCTTACCTTTCTTTGAGTGCGATAATATAATACACTCTTATGATGATTTTAGCAAATAGTTTATTACTCCCAAATGAATCGCCCAGGCTACTCTATCCTGATATTCTTCAGTAACTAAAAGCTTCGCTTCCTCAGGATTAGACAAAAAACCACATTCCACAATAATGGTTGGTGTAATACTTCTCTTCAAGATATAGTAATTACTATTCGCCTTAATCTGTCTGGTATTTTCTTTCCACAACTTATCTATTAACTGATTTTGAACTAATCCCGCCAATTCTTTTGATTCACTGGAACTAATGTAATAAAATACCTGTGCCCCTTTGGCAGAACCTTGAGGAAAACTATTTTGATGTATACTTATAGTAATTGCCGATGCATTCTCCTCTATGATTTTGCATCGGCATTTCATGTCCTCTTTCTTTTTGTTTGATGCATTTGGTGAATATAGTCCTTCATCATCTGTTCTCGTCATAACCACATTTATATCTTCACATTCCAGATAATACGCTAATTTTTTAGCTATTTCCAAATTTATATCTTTTTCATAAGCACCGTTAATCCCTATTTTTCCCGGATCGGTACCACCATGTCCTGCATCAATTATTACTGTTTTCTTTCCATTATCAATTTTTTCACTTTGTGTTTCTCTTACTGTTTGACTAACCAAAACTGCGCATAAACTAATTATCATTAGTAATGCCATTATTATTCCTATTCTTTGCTTCTTCAAACAATACCTCTAATATTTATTCCTTATAATATATGCATATACTATTATTTTAATGATGTCAGTTACAAAAGGTTTTGTATCTAAAATATAAGTTACTCCAAATTCAAAACTTGCTTTCACATTCATCACACAACTAAAGTCACGCTTTTTTTCGTCAAATCATAAAGAGTGTTTTCTTAGTTGATATATTTAATAATTGTATCCCATATATCACTGCTTTCCAAACCAAGTTTCCAACAGGCAATGCCTGCAATTTCATATTCATTTACTAATTTCATCTTTTCTTCAATTGAAGCAGCATCCTCAAACCAGATTTCATAATCAATGCCATCTCTGGTAAAGGCGGCATAATTTTGACCTGTTGTTTCATCCCACTGTACATCTAATTCATATGCACTGATTAGCTTCAACGAATTCTTCATACTATATATTTCGCTGGACAAATTATATGGAATAAACTCTGTACTTTCATTTTCGCTATCAATCTGTTCCTGTGACTTTGGTGTTTTAATCCATAATCTGGTATAGAATGGAACACCATTAATAACCTTTTCCTTTGGAACCTGTGCCAGTGTATTAACAATACCATCTTTAACAAACCCTATAGATGCTACAGAGCCAGCCTCTTCGCTACCTGCAAAGTGTTCATCATATCCCATAATGATTACATAGTCTGCTACAATCCCCTGCTCAGTTCTGTCATATAATTCCGACGAAGCAGTTGGAACATAATTATCAATTGATAATACTACTCCATTCTTTCTACATTTAATAGATAATTCTCTAATAAACTGTACAAAATGTCTTCCTTCCTCACTCTTCAATTCTTCAAAATCTATGTTAATTCCATCTAAGTCATATTCAATAGCAGCTGCTATTAATTGATTAATTAATCTGTCTCTCTTAGATGTATAAGAAAGTACCTCATATGTGCTGACATTTTCATTAAAATTATCAACCAATGCCCATACTTCAATTCCCAGCTGATGTGCATGCTGTACATAGCTTGTTTCAGCCAGACTACTAATATTTCCGTCATTATCTGATAACGAGAACCATGTAGGTGAAATAGTATTAACCCCCTTGGTATCTGCCAGGGCTGTTAATAATGTATCATTAGCCTCATAAGATGTAACCTGATGCCATACCAGATTAATCTCGTAATCTTTTGAAATATTAGTATATACAGGTTCTGTAAAACTTCTTGAAGTAGTTTCTTTTCTATTATTTTCTAAATTTTTATTTTTTATATATCCAATAAAAGCATCTGCTGTTCTAACCTTTGACCACTCTTCTCCAGTTTCAAGAACTTCAACAATTGCTCCTTTTTCCAAATCTGTTAAAATATTACTTTTGATTCCACCTTTAACTCTGACAGAATCACTCTTTCTTGCGTCTGCTAACTCAACTTCTCCCCACACATTTGTAATGTGGACTCTGTTAGGTTCAGCAAACACTTCAAAATCTATATTTGTATATTTTTGGACATAATCCAACGCTACATACGCCTTATCTCCATCTACCTTAACAATAACGTAATTTTCTGTAAATTTTTCTTTTGTAACATAATAATCCTTACTGCCTGCTGCTGCTGTGATTACATCATCAGGAGATGTGTATAACAATACATTTTCATTAGAATCCCAATAAAATCTTTTATTAAGTCTTGAATACACCATTTCATACTCAAGGTATACCTTATCTCCAACCAATAATGCCTTATCCTCTAGTTTCTCATTCTGCAAAATTATGGCAACCTCATCTGTTTTTTGGGAATCCATATTAAAATACTCATACAAATCCGCTCTCTCGTCTGTAGGTGTATATTTCTCTACAATATTACTAATTACATAAATAACTGCAACGATAACAATTAAAACTATGGCTATAATAACTGAAGCTAATTTTCTAGATGCTTCAGGAGATATTCTTTGGTTTCTATTCATTATAAATCCTCCAACTTCCCATTATTCATTATAATTATGAGAAATACGCTTTGCAAATTTCTCAAATTACCGCGGTACTCCTCCAATGCTTATGCAAGTATAGCATTGTAACCGCCACTCGCGTAAATTATACCATTTTTTACACATATCGTCATTACCAATTTATGTATCTTAAAAAAATTGTATGTTTTACAGCAAATATATCGTCTAATTAGCATAGAGGGGTTCTATTATTTATCTGATATATTTGCTGCAATTTACAGTTACCATTATTGGATTACCATTTTTTTAATTGGTCACACACAAGTTTTTCTATTTTCCGTCAATTCGATTATATTTAATTTGCGTCAACTTACCATAATCGTCTTCTATATAATCTCCCATGTAGTCATTATTCTCGCATAGTAGAAATACAGTAAGTGCAGACGCCATATGCTCCTCAATCATTAAAGAAATTCCGGCTTGCTCATAGGCCTGCAACAACTGTAAAAAATCTACTCTATCCTTTTCTATTTCCATGGTTTCCTCTTTTCTACAACTTTTTCTTTTTTCATAACTATTTTGATTTTCAATAATCGATACATAATTTACCAGCCAAAAGTATGTGATATATTATTACACTGCTTTTATTTTTAATGTATGATTTTTGAAAAAAAATCAAAATTTGAACTATGAATTAAAAATGGATCCGGTTCCCATGGTATTTGAACTATATCTATTTTATACATCTTTCTCAGCCTTTTCATTTCTTTGGATTTTGCATACAACAATAGATATATCCAATCACTATTGTCTGTTTCATCATTTGTATTTTCCACCAAATTAATAAAATCAGCCCTTTTCCATTCTTGCATACTTCCTACTATCAACTTCTTAGTGCACCTTAATAATTCATCTCTATTTTCTTCATAATCATTTCCCATATCAAAAATCACATAATCGTAACCATAATTATATAATTCTCCCATATTTGATTTATTGATATTCCAGTAATAATCAACTCCAAATAGACTAAATTTAGAAAATATATTTCCATTTTTATCTAAATTATTATATGCACTACAAATTTTTTGAAAGTCTTTTTTCTCAGAGTCTAGTTCAACCAACGCCACCTTTTTCCCATTTTTTGCTGTAAGGTAATTTGCCAGCATAATACTTAAATGTGTCCCACCTATACCTCTTGAGCTTCCAAATACTCCTATTGTTTCCAATTGAAGATTTTTTTCTTTTGTTTTTCGGTATATCAATTTCTTCACTACCTTTATTTAACTCATCCTCTGATATCATTTTTTCAAAAAGACGTTTAAGCTTTTCATCACAAATATAAGGGGATTCTATTAATGGCATAATATATGCATTTTTTTGTTGTATTCTTTTTATAACATTCCCAGCCATGCGCTTTTCACACAAGTTGAAAATCCATTTAATTTCTAAATCTTTCAAATTATTATTCCATTGCAATAGATTATCCATTTCCCATTCTCTTATTCCGGAAACCACAATTTTAATATCACCATCGTAGAAATCATCGCTTCTATTAATGTCTCCACAATCAAGAACAACTATTTTGTAATTTTTATAATCAACTTCAACAGTATTACCATAATTAGGCAGTCCTGCGAAATTTTTTATTTTAACTATTCCATTGTTTTCAACATAGGCATTATTACATTTTAGATATTGTAAGATATTATTTTTTTCTTCCTTATATATTGCATTCTTTCCTATCTGATTAAAATAAGATGTCAGAGACATAGCAACAGATGTTACGCCACTTCTATTTTGAGTGCCCGCCACTGTTATAAGCAAAAAATCTTTTTCATACACAAATTCCTTTAATTCATTTTTTAATTCTGTTACATTTTCATACCTATTATCAGGATTTTTTTCTACACACTTGCATATTATAGTTTTAAGACCTAATAATACATTTTCTAATGACAAAATATTTTCTTTTTTCTCATTTCCTGTTTCGGGATTTTTTCCACTTAACATAAAGTACAGAATTGTACCGATTGAGTATATATCCGTTTTATTATCCAGAATCAGTGTTGACATTTGCTCTGGGGCAGCATAATTCTCAGTTCCAAAAGAATACCTTACCCTTTCCTTATTTTTCATAAAAATTGCCGAGCCAAAATCAATTATTTTTATGGAATTTCTGCATACAATAATATTATCAGGTTTCAAATCTAAATGTAGAATCGGAAACGGCTTTAAATTGTGCAAATATTCGATTATCTCACAAATTTGAATTCCAAAACTGATTGCTTTTTTTAACGATATACCTTGTCGATTAAGCACAAATGCTTTCAAAGACTCACCCTTAATATATTCTTCAATAATATATAAGTACTCCTCATCCTCTTCCAAATCATAGATTATAGGAATACCCGGGTGTTTCAGACTTTTTAGAAGCGAAGCTTCCTCAAGAAAAAAATTATACATGTTATGCGATTTACTAATACGCTTTACAACTCGTGGACTCTTAAGCTTAATGTGCTCAGCTAAAAAAGCCTCACAACTGTAACCTTTACCGATTAGTTCAATTAACACATACTTGTTAAAAATTATTTGATTATCAAATACACATCATCTCCCTTCAAGGATATGTATGATTTGATTTTTGCCTAAGTGGGATTATATCATTTTCTATTAAATAATCAAGTTATTTTTAAAATTTTTCTAAATTTTTACCATAAAGTGCCTTTTTATCCGTGTTTTTCACCGATATGTATATTGACTTATAATGCTTTATTGGATATACTTTACTATACTAAAATAATGATTTAGTCTTTAAAGGATGTGATTATAATGAAAATCGAAAAAATCAATGACAATCAGATTCGTTGTACTCTTACCAAATCAGATTTAGCTGATAGAGAGTTAAAAATCAGCGAATTGGCTTACGGCACTGAAAAAGCAAAATCTTTATTTAGAGATATGATGCAACAGGCTGCTTATGAATTCGGTTTTGAGGCAGAAGACATTCCTCTTATGATAGAAGCTATACCTCTTTCCCAGGATTGCATAATTTTGGTAATTACAAAGGTAGATGATCCAGAAGAATTAGACACTCGTTTTTCTAAGTTTGCACCAGACGTTGATGAAGATATTAGTGATTCTGACACAGAAGTAGTCTCAGTTAGTGGAGCTGATGATTTTCTTGACATATTTAAACGTATTCAAGAAGACAAGTCAAAGGCAGCTAAGGAAGCTGGTGATTCTGGCAAATCCGAAGACTTTGTTCCATTACTCGATGCAATTCAGGCTGCTAAAGACACAGTTGCAAAGCATCCTGAATTAGACAAAGAAACATCTGAACCTACAGTTTATAAATTCATAAAAGTTTACAGTTTTACTGATTTAGATACTGTCACTCGTTTATCTTATGTTTTGAATGGTTACTATTATGGTGAAAATTCACTATATAAACATCCTGTGACAGGGGAGTATTTGCTTTCAATCAGCAAATCAAATCACACACCAGAGGAATTTAATAAAGTATGTAATATACTTTCTGAATACGGAACTGTTCTTAAGGTTACAACTGCGGCAGAGTCCTTCCTCGATGAACATGCAGATGTTCTTATTAAAGGTGAAGCAATTCAAAAACTTGCTTCTATCTAATTAAATTCAAAATGAATTAGTTATATTGAATTATGAGAAACTCGCAAAGCGAGTTTCTCATTTTATTGTGGCATTCATCAAAAACCTATGCAAACATATTTTTCTTCGTTGCTGGTGTAAAAAAGAGATTACAACTATCGCATATGCTTACATTCCGAATTAGTTGTAATCTCTTTTCATATCTCTACATTAGAAAACTTAACAGTATTTCAAATTTTCTATACCCTATTTGTTTTCTAAATATGCATTTATTGCATCTACTAATGAATCAACTTCCATTCCATGTACAAATGCTGCTTCCTCAAGACTTTCACCCTGTGCAGAAGGACATCCGATGCAATGCATTCCTGCATCCATAAGAATTGGAATAATATTAGAATCAATAGCAATAATATCTGCGATAATCATATCTTTTGTTACTTTAGCCATTGTGGTTTACCTCCTAAAATTGTATTTAATTAAACGTCTTAATTCTATCATTATTGCCAGTAATAATCAAGCCTTATACTCTTTATAATTATTGAATAATTTTTTTAAAAAATTAATGACTTTTTTGTATACTGTATTCAAAAAAATACATAAATGAACTTGACGTGTATACAGTATTTCACTATAATATAGATGACAAATAAGAGTACTTTCTTATTTGTACATTTACAGAAATAATTTACAAATTTACTGTGAACAAGTTTCTGAAATTTCAATAATTTTAGAGACATAATATTATTTTATATTTTTAGGAGGCTATTTTAAATGAGATCAGAATGGAAAGATTTCGTAGGCGGACAATGGGAAAAAGAAGTTGACGTAAGAGACTTTATTCAGAAGAATTACACTCCATATGAAGGAGATGATTCTTTCCTTGCAGGTCCTACACAGAACACAAAAGACCTTTGGGCACAGGTTATGGACTTAGCTAAACAGGAACGTGAAGCTGGCGGTGTACTTGATATGGATACAAAAGTACCTTCAACAATCACTTCACATGCAGCAGGTTACTTAGACAAAAACAAAGAAACTATCGTAGGTTTCCAGACTGATAAACCTTTCAAACGTTCATTCCAGCCATACGGTGGTATCAACATGGCTAAGGCTGCTATGACAACTAATGGTTATACAATCGATCCAGAAATGGAAGAATTCTTTACAGTTCATAGAAAAACACATAATGCAGGTGTATTTGACGCTTACACTCCAGAAATGAGAGTTTGCCGTTCAAACCACATCATCACAGGTCTTCCAGATGCTTACGGACGTGGACGTATCATCGGTGACTACCGTCGTGTTGCTTTATACGGTGTAGATTTCCTTATCCAGGACAAAGAATACCAGAAAGCTACTACAGACTCAGTTATGACTGCTGATGTTATTCGTGATAGAGAAGAACTTTCAGAACAGATCAGAGCTTTAAAAGAATTAAAGAAATTAGCGGAAATCTACGGATTAGATATTTCTAAACCAGCAACTAACGTACAGGAAGCTATTCAGGCTACTTACTTTGGTTACCTTGCTTCAGTTAAAGAACAGAACGGTGCTGCTATGTCTCTTGGACGTACTTCAACATTCATCGATATCTATGCTGAAAGAGATTTAAAGAACGGTACATTTACAGAAGAACAGATTCAGGAATTCGTTGACCACTTCATCATGAAATTAAGACTTGTTAAATTCGCTCGTACTCCTGAATACAATGCATTATTCGCTGGTGATCCTACTTGGGTTACAGAATCAATCGGTGGTATGGGTGTTGATGGACGTACACTTGTAACAAAGATGTCATTCAGATACCTTCATACATTAACTAACTTAGGAACTGCTCCAGAACCAAATATGACAGTACTTTGGTCAACAAGATTACCAAAGAACTTCAAAGCTTACTGTGCTAAGATGTCAATCAATACTTCATCTATCCAGTATGAAAACGATGACTTAATGAGAGTTACTCATGGTGATGATTACGCAATCGCTTGTTGTGTATCTTCAATGAGAGTTGGTAAAGAAATGCAGTTCTTCGGAGCTAGAGCAAACTTAGCTAAATGTTTATTATACGCTATCAACGGTGGTGTTGACGAAGTAACAGGTGTACAGGTTGGTCCTAAATACAGACCAGTTGAAGGTGACTACCTTGATTACGATGATGTAATGGATAAATACACAGATATGATGGCTTGGTTAGCTGGTGTATATGTTAATACTCTTAACGTTATCCACTACATGCATGATAAATACTGCTACGAAAGAATCGAAATGGCTTTACATGATAGAGAAGTTAAGAGATACTTCGCAACTGGTATCGCTGGTTTATCAGTAGTTGCTGACTCACTTTCAGCTATCAAATATGCTAAAGTTAAAGTTGTAAGAAGCGACCTTGACATTACTAAGAAAGTTAAAGATCCTCAGACAGCAAAATCTGTAATCAAGAAAATCGGTGAAGCTAAAAACGTTGTTACAGGATTCGAAGTTGAAGGAGATTTCCCTAAATATGGTAACAATGATGATTTAGTAGATGAAATCGCAGTAGAAGTAGTTAAGAAATTCATGGCTATGGTTAGAAGCCACCATACATACAGAAATGGTGTTCCAACAACTTCTATCTTAACAATTACTTCTAACGTAACTTATGGTAAGAATACAGGTTCTACTCCAGACGGACGTAAAGCAGGTGTTCCATTTGCTCCAGGTGCTAACCCATTACATGGTCGTGATACTCATGGTGCTGTAGCTTCATTAGCTTCTGTTGCAAAACTTCCATTCAAAGATGCTCAGGATGGTATTTCAAATACATTCTCTATCATTCCTGGTGCTCTTGGAAAAGAAGATCAGGTATTCTGCGGAGATATCGACATTGACTTAAACAAATAATATTTTTAGATTATTGCAAAGTCAGCACATCTGCTGACCTTGCATAACAAATATAGAAGGACTGATTATATGGAAAATAAAGATATGATAAATGACATTATTGCTATGTTAGACAACTCAGTAGCTAATGATGTAGGTCATTTAAACGTTTCAATTGACGATTTGCAAAAGGATGCAAAGTCAGTAGAAACCCTTGGCTGTATGGACTGTGCTAAAGGTAATTTAGCTTGTCAGGTTCCTACTTTACACGAAGGCATTGATGACTAATCACTTTGTTTTTTGGTCCCTGCCACATATGTGGTTTTGATTTATTTATTTTTTTAGGAGGTAATTACTATGGCAAATGTAAATTCAAATCAGGTAGATAACTTAGTAGCTCTTTTAGATGGATATGCTGAAAAAGGAGGACATCATCTTAATGTTAACGTTCTTAACAGAGAAACATTATTAGATGCTCAGGCTCATCCAGAAAATTATCCACAGTTAACAGTTCGTATTTCTGGATACGCTGTAAACTTCATCAAATTAACTACTGAACAGCAGAACGATATTATTTCTCGTACATTCCATCAGTCAATGTAAGATAAATAATCGTTCCGATTTACTCAAGTAGCAACAAATGCTGTGTTAGTATAATTTTTAACTGCACGGCGATAAAATTGTAAATTTGTACAACATATTTACAATTTAGTATACTTTAAGAAAAGGAAAAGAAGAATTTCTTCTTTTCCTTTTTTAACAAGAAAGGACTTATATCTATGAAAGGCTATGTTCATTCAACAGAGAGTTTTGGTAGTGTAGACGGACCGGGTGTACGTTTTGTTGTGTTTGTACAGGGTTGTCCAATGAGATGTTTATATTGCCATAATCCGGATACTTGGGAACCATGTACCGGCAATCAGATGGATACAGATGAAATTTTGGCTGCTTATGAAAGCAATAAAGCATTTTATACTAATGGAGGACTTACTGTAACCGGTGGCGAACCATTAATGCAAATAGACTTTGTTACTGAACTTTTCGAAAAGGCAAAAGCTAAAAATATTCATACTTGTCTTGATACATCAGGCATTATCTTTAATCCTGATAACGCTGAATTAATGGCAAAATTCGATAGATTAGTTAAATCAACCGATTTGGTAATGTTAGATATTAAACACATCGATCCTGAAGAACATATCAAACTTACTCAACAGAAAAACACTAACATTTTAAAGTTTGCACAATATTTGGATAAAAAAAATGTTGACTTATGGATTAGACACGTTGTTGTTCCAACAATCACATATAATGAAAAATATCTACGAGAGTTAGGTAGATTTATTGGAACACTTTCTAATCTAAAAGCTTTAGATGTTCTTCCATATCACACAATGGGAATAATTAAATACGAAGCTATCGGCAAAGATTACCCACTAAAGGGTATTCCAGAATTAACAAGAGAAGAAACTTTACTAGCTAAAAAACATATATTGGAAGGTATTAAGGAAGTAAAAGAATAGATAAATTAGCTAAATTCGGTTTATTAATAGCCATTTTTTCTAATTTCACTATTTTCTTAACTATACTTCCTTAGGCTTAGAGCATACATTACTCGAAATGTAATATTATATTATGCAATATAGAAATACAAAGTAGATAGAAGCCAAGTGGTCTGGCATTTTATTATAATTTTATTTGTCTTATTTACAATTTTTTCTATTGATAAAATTTACTTGTAATATAAATAAATTTATATTAAAATAAGCGTAGATAATTATAATTTTCACAAGGAGGGTATTCTTATGGCATTTGTTATTAATGACGGATGTGTTAGCTGTGGTGCTTGTGCAGGTGAGTGTCCAGTTGGCGCAATCAGCGAAGGTGATTCTAAATATGAGATCAATGCAGATGTTTGTATAGAATGTGGTACATGTGCTGCTACATGTCCAACAGGTTCAATTGAAGAGCAATAATATTTATTAAAAAGTAGGAAAGGCTATTCTTTCCTACTTTTTTTATTCCAAAATTTCTTGTTTTTCTTTTCCTTATCACTTGTCGCCGCTATTTCCTGTCGTGTTCTTTGGCAATTTCTAATGACTTCATCCAACTTCTTATAGCGCTCCTCGTCCCTCTCATCCTGTACTTTCATAAGATAATCCATCTCCTTCAATACTTTATCGGATACCTCTACGCCTATTTCTTTGCTGATTTCTTGTCCATTTTCCTTTAAGGCTTGAGATACCGCTTCCTTTAAAAAGAATTGAAATTGAGCCATTTTATCATTATTAGAAGAAGTGGACGTAACATTTGGTCTTTGTATAGCTACCGGTATCTTAATTAACTCATTTATATCTTTGTGTGCCCTCAGTTCAGGGACCATTTCCTTTATAGCCTTCAATCCGATGCCTCTTTTCTTTAGTTCCTTTACATTAATAAATAGCTTAATGTCTTCTGAAGTATAATATCTATGCCCCAATTGATTTCTATGTACTTCTAACTCCAGTTCTTCTTCCCAATATCTCAGAACGTGAGATTCCACATTAACCAACTTGGCCGCATCTGATATCATATACCTTTCCATTTAGAAACCCCTTTCACTATTAAGCTGTCCTAATTATTATACCACCCCATAGTCTATTTCTCTACGAAAACTTATCGCCCTAATTCACCATATAATGCACTATTACGCTTATTTTTGCCAACTTTAGACGATATAGCAAAAAAGAAAATGTCTAAATGCTACAATATCAAAAAGTAATAGCAAACCTACAACTTCGCTCTTTTTGCTATGCACATTTTTATTTCATTGTCATTATGTACTATTTCTGGCGATTTAAAAAATATTATGAATTAAAAAAGGACATAGATTAAATCTACATCCAATATTATTTCTCATATTAATAATTAGTCACCACATATGGCTTAAGTTTTTCTATGTTTCCTGGTGCAATCTTCTGTTTAATAACAGTATTAGAATCACTCAAATATTCATATGCTTCTTTCAATTCACGAGTATCATTCATTGCCATTCCAGAAGATATCAAATATATTTTCTTACCTTTAAAATTATTCTTTTTACAAACCTTCATAAGATTCTTAGAAACTTTCCCGGCATATACCGGTGAAATCATAGTTATGGTTTCAAATTCATCCTGATTAATATCAACCTTTGGTGAAAGATAATTACTAACTATGGTATTTTCTTTAGTCGCCAAAGCATCTATTACCCTTTTAGCAATATCATCTGCTGATCCATGCTTAGATGGTTGATATAAAACCAAATGTCTCGTATTAGCACTCTTAGCGCCCTCTACGATTAATTCATCTGATTCTAGTTCTTTATTATTTTTTCTCCACAATGAGCCAAAAAGTATCACTACCACCATAGTAATTAATAAAAATGCACATACTGCCACTAATAGAAAAGCAGCAACAAATTTTAAAAATATCATTTTACTTTATTCTCCCCTTATTTTATTCCTCCGAAGGCGGTATAAAGCCTTCTTTAGACATATTACCAAACTTGGTAAACTGTGGTAACCATACCAAATGCACAGTTCCAATTGGACCATTTCTCTGCTTAGCTATAATAATTTCAGCAATGTTTTTTAACTCTGTATCTTTATTATAGTAATCATCACGATATATAAACATAACAACGTCTGCATCCTGCTCAATCGCTCCTGATTCACGCAAATCCGAAAGCATTGGTCTATGATCAGGTCTTTGCTCTACTGCACGGCTAAGCTGTGATAAAGCAATAACGGGTACATTTAGTTCTCTCGCCAAAGATTTTAAAGAACGGGAAATATCAGATATTTCCTGCTGTCTCGATTCCGTTTTGCCACTACCACTCATTAACTGCAGGTAGTCAATAATAATAATCCCAAGATTATGTTCCAATTTATATTTTCTACATTTTGAACGCAACTCTCCAATGGAAATTCCTGGTGTATCATCAATAATCAAATTTGATTTACCAATAACACCAGCTGCCTCTATTAATTTTTCCCAATCTTCATCACTTAAGGTACCATTTCTAAGTGACTGAGCATCTACCTTTGATTCTAAAGCAAGGAGACGGTTAACTAACTGCTCCTTTGACATTTCCAAACTAAATATAGCTGCAGTAACACCATGTCTAAATGCCATATGCTGTGCCAGATTTAACACAAAGGCCGTTTTCCCCATAGAAGGTCTGGCTGCCACTAATATTAAATCTGAAGGCTGTAGTCCAGATGTTTTGTAATCTAAATCAATAAATCCCGTAGGAATACCTGTGACTTGTCCCTTTTGTTTGGCTGACGCTTCAATCTTTTCCAATGTATTAACAACAACCTGACTGATGGGTACATAATCACCATTATTTCTCTTTTGCACCAAATCAAAAATTTTCTTTTCGGTACTTTCCAATATTTCTTCCAGACTATCCTGTCCCAAATAACAAGTATTAGCTATATCTTCATTTACCTTTATCAATCGCCTAAGGAGTGCATCCTTAGCAACCATTTCCGCATAGTATTTAATATTTGCTGATGTAGGTACAGCAGCAAGTAAGTCCCTGACATATTCCAAGCTGCTAACCTCTGCCGGAACATCCTTTTCCTTCAACCGGTTTTGCAATGTTAAAAGGTCAATGGGAACTCCCTCATTATTCAATTCTACCATAGCTTCAAATACCACCCCGTATTGTCGCTGATAGAAATCATCTCCACTAATAATTTCAGATGCAACTGTTATTGCATCTCTATCCATAATCATGGCTCCGATTACTGCCTGTTCTGCTTCAACACTATGAGGTAATACTCTCTTAATTAACGCTTCCTCCAAGAGTCTTCCTCCCTTATAAATCTTTTATGCTTCTCTTACTCTAACCTTTAATTCAGCCATTACCTTTGGATGAACTTTTACAGGAACAATTGTTGTTCCCAATGTTCTAATAGGTTCAGGCAAATTCATTTTTTTCTTGTCAATTTCAAGTCCCAGCTGTGATTTAACTGCCTGTGCAATTTCCTTAGAAGATACTGAACCAAATGTTCTTCCGCCTTCTCCTGATTTAATTGAAAGAGTAACCTCAGAATCATTTATTTTAGCCGCTAAAACCAAGGCTTCTTCATATATTTCCTGAGCAATTTTATCTTCATTTTTCTTTTGTAACTTCAAATCATTAATGTTCTTAGGTGTAGCTTCTAACCCTAATTTTTTCCCTAAAAGTACGTTTCTTGCATAAGCATCACTAACATTTACAATTTCGCCTTTTTTTCCTACTGATTTAACATCTTCTAATAAAATAACCTTCATTATTATTACCTCGTTTCTAGTTTAATTCTCCATTTTCCGCCATTTTGTCTAAGGTTTCCTTAATTATATCTTTTGCTCCCTGTAAATCACATTCCAACTGCGCACCAGCGGTATTTAGATGACCACCGCCACCCAATTTTTCCATAATAATCTGTACATTCACTTCATCTATAGAACGTGCACTTACATATATCTTACCATTATAATCTGTTAAAACTATTGATGCCTTAACACCTGTAATATTTAACAGCTCATTGGCAGCCTGAGCACCAACAATAGTAGGACTTTCCAGCCCTTCTGTCGGACAGACAGATATGGCAAATTCCCGATAAACTTCTGCCTCTCTGACAGCCTCTGCTCGTGCCTTATATGTTACCATATCGTCCCTGAACATTTTTCTAACTCGTGATACGTCAGCACCACATCTTCTTAAAAATGCTGCTGCTTCAAAAGTTCTAACACCCGTTTTACTCATAAAGTTGTTGGTATCAATCATAATACCAGCATATAGACAATCCGCTTCAACACCTTTAATTTTTACATTATCATCAAAATACTGCAATACCTCTGCTACCATTTCACAAGCTGAGGAAGCATATGATTCTACATAAGATAATACCGCGTTTTCAATGCTTTCAACACCCTGTCTGTGATGATCTAACACTACTATCTGTCTGGTTTTTCTTAACAGATCTTCACATTCCGTGTAGCTAGGTTTATTAACATCCACTACAACCAAAACTGTATTATTATCCACTATTTCCATAGCTTCCGAACCGGTTATGAACATATCTGTATCATAATCCTCATTATTTGCAAAACGTTCCATTAACGGTCTTACAGATGTTGTTATATCATTAATTACAACATAAGCCTTCTTATTAAGCACTTTTGCCGCACGATAAATACCAATAGATGCTCCAAACGAATCCACATCACCTAACTTATGTCCCATAACAATAACTTTATCATTAGCTTCCATAAGCTCTCTAAGTGCGTGAGCCTTTACTCTAGCCTTTACTCTGGTACTCTTTTCAACCTGTTTAGATTTACCACCATAATAAGAAATCTTATCGCCCTCTTTAATTACAGCCTGGTCACCACCTCGACCAAGTGCCAAATCTATCGCAGTACGGGCATATTCATAATTTTGATTATATGAATTACCATTGACACCAAAACCAATACTTAGTGTAACAGCCATTTCATTACCAATATTTACATTCTTAACCTCTTCAAGCAAAGAAAACTTGTTCGCACAAAGAGTCTCTAAATATTTCTGTTTCATTACAACAAAATATTTGTCTTTTTCTAATTTCTTAACAAGTCCATCCATTCCAGCCATATATTTATTAATCTTTCGGTCAATAAGAGCAATTAACAATGAACGTCTGACTTCTTCAATGCTTTCTAACGCCTCTTCATAGTTATCCAAATAAATCAGTCCGGCAACTAATTTTTGCTCTTTATTTTCTCTTATATACTGATTAATCTCAGTTCTGTCAAATAAATACAAAGCAATTACATAATTCTTGGATGATTCAATATCAAGCATATCAACTCCCGCAATTACATTGTCCATAGGAATCTTTTTCATTTCTATTTCGTAATCCTTGCCATCATAGCAAACTGTAACCTGACATTCATCCATCTGATTAGGTAACACATCCTTAGTTACACTTGGAAAAATGTTAGTAATTGACTTCTTATATTTACGTTCATATCCAGTCACACTGGAAAATGCAGTATTCATCCACAATACTTTTCCACTATCATCCAATAAAGCATATGGTATACTTAAGTCCATTAATAGCTTTCTTTGCACCTGTCCATATTGAGTTCCAAATGTAATTAAATCATTCATTAGCATACTTTTTCCTCTAAAATACAACAACAATGTTGTAAATACATATACTAATGTAAATAAAAGCATTACATATGCACTAGTTTTATCCAAGGCAAAAAGAACACCATTAACTATCACTGCCAATGGTATCAATATCCTGGGCATCATCATATATACATTTAAAGAACCTTTAAACTTAACTTTCTTACTCATACTTCCTCCACATTCCGTACTAGTCCGCCAAAATTAATAGTCCAAGCTCTCCATATACTTCATATAATTAACTACCATAAGTGCAATCTTAAATGTTAAAGCATCATCGAATACTCTAATATCCAATCCTGTGCTTTTTTGCAATTTTTCAAGACGATATACTAATGTATTCCTGTGTACATAGAGCTGTCTGGAAGTCTCAGATACGTTAAGATTATTCTCAAAAAACTTATTAATTGTAACAATAGTTTCCTCATCAAAACTATCTGGCATATTGTCTCCAAATACCTCTTTCATAAACATTTCACATAGTGGTATTGGCAACTGATATATTAATCTACCAATTCCCAAGGTGCTGTATGCAATAACAGTCTTTTCACTATAGAAAATTCTACCAACATCCAATGCCATCTTAGCCTCTTTATATGATTTAGAAACATCTTTAATTTCCTTTACGATTGTTCCATATGCCACACGTACTTGTGACATAGCCTCTGTATTAAGCATATCCACAATAATATTTGCTGTACTTACCAAACTTTCATATGTTTCACCTTGTTCCAGCTCTTTTACCAAAATAATATTCTTTTCATCTACAGCAGTTATAAAATCTCGTGATTTTGTTCCAAAAAGATTTTTTATTGTCTCCATAGCATTGCTGTCTTTTTCATTTTTGGTCTCAATCATAAATACAACACGTCTGGCTTCAACCGGAATATGAAGTTTTTTCGCTCTATTGTAAATATCCACTAATAACAAATTATCTAATAATAAATTCTGTATAAAATTGTTTTTATCAAAACGTTCTTTGTAAGCAATAATAAGATTCTGTATCTGACACACAGCTACTTTTCCTATCATATATACATCATCACTAGAGCCTCTGGCCACTAAAACAAATTCTGCCTGCTTATCATCAAAAACTTTGAAAAAATGTGCTCCTTGTACAACCTGACTATCTGCCGGTGACTGAGCAAATGCTCTAACTGCTTCTTCTGACACTTCGAAACTCTCATCTGTAGTTGCCATTTTCAAGCCTTCTATATCCAATATACACAAATCAACTCTGGTAATTGCCTTAAGTTCACTTATACTCGTTTGTAACACCTGATTAGAAATCATATATCTACTCCTTCCATCAAAAAAACTAGTGCAAATGTCTATTTCTCTATTACTCTAATTTAAAAGTCTTTTATCGCATTTTAAACATATAGCTTGATTATACTATATTATTATCTTTTTTTCCACTAATTATGGCAACTTAATCGTTTACATTGATTATGGTAAACCTTATATTTTCTCCTATATCTGGACATAAATTCAAATAACATATATCATTTTTACATATTTAAATTATACCCCAATTAGCATTTATTTTCATTCTATATACATTATATTTTAATCAAACTTTATATCATCATTTTCAAACCCCAAAAGGTCCACAAGACCTTTTTGTCGTATGCTTGGCAACAAAAAGAAGGAATCTGTATATTACAAATTCCTTCCCACAAATTACTGTTCCATTTCATCTATTTCTTTTTTTATACTATTAACACGTTCCTGCTGAACTTTAATAATCCTAATACTATCTGCATAATCTTCTGTGATAGCATCTAAATTTTCAGCATTCTCTTTGAAATACTTCCTCCCCAGTGTAGCATAAAGCATTTCTAAATCTGTTTTTGCTTTTTTATATTCAATATTTAAATTAGCCATATCAGATACATCTTTTGCCTTTTTTCCGACCTGCTTGCCTATTGTTGCTACTGTTATTCCAATTTTATCAAAAATATCCATATGAATACCTCCTTTTCTAGTAATTATATCATATCTAATGTTATTTTGTTCATATAATTACTATTGTATCCATATTCATATTTCTATTTAGAAACTACTTCCTTTGCCATCTCAACTAAAGTATCTTTGTCTAAGCTTGCTGGCATTTCAAACAACATATACATATTTCCATCTTTTTCCCAAAGAACACATTGAGATTCTTTAACTTCAACTTCATCACTACCATAGGCAATATTTAATGTCCCGTTTTCTTCTGCTTTTTTATCCTCTTCTGTCATTTCATAATCTACTGGAACAAATTTATTAGTAGTTTTTGAATAGTATAATGTTCCATCTGGACAAGTAATTTCTTCGCTCTTGTTTCTATCATAATCAGAAACAGATGTATGAGGAATAACATCAAGATAAATCTTGTTTCCATCTTTTTCATATACAATATCTGCAGTCTTGTAAGTTCTCACCTGATTCATTTCATCATCAAAATCTGCACTATCTTCAATACTTACGTTCTTAAATTTGTATCCATTAGAAAATTCTTCTATTCCACTAATCGGAACCTCTATATCCTTTTCAGCCTTACTTAAATCAGCAAATTCTGTATAATCTGGTGTTGCCTTTGAAGTTGTCATAGTTGTTGTCGCTTTTCCTGCTGCCAAACACATTGTTCCTGTTAACATTATAGCTACTGCTGCTACTGCAATTACATTTTTTATACTTATTTTCTTCATAGTAATTTTCTCCTTATACTCATGATTTCTAATCGCTCTGTCAATATTAATTTTAAGGTCATTAAATTCTGTTTCCGATATTCCAAATCGGTTTGACTCACTATTTAATGCTTTTTTTACTTCATTATCAAAATCAAACTGCTTCATGATACAATCCCTCCAGTTTTTCTTTGCTAAGAATACTTTGCATTTTCTTTCTCGCTGCAAACAATCTTGATTTTACAGTTCCTTCCATACACCCCAAAGTTTTAGCTATTTCCTTAACACTCATTTCATTGTAATAATATAAAATGACCGTTATCCTCTGGTTATAATTTAAGCTCTTGATTGTATTAATAAGCATTTCCTGTTCCTGCTTTTGAATAATATTGTTTACTGGAGAACAAATGACTTCACTACCTAACCTATCAAATATTTCATCATCTGGCTCTTCTCTTTTTTGCTTTTTCATCATCTGCCACGCCGTACGATTCAATATTTTGAATAACCAGTATTTAAAAAGCGTTTCATCCTTTAATTCTTTGCAATGTAAATACGCTTTTATAAATGTTTCCTGTGTAATATCTTCAGCATCTGTTCTGTTAGATGAAATCAAACAAGCTGTTCTATATATTTTTTCCTTGTAAATTTCATATATTTTCCCAAATGCTTCTTTATCACCTTTTTTCATTTTCTGAACTAGTTTAGCTTCTTCCATTTCTATCCTCCTATCAAACAGTTTTTAGATGCATCTATATATAAGAGTATATAAAACTATGTTTGGTTCATTTTTATAAAAAGTATTTTTAATATTTTATTTCAAAAACTTTTTCTGCTTTATCAATTATGAATATTTTCTCCTCGTTGCTCGCGCAAAAAAAAGAAATCTCCGAAGAGATTTCTTTTTATATTCATATTACAAACTAGTTTGTAATAACCTGTTCAGTTTCTTTGTCGAATACATGAATCTTTTCAGCATCAACAGCAACTTTGATAGTATCGCCTGTTCTAGCATTTGTTCTAGGATCAACTCTAGCTGTAAGCTGAGTTCCATCGATATCGAAGTATAAGTAAACTTCAGCACCTAATAATTCGTATACTTTTACAGTTGATTCTAATACTGTGTTTGGTGAAGCTTCAATGTACATCTGTGAATCATGTAAATCTTCTGGTCTGATACCCATAACAACTTCTTTACCTGCGTATCCGCCTTCGATAAGTTTTTTAGATTTTGCTGGTGGTAAAGCGATTGTTTTTCCACCTACTTCTAATGAAGCAACATCTCCGCTAACGCTAACTTTAGCATTTAAGAAGTTCATCTGTGGTGAACCCATGAAACCTGCAACGAAAAGGTTCTGTGGTTTCTGATATAAGTTCTGTGGTGAATCTACCTGCTGAACTACACCATCTTTCATAACTACGATTCTTGTACCAAGAGTCATAGCTTCTGTCTGGTCATG
>CAYOMP010000015.1:0-31139 GCA_964405075.1 uncultured Lachnospiraceae bacterium
ACTTTTCTATCCATCAATGAATCATACTCCTTCTGCATCTATTCCAAATCCATCTTCTTAACATCAATACCATTAGCCTTGAGAACTTTTTCCGTACCATCAACCACTACAAGCTGGGTATCATATTTTCTATAAAATGCATCTTTATCTTTGGCTTTAAGATATTTGTTGTGGTAAGATTCATAATCTACATAATTATTTTGTCTACCACCAAAATTGTTTACTATTGAAAGAATAAACAAATTTTTTGATTTGTACTCAAACTCTTCCCGAGTTTTTTATCAGCAACTCATAAATTCTGATATTTCCTGCATTTCAGGTATCTCTATTTCGCTAAATATCGCTCTTTTCGCATCGTTTTCAAAGTTTTTAGTAGCAAATTAGTTGCATTATCTGCAACGAAACTTTTTCATCGGCTTGATATAATCTACTTTTTTATTACTCACAATGAATAAACTCCTGTGGTTGTCAGGTTATCTATTACGCCTGCTGCCACAACCAAAACGAAAGGAGCATTACCCTGAGCAATCAACATAAAAATCCAACCATCAATTTCAGAATTACTGACGCTGAGAGGAAACAAATTGAAGCCCGGATTCTTGCCAGTGGAAGGATGAAGAAAGATTACTTTGTTCGTTCCTGCATCTATAACCGCATCTGCGTTGTTGGTAAGAAAGAAACCATATATCCTCTAGTGCAAACTGTTAATGCATTGTATCTGCAATTACTTGAAATGCAAAAGCATTTACGTCAACCAGTGCCACTCCTGATACACTTCCTTCATCGGAAGAAATTAAGAAATTACAGACGGAATACACCAATATGCTAACAGCTATTATTGACCTGCTATATGGTGCAAAATATCTGTGGGTGGGAGACCGCTATGAACAACAATCTTAATTTTCAGTTCGGTATGTATAATCCTGCTACAGACTCCATCATTGTTAATACTGGTGAGAACTCTGTTATTGTTATCCCTTGCAGGGAATGTAATTTCTCCGTTATCTTCGATGACCCGAATGATATTGTTTATCTGTATACACTTGCAGAAGAAACTCCCCTGCTATATGCTAAACTGGCATTGAAAGAAAACGGATTGCAAGATTATGTGGATACGATGAGTGAATTCAATTAAATATCAATTATATCTAAATACTTCCCCACGTTTGGGAAGCATTCTCAAATAATCTTTTTAATTATATCACCGGCTTTTAACTCTGGTTTAAGCTGGTGATATAGCCTCCAATTATTCTTTATCAATCTTTTAGATATACACTTTCTTATTCAATTTCAAAATACAAATGGGCATGCGGACAAAAGTTGGACTGTGTAGTGTCTGATTTGTTATGAGGTATACACAAGAACAAATATCAACAGCACTTGTTTTATTAAAGGCAACAGGTTCACCTGATGAGGTCATCCGAACATTAGGATATCCATCCAATCCAATGCTTTATTATTGGCGCAAGAAATATCCCGAATACTATGATGTCCCAATTCAAAAGCATTGGAAGCAGGCTCCAATAGAATTGAAACATAATGTAATTAAACGTTGTCTTATTCAAGGTGAGCCTGTAAAATTAGTGGCAGAAGAAATCGGATACACTCCATCCTTAATATATAAGTGGATAAGAGAGTACCGAGAGAAGGGATACTTTTCACCCATGAAAAAACTACTGCCCACATTGATGTAAATCCAACTGATATCACTTCTGCCGAGGACATAAATCAACTAAAAGCACAAATGCTTGATATGCAGATGGAAATAGACATTATTAAAGAAACAATCAATGTCTTAAAAAAAGACCCCAGCATAGATCAGGCAGCTCTCACGAATTTGGAGAAGGCAGTGATAATCGATGCCCTGAAAAATAAATATTCACTGCCAGTTTTATTTAAAAAGCTTAATCTTGCTAAAAGCAGTTATTATTATCAGTAAAAAGTGATTCATGCAGAGGATAAGTATCAGGTGTTCAGATGCAAACAGGATTATCGTTTTCTCCATCAAAAAAGGCAAAGTAAATTATCCTCCCAAAAACAGCTTCCAAAAAATGAATATACTCTCATAAATCTGAGAAATAAGAAGATAACCATTGATACTAAATACTCTCTAATGCCTGTATTTGCAAGGTTTATCTCCTATAATATGAAGATGAAAAAAGACCTTTTTGGAGTCCCATAAATGGTTCCAAACAAGGCCTTATTCATCTTCATATTCTGTTTTTGGGGATAGTCCACTTTGCCCTTTTCAGGATAATTGACTTTGCCCTTTAACAAATTTTCCTATTCGAACTCCTAATTTCAAACTTGTTTCCAAGTCTCCATAATAGGATTTGATACATTTATCCGTTCGTTATTGAACTGATTCTCTGTATTCTCTAAATTTCCCAAGAACAGTATTGTCATTATATTGTCACAATGATTGGCACTTTATTACAATAAAGTATCTGACAAACTGAAATTTGTCTGCCCATAACTCTAACAACATATTATTTAATCCCCCATATAATTTCACAACACTACCTTTCTTGACACTTGTGCTCCCTTCACATCAAACTTACCATACATTTCCACCTATAAATTATTTACCGCATAAAATACCATCCAACGGCTTTTTCATTTTTCTACCAAAAAACTTTACAATAACCCCTGTAAACAATGCTGAAATTATGGTTCCCTCTCTTGTACCTACGATAGTAAAATCAAAAAATATAAGCGATAAAATGAGAGCCATGACAACACATAGAATATCAAAGAAAATTTTTACATCTCCAAATTCTCTATTCGTTGTATCAGAAACAGCTTTCACAAGAGCTTCCCCTGAATTCATAATCACATTGGCAATAACAGAAAGTGAAATTCCAAAGCCAAGAATAACAATTCCGACAACTACCATGATAAGACGTATAGGATATGAATTTACTGGAATAGAAGATACTATCCACATTCCAAAATCTGTAAACCATCCAAATAAAAATGAAAGTGGAACCTGTAATAACTGTATTACTTGAAATTTTCTTCGAAGTATTAAGATTTGTCCTACTATCAAAATGCAGTTCCAAATAATAAGCCAGGTTCCCAAAGAAAGCGAACTATACTTACAACTCATTACATTAGCGACTGAAGAAATAGGTGATACGCCCAATTCGGCATATTTTGTAAATGCCACCCCCAATGCTGCAAAAAAAAGACTTATCACAAATAGTATATAACGTTTTACTATTTCTTTTTTACTCATCACAAAACTCTCCTTCTTTCTTCATATTTTGATTCACTCTTATTAAGAAATCTGTCAACATTCTCTTTTCCTCATTCGTAAATCCCTTTAGAGCATTATCTTCAATGCTTTCAAACTCTATCTCAATTCGTTTTGCAAGTATTTTTCCCTCATCGGTCAAATAAACATATAAACTGCGCCGATTACCATTCAAATTTTTTCGGGTTATCAATCCTTTATTTTCCATACCTAGCAAAACAGATGTAATAGTTGCCGGTTCAATATGACATGCCCTGGCAATCTCTTTTTGTACAACTCCATCATGATACAACAAATAATCAAGAACTTTTGGTTGCCCAAGAGTCAAGTTCGTATCCTTAATATTTACGTTTAAGGATTTCTGAAATAATAAATGGTTAGCCATAATTAAATAATGAAGTGTTTTTTCCATAGTTACCCTCTTTATATCATTTCGTTTTCTAATATTTAGAATTCTAACATTCAGATTATACAACAATAAAGATTTTTGTCAATATAGAGCCATTTTTTAGGAATAACACCATGAAATTACATGTTTACTTTTTTGCAAGCACCTACAGGATCTGCCACTATTACCTCCCTTCGGATGCATGGCAACAGAAAACGGGAAGCCTTAATTTATAAAGCTTCCCGCTATTTTTATTTGTCTCAGGGCAAATCCCTTTATCCTGTTTGGGGCAATCTTGTTTATTCTGACTATCGTGATAAAGGTCTTTACCCTGAGACAACAATAGCCATGAATAATGATTCCTCTTTAAAGATAAAAAGAATAGCCATATCTCTCTAAACTATAGTATTTACAAGGTTTTCGGCTACTACGGGATAAAATAAAAAGAGACCGTAAGATGAGGAATACTTGGACTCATCTTATGGTCTCTGCTTAGTTTTATTTAGTTGTAGGCGATACGTTCATTTGCCTTTTAGACGATAAACCATATTGCCCTTTAACAATTATTCTATTCAAACTCAATAGTCCCTGGTGGTTTACTAGTCAAATCATAGAATACTCTGTTAACTCCCTTAACTTCATTTATAATTCTACTCATAACTGTCTGCAATACCTCAAATGGAATATCTGCTGCTTCTGCTGTCATAAAGTCGATTGTATTAACTGCTCTTAATGCTACTGCGTAGTCGTATGTTCTTTCATCACCCATAACTCCTACTGAACGCATATTAGTAAGTGCTGCGAAATACTGTCCTACCGTTTTATCTAAGCCAGCTTTGGCAACTTCTTCACGATAGATTGCATCTGCATCCTGAACTATTCTTACTTTTTCAGCTGTTACTTCACCGATGATTCTGATTCCAAGTCCTGGACCTGGGAATGGCTGACGGAATACTAAGTATTCTGGCAATCCTAATTCAAGACCTGCTTTTCTTACTTCATCTTTGAACAAGTCACGAAGTGGCTCAATGATTTCTTTGAAATCAACATAATCTGGTAATCCCCCTACATTGTGATGTGACTTGATTACGGCTGATTCGCCGCCAAGACCACTTTCTACAACGTCTGGATAAATTGTTCCCTGTACAAGGAAATCTACTGCTCCGATTTTTTTAGCTTCTTCTTCGAATACTCTGATGAATTCTTCACCGATGATTTTACGTTTCTGTTCTGGTTCTTCCACTCCAGCTAATTTCTCGTAGAAACGTTCCTGAGCATTTACTCTAATGAAGTTCAAATCATATTTTCCATCTTTTCCAAAAATCGCTTCTACTTCATCACCTTCGTTTTTACGAAGTAAACCATGGTCAACGAACACACATGTAAGCTGGTCGCCTACTGCTTTTGATAAAAGTACTGCTGCCACTGATGAATCTACACCACCAGACAATGCACATAGTACTCTACCATTTCCAACTTTTTCTCTAATAGCCTTAATTGAATTCTCAACGAAAGAATCCATTTTCCAATCTCCAGTACATCCACACACATTATAAACAAAGTTAGAAAGCATCTTAGTACCTTCCTGTGTGTGTAATACTTCTGGATGGAACTGAATGGCATATAACTTTTCATCTGGCTTTTCTGCTGCTGCCACTGGACAATCTGCAGTATGAGCACAGATATTAAATCCTGGAGCAACCTTTGATATATAATCAAAATGGCTCATCCAGCATACTGTTGTAGGATTAACGCCTTTAAATAATTCGGAAGAAGTTTCCACAAACACTTCTGTCTTGCCATATTCACGAACTGGTGCTTTTTCAACCTTTCCACCTAATACATGCATCATTAACTGTGCACCGTAGCAAAGTCCTAGTACAGGAATACCTAACTTAAATAATTCTTCCGAACATGTAGCTGCACCTTCTTCGTAACAGCTGCTAGGTCCACCTGTAAGGATAATTCCCTTAGGGTTCATGGCTTTGATTTTTTCAATGTCTGTTTTATACGAATAGATTTCACAGTACACATTACACTCTCTAACACGGCGTGCTACTAACTGATTGTACTGTCCGCCAAAATCTATTACTATGACAGTTTCTCTCTTCACGTTTCTTCCTCCTATTTACTTTACACATCGGCTTATTTACCAAGTTCTATTATCAGAACAGGTTAACTAATTAGTATTCATAAGTTTTTCTTATAAACCCGACATTTTTGCTTTTGTATATTATAAATTAGAAATGAAGCTTTATCAACGGTAAATTGTATTTTTATAAATGCTGTCATATGGATTCATTTTTCTGATGGCTTATATAGTGAAAATGCTATATTATTCAATTAATACTAACTTCTTTGAATCCTAACTATGGAAATGTGAATATTTTTCCTTTGTAGCCAGTCCCCCGCGGATATGTCGTTCTGATTTATTTACATCTAGAATTTTTCTGACATCTTTGGCCATGGAAGGATTAATGCGCTCTAACCTTTCAGTAACATCCTTATGTACCGTCGACTTACTCACTCCATATTCTTTGGCTGTCTGCCTCACCGTAGCATTGTTCTCAATGATATAATTAGCGATACCGACTGCTCGCTCCTCAATATAATCTTTCAAAGGATAACCCCTCAGAACACTTTTTTACATTGTATGTAGTATTCTGAGGGGTTATGACTTTTATTAGGACGACGTTTCTCCCATTAAAGAACAATTCGTTAGGGTCGGTGGTGCATATTGCCGACCTACAAGCTTGCGAGTCCCTTTTCTATCTTCTGTAAAAATTCCTGATATTCCTTTAGAAAACTATCATGCTCTTGTTGTACATAATCCAAACGTTCTTCTTTAACAGCCATTTCCATGGCCTTGGCATGCTCTGATAATTTGTTTGCTCCAATGGAAAGAGAGGTGCTCTTTAGGGAATGCATACAAATACCATACTGTTTCCAATCCTGCTGTTCATAAGCTTCTAGAATAAGTGAAGTTCTATCATTATCAAGGCTTGTTTTTAACATTTCCAGATAGAGATTTTCACTATCTCCACAGTACATCAGTCCGGTTTTTGTATCAAGAAAATCGAAGACTGTAAATAAATCAGGTGAAGTGGTTACGTTATGTTTTTCCTCTTTTTCTATTTCTTCTACCTTCTCTACACTTTTTTCCTTCGCAAGAAGCGGTACTTCTTCCGAATCCAATATGTACTCTTTAGGAAGATACTTTCTAATAATATCCTGCAATTGTTTTCTCTGAACCGGTTTTGATAAATAATCAGAAAAACCTTCTTGTACATATTTTTCACGAATGCCCACAATGGCATTAGCAGTCAGCATAATGACCGGTGTTTCTGTATTTTGGTTATCTTTCAGTTGTTTCATTGCTTTGAAGGTTTCTAAACCATCCATCTGTGGCATCATATGATCCAGAAATATTATATGATATTTCTTAGTGCGAACCATTTCAAGAGCCTCATAGCCACTGGATACCGTATCAATTTGTATTTGTGTTTGTTTCAACAATCCGCAGAATACTTTTAAATTCATATCCACATCATCCACAACCAGTATCTTACCTTCCGGAGCAATCAAAGTTTCTTTGGTTTGTGGCATTTCATGTATTAAGGTGTCCATTTTAAGAGAAAAATTACCTACCGGAGAATCATCAACAATATGTTGTGGAAACTCTACTTTGAATATAGAACCCTTTCCGTATTCGCTATCTACTGAGATGGATCCCTGCATTAAATTAACGATCTGCTTGGTGATTGAAAGTCCCAGACCGGTTCCTTCAATGTTTCGATTTCTTTTTTCATCTACTCTTTGGAAAGAATCAAACAACTTTTCACAATTTTCTTTTGTAATACCGATCCCGGTATCTTGTACGCTTATCTGCAGCAGTAACTGATTGTCTTCCAGACGTTTACCTTGTACGGACATACGAATACTGCCTTCTTTGGTATATTTCACAGCATTTGTTAGTAAATTCACTAAGACCTGGCGCAAACGCACTTCATCACCGTGCAATTTACATGGGAGCGTAGCATCATTTTCCAGAATGAATTCCAGTCCTTTTTCCTCTGCCCTCTTGGCAACCATATTATACGAATCTGAAATAAGCTGAGATAAGTCGTAGTTCACGGGAAGAATTTCCATCTTACCGGATTCAATTTTTGAAAAATCAAGGATATCATTAATTAAGGATAAAAGAGTTTTACCGGCATTATGAATATCCGTTGCATATTCTAAAACATTGGGTTCCTTGCTTTCCTGCAAAATCATTTCATCCATACCGAGAACTGCATTGATGGGAGTGCGGATTTCGTGGGACATGTTTGCTAAAAATTGAGCCTTGGCTTCATTAGCATAGATTGCCTGTTGCTTTTCATTTTCCATGTGAAGAATATCACGTACGGTATCAATACAGGAGATGACAAGCAGAAAAATCATTCCCAGTGCAATCATGATACCACTGGAATTGGCTATTCTTTGAAAATAAAGTACCAGCTGTATCACACTTGCCGTAGCTGCACCAAGCACACCGATAGCAACTAATTTGTACTGAACAATATGTCCTTTTATGCAATCCATTATACAGGTAACAATAATTAATAAAATAGAGATGCCGCAAAATCCGGCGAATACGGCAATACTATCGGAAAAGTCAACTAAATTCAAAAACTGTAAGGTGATGCACACAACAATATCCAGAGCTACCAATGCGCAAATGACAACATATAATACGTTGTACCTTCTTTTCTGTACCTCATTCATATATATCAAAAATGGAAAAGGTAGCAGCATGACCATTATAAAGGCCATGTCATTTACGATGGAAATATTAGGGAATAACAACTGTCGGAAAACAGAGTCGGCTATCATCCAGAATGCGGCAAAGGTGACTGCCCAACCAAGGTATTCCAACTCTAAGGGTTTATGATAACAGAAGCGCAAAACCCAACTGCCCAAAATGCTGATAATTCCTAAAATCAGCAGCAAGATTGCAATAATCAGTTCATCGCCTCTTTCTTTGAATTGATGGCTCCAAATTCCCATAATATCGCCATAAAAAATTTGCTGTAAATTCCCGCTATAGGCTGTGTCTGTCTGATAAGTTACACGAAGAGTTTTTCCACCATCCCCTTCCTTTATTTTCAGAAAGACATATGCTCCCGGACTGGAATGACCAAAGAGTCTGCTTTTTTCAGTGGAATAGCTTTGACGTAATTCATTATCTACATAAAGCTCCATATCCTGACGGTTACTTCTAAAACAAAGAAACAGATTTTCTCTTATATCTTCAGGTAAAACCGTTTCCACAGTGACTATTTCATTTCGGTCAGCCGGATAAATTCCCGGAATTTTAATATCCATTGTGGTACCATCCTGGCGTATCATTTTCCAAGGTGCTTCAAACAATTCAAAATGAGTATCATTCTTGACTTCCTTAGGAAGAATAAATTCCCCTAATATAAAAAAAATTGCTACAAAAAAAATAATAAAGCGGAACAACCACTTTAATAAATCCATCTTCTTATTCATATTAGCTCCATTCCCAGTACATTTTTGTACGAACAGATTATGTTTGCAAACATCTAATATTGTACTTATGTTTTTTATAGTTAAAACGTGTAATATTGGAGTCATTATAGCAAAATATTGTTAGTTTTGCAATATTTGGGATTGGGTATCGGTTATGCGGTTATGCACGTTATGCAACAGGTGGAACGTGAAAAAAAATGATCTGAATGCAAATATTAGAGACTATTTACCAAAGGACTTTCCTATGATATCAAAAACCTCAAGTCGTTAGACTTGAGGCTCTGACTAACCGATTTTTAGGGTCTCTCCCGGCTTTATACTATACTCTTTTTCATTTAAGAAAAACCATAACTCATACGCTGTAGGATTTGAAACAATGCTACCGTCCATGCTAAACAATAGCTTCTTAAATGCATCCTGATAATCATATATTTCAATATTGGTTGCATACCAGATATCATCACATGCTGCCATAAATTTTACAAATTTTTCAATCACTTCCCAGTTATTATTTGCTTCGAATTCATAACTATGTCCCCATAAGTAAAACATCCAAGGTCTTCCCCATGAGCTCTCTTCAACAAATCTATGTGCAAGATTCATAAGCTCTGGATCATCATGATGACATGTTGCCGGAAGTCTCATCCAATCATTTGGCATATTAAAATCATGGCTAGACTCAACCGTTCTGGAATATACAATTCCTACACTTTTCATACTATCTACTACTTCATCATTATAAGTACCAAATGGATATGCCATACCTCTCACAATTTTTCCGAACTGTTTTTCTAAATTCTGACGATCATCCATTAATTCCTTGGTACACATATTTGTAGGCATATGGTCAAGCCATGGATGTGTCGCACCATGAACTGCTACTTCAATTCCTTCTTGTGCATAAAGCTCTGATACCTGTTTTTCACTCATTCTTCTATGAATTTGACCTTCTGGATAAACAGTTCCTTCCGGTGCATATTCACTACTATTCAAATTGAAAGTTGCTCTCATACCATACTTTTTGAATAGCTCAATCAGTCTGGCATCCTGCTCTACTCCATCATCATAGCTGAATGTTAATGCTCGCATCTTTCCACCTGGAAATCTCATAAATACCTGTGCCATTTTCTACCTCTCTTTCAGTGCACTAGTCATGTGCAACTACTTTCTTATAAAATATATATCTATATCTCTACTACCGCATGCTTATCATAATCAAAAAATGTTCCATCCATCATATTCGACAAAGTATTTGTAACCTTTATTTCCACCTGATTTTTACCTTTTTTCCACACTTTGTTATTGCATTTCCAAATATATGGAGCATATATTCTAGTTCCTAATGATTGACCATTTACTATTACTTCAAATCCAAAATAGAGTTCTTTTCCTAAACTCAAACTTACAACTCCATTCTTAAATTTGTCCATTTCTAATATTTGGTTTTCATTCAGTTCCACTGTAGTTGTTAACGAATATTCTCCACTATAATAAGGTATTCCTTCTATGTATGACGAATTATACGTAACATCCGTTGGCATAGCACCAATTCGTGCCTGCCTATTTTCGTCAAAGTATACTCCAAAATCTCCATATAGATATAGCGGATCTCTTATTCCATTCTCACTTTTTTCTATATCTATCTCACACTCAATACTATTAACCCCTTGATTAATCCATTCCCCAATATCTAAAAGTATGTTCTCATGATCATTAACGAATTGTTTCTTCCAATTAGCTGACTTTACTTTCTTACCATTAATCAGCATAGTATAATTACCACTTACTGCACCCTTATCCATTAACAAATGAATGTTTTGAGGAATTACATCCACAGTAAAGTTCTGTCTATAATATGCTTTAAGAGGATATTGAATATTCATTTTTCTAGGTACTCCAAAGCTATCCAGGAATTCAATATTGTCGCCTGTCAGCAAATTGTTTTCCACACACTGTTCTACAAAGGTTTTCACTTCTACTCTTTTCCAATTAACTCTATCAAGGGACATTTCCCAATAAGGTAATCTATATATATTATTACCGTGCAGTGTTAATGGAAGCTGTTTGTTCATATCAATTTCTATTTTAAACACTTCTTCTCCAGACATATGATATTTATCACAGCTATCCTTATCAAATGCAATGCTAAGTAACATACTTTCATATGGCAACAATCTAATCTGACTTTCCATACAATTATCGTACTTCTCGCCCGTTGCTATATCATACTTTCCGATAATCATATTTTTGCCTGCATTATCTTTATTTCCATACAAAGTCATATCAATAACTTCTTTTCCTTGATTTGCCACAAATAATACATAGTTACCATCTGCCTCATAACGCAGTGTACTAACCACATTTTTCTTAGCTTCAGCCGACATCTGAATGTTAATTGGCAGGTCAGCCCTTTCTCGACACCAGCCTATCCATTCACTATTATTAGTATTTCTAACACCATCTGGCATTTCAATGTGTTTAACATTGTCATTTGATTCGTCCACGAAAAAACTACTCCAGGTTTCTAGTGGATTATTATCTTCGTCAATTACCTTATCCGGTAGTCTGCCAAGAGATAGCAATTTTCCACCTTGTTTAACAAATTCTTTGATTTTATCCACAGCAAAATGTTCGATACACACATTGGGTGGAATAATTAAAACGCTATATCGCCCCTTACCTATACATATTTCACCATTTTTAATAACACTTTCCGCTAAAATTTCCGTATCTAAATGGTCGTAATCAATCTGTTCAAATAGTAAGCTTTTGCATATATATGCCCAATCATCCCTTATACTATCGCACAATTCCTTCTCTTCTTGAGATTCTCCCGAATACTGAAACTGTGAAAAAGGCTGTGAAATACATGTCCATAATGATGCCACTGGATCTAACACTGCCACTTTGATAATTGCTTCTGTATTCGTGACCATCGCCGACAATCTTGCAACATAATCCGCTAATTGTTTATAATGCTTCCAATGCGGATTTTGTAAAAAATGTGATGGTGGAGCATCATGCTTAGTTATTCCATTTATAGTCATATAAAAAGCATGAAAATTATAAAGATTAATTCCTGATGCTGCTAATCTGTCTACCATCCATTTAGCATCTTGCAAAGTCATACTCCACCCCACACTGTGAAAACTCTCTATCATGGCATAGTCTCTTTCCAGCTGTCTTTGTAATGAACTTACTGCTTTTGCATTAGCTCTATAATGATGTATATACTGATCATATATCCATTCAAGAGACTGTCCCAACTTTTCATGACAAGTGTCTCCTCCTACTATTGTAGAATACCTCTGGGTTGTCATTCTCATAGATGGTACTTCTGTTGCATAGTACAAATTCTTGCTGCCACACCAATCAGCCACCTGCTTATGATAACTTTCTACAAATAACTCATGAATTGTTCTATATAAATCATATCTGATTTTCCAAGCATTAGGATACTCGCTATCATGCATAGCTGCCAAATGCTCTAATATGCTGTATCCATTCTTTTTCTCAAAAAAATCAATAACCTCACCCGACCAGGGGATTGGACTTAGAAGCCCTACTTCATCAGAAAAGAAACCTTTTATATAATTTCCAAAATTCTTTCCCACATTTTTATAATATTTCTCATGTGTGGTATTCAAAAATGTTTTTACAGCTTCTTTATTGCAAGGGTCAAAAAATCCTCCAAAATATTTAAAATCCCCTAACTTTTCTTCCATATAGACAATAATTTTCCATCTGCCTTCTGCAAGATTTATTTCGAATACTCGATGTGGCTCCGCCGAAAAAAAACGCTTTCTGTTATACTTAGTCAAACCAGTGGTTTGATATATTTGGGTAGTCTGCAAATTTCCAGCCTCATCAGAAATATCAATTCCTTTATCATATTCTATTCTTCCATCTTTACTTACCGGAAATGCCTTGGCATATAATACTTTTGCAAAAGGCAATTCATATTGTTTATTAACAGGCCCTTCTTCATCAAATGTATAATGTGTCAATATCTTATGTTCTGCCTCCGGATGAGCCAATAACACTTCTCCACCGCTCATACCACTAGGATAAGGATACTCATCATATAACCACGCCTCCATACCTTCCTTCTTTGCTTTTTCACAAGCATAATCTACTAATTCAAACCACTTTTTAGAAAGATACGCAACCGATTGCCCTTGTCTAGGACATATAAATACACCACCAATTCCCTTTTCACTCATCTCTTCTATTTGATAGTCTATTATTTCTTTTGTTATTTCACCATTCCAAAACCAAAATGGTTTGATTCTGTATTTAGCTGATGGTTCACTAAAATCCTTAATCATATATTTCCCCTACCTTCATAAACCTTTCTAAAATTTTACAAACACAATACATCTATGCATTAATCTAACATAATTTCTATTAAATCACCATCTAATTTTCTATTTATGTAAAAAAAGAATGTTCCCTCATAGAAACATCCTTTTTTATTCTATTTCTTTATTCCAAGTATACACCATCTTAAGAAAGGTATTCGGCTTATAATCTCATTTAATACAAATGCACCTATAAATGATGCCAAGCCTGCAACTAAATAATATCCTAAAACAGGCATTGAAATTTCTAATTGTTTTAAATAGTACGCAACAACAGCTAATGGTAAGTAGTGAAAAATGTATAATCCCCAAGACTTTTGCCCCATAAATTTTGCAAACTCAGAAGTCTTATTTGCCCATTTTTTCATACATGCTAATATGGCAAGTATTGCAATCCAACAATATACACATGCCAATGGACTATTAATTACAGGTTCCATTGCATAATTTTTTCCAAAATTAAGATATGTATAACTTCCTCCGAGAACTACAGCAATTATTAACCACAAATACCAATATTTTGCTAACTTATCAATTATATCCTCATAGTAAAATATATAGTACCCAACTAAAAACATAAAACCATATATTCCAAATCTATATACTGTAATCATTGGGGTATTTAAAACTTGTGCCGCCAAATATACTAATGGAGTCATAATTAATAATACCCATATTGGACACTTACTACATATTGATGATAGTCTGTCTTTTTCTATTTTTCTAACCAATATTAGCAACATTGATAAAACCCACAGAACCTGTATATACCACAAAACACCTATTCCTGACAGTGACATAATAATCCAGTTAACAACCTTTGGTACCTGTTCTAACTGCATAGTTTCAGATGCATTTGAAATTTGCATATTATAATAACCTAATACCCATCCAAATACTAATACTCCTATAGTTGAAGGCACTAATAGTTTTCTTGTCCTTGTTTTTATAAATTCCTTTTCCGTATGATTGTCTAAGTATAATCTTGCACTTATCCCGGATACAACAAATAGTAATGCCATAAACCACGGATAGACAATATACTGAAAGGCATCTTGATATTGAACCTTAGAAAAACCGCCAATCACCCCGTTTGGTTGAACCCCATTATAAATATAAATAACATGGTAAATAACTACTAATGCAACTGTAATCCAGCGTATGTTATCTAAATAGTATCTTCTCATTTTTCCACCTTCTCCTACTTTTCTTACATTTCTAACATTTATTATATATGTTTTTTCAAAAAACACTAGCGAATTTATTTAACACATTTTATGCTTTTTGTTAAAAATAGTTGCATCGTTCAGTATTTTTATCAATCCTTTGACATTTGCAATTCTAAAATCTCTTTTATATTAAAAAACTCATTTTCATATGCCGGATGAAATGAACGTAGTTCACTAATCACATACTCTCTTGGAAATTTCATTAAAAATAGCTGTTCTTTATAAATCGCATCTATATATTGCGCAATCATATCAATGCCTTCTAATTCCATATCCAAGTTAAATATTGGATAATCCATAGTTATGATATTTTCCGTTGGTGCGAATCTGGCATCATAATGTATGAAAAATCCGGGTATTGCTTTTTCCACCGTGTCTCTGTAATTCCTATTTTCATAATGATCAAAAAACCCCATTAAATCATTATATTTTTCCTTAGTTTTTATTACTTTTTCCACTACAGCCTCAAACCCGCGTCGATATACTTCCTCTACTGGTAGTACATTACTGGTTATCAGATTACGCTCCCCAACTTCAAAATGTTCAATGCTGTATATTATTGCCCCCATTAATTGCCTTGCCTTTTCATAAGTTACAGAACTGCTTTCGTTTGAAGTATATTTCGCAACCATTTTTTTCACCAATGGTAGTAATTCTTCCATTTCATACATATTAACTACTTCACATTTTTTCATCTGTTCTTTTATACCTCCCTAGAAAATGGCGAGTATTGGCACGAATATTTCTTGCAAACTTTTCTAAATATGTTTCTTCCAGATACTCTAAAGACCCCTGACATTCTCCATCGAATGCCTCCCTCATAATTTCTAATAACTCATCATCTGACACCTCATCCATTGCCTCATTTTTGTATATATAGAAAATATCCTGTAATCTAACTATTGTTTCTACATAATTTCCCTGATAAATATAATTTGAATCACAAAACGCATAAATAAGCTTTTCAACAATCCCTTCCCCGAATTCCACTCTTTGCTGCTCCATTAGACTTTCTTTTCGATTAACAATTAGCATCTGGACATCTTGGTCTGTTAAACATAATCCGAATTTTTCAACATACTCATTAGTCTTTTTTATTGCTTCCACTTGTTTCTTTTCAAAAAAAGCATACATTAAATCATCCATCAAAAACCCTCTCCTCTCACTATGATTTGATGATTATACTGCCCTGCAAATACCATTACAAGTCTTGAAAAAAGTCCCATTTTGTGGTAATATGAATATACAGAAAAAGAGAAAATGATGCATTTTTATCATCCTTTTCTCTTTTTTATTTACGTAAGAAATCATAAACAGGAGGTATTGTATGAGTTATCAAAAACATAAATCAGAAGAATCTGTTGAAGATTATTTAGAAGCAATATTAATACTAAGTAAAAAACTTTCCTTTGTTCGTTCAATAGATATTGCAACACATTTATCTTATTCCAAACCAAGTGTTAGTGTTGCAATGAAAAATCTAAAAAATAATGGTTACATAACCATTGAAAACAATGGTCATATTGTTTTGACTCAAAAAGGTCTTCAAACGGCACAAAATACTTACGAAAAGCATTCTTTGCTTAAGAAATGGTTAATGGACTTAGGTGTTTCAGAAGAAATCGCCACTGCTGATGCATGCAAAATAGAGCACGACCTTAGCCCTGAGAGCTTTGAGGCTATAAAGAAACATCTTACTTAAAGTTTGTGATGTAAAAGAAATAGATAAATTAAAAGTTTTCTATTTCTTTTACCTCTAATCTCACCACCTATTTAAGACCTAATATTAATTTCGCATACTTCACAATCTGTTCCCACACGCATAGCCGGTCCCCAACATCCAATACCTGATGTAACAATTGCAGTCATATTATCTACCCTTTTTATTCCATATGATTTATCCCACATCATTTTTGTTAATATATTCCCGGGAAATAGCTGCCCATTATGGGTATGGCCATACAGTCCCACATCAGCACCAGCCCTAGCCAGCATTTCCATATCTTTTGGTTGATGATCCATAACTATTATAGGTTTCGTTTTGTTTAGTTTCATCAATAGTTCTTCTGGATTTTTTCTTGCTACATCCTTTTTACCAACCTTCTCATAGTCAAGTCTTCCAACTAAATAAAACTTTTCATTAATACATATGCTCTCATCTGACAATGCCTTTATATTGGCTTTAATTAGGAACTCTTCCATTTCCTTACTTCTGTATTTATCCCCTTTTTTTCCAACGGTAAAACCACCTAATAGTCTCTCATCAATGTCGTGGTTTCCAAAGCAGGCATATGTTCCATATTTACTTTCAATACTCTTTAATATATCTATGATTTTTTCTTTCTCAGGAATTGCCTCATATTCATTATCAAAAAAATCTCCTGCCACACATACTACGTCTGGTTCTATTTTATTGATTTTTTCCACCATTTTTTGAATTTGTTTCACATTTGTATTATATCCCAAATGCAAATCTGCAATCATTGCTATTTTTATACCTGATTTATTTATATCCTTTTTCACTTTTATATTATAACTTTTCACTTTAACCTTGGTAGCGTGTAATACTCCATATATACTAATAGCTATTACTAATCCACCAATTATTCCACCATTTATAATAAAGATTTCTTTTCTGTACAAAATCCCCGAATCTATCAAGCCTGTAAATAGTATAGTGTACTTAATCAAATCTCCCAGCCCTACAAAAATGAGAATATACATAAGAACTCCCAGCCAAATATTGCTTATACGTTTAAATTGAATTTGTAATGGAGATTTTGGTAATAAAAATGCTATTAACAGTGAAAAAACAAATATCAAGTATACTCCAATATATATATTCATCCACCAAGTTAATTCATTAATATTTGCCGCGCACATCATCCAGTCAATACTTCTCTTTAATATATATGCATTCACCATTAAATACACTGGAATTATTATTATCAAAAACATAACTACCACCTTCCATAGGTATTGTAATTCATTATTAAGTTTTTCTTATTTTCTTTTCAATATTTTACATCTATAATAATCATATATCAATTATCTTCTTTTGAAGACTAGAAATATAATGATTGGAGACTATTATGAAAAAAATCAAACTATTATTAACTCTATCACTTGTTTGCCTAATTATCGGATGTAATAATTCAAGTTCTCTTGCTCCAAATAATTCAGCAGATACTGGTAATAATACGCTTCCTGTTGAAACTACTGATAATGTAGAATTAAATATCAAAGAGGATTCATCTGATTCCAGTAACCTCGCAGATACTAACAATGATAATTTAAACTATCAAAATATACTAAACCAATACATAATCGGTCTTAATGATGAATGGACTTTTGAAGAGTATTCTGCTGCCAATCTTTGCTATTGTCTGGGTTTTGGATATATTTTAGATGATATAGGATATGACTATATTGATATTGATAATAATGGAATAGATGAACTTCTTATAGGTGAAGCACCTTATGAAGGCTATGTTGGGATGATATTTGATATGTATACCTTAATTGATAACAAACCTCAATTAGTTCTTAGTAGTGGTGAACGTGACAGATACTATTTATGTGACGATAACATAATATCTAACGAAGCCTCTAACTCAGCGACTAACTCCATTTGGGGATATTATGAATACCTTAATGGTTCATTACACTTAAAAGAAGCGGTTATATATGACTCTAATGTAAATTCTTCTTCTCCATGGTTTCACAGCACTACAAGTACTGATGCCTCTAGTGGAGTCTCTGTTACAGAAGAAGATGCATTAAGCATTAATGATACATACACTCAAATAAGTGTACCTTACACATCCTTAGAGGCACTTAATAAAAAAAGATAAATGCCTAATCTATAAGCATTTATCTTTTTTATTTATATACTATCGTTTAAATTAATCTTCTTTCTTCAAACTACCTTTTTTAGATTTAGTTTTACTATAAGCTAATAAAAGAATAGTTCCAATAACACCTGCTGATATAGCGTTTGAAATAGCAGCTACTACACCCTGTGTAAATACAAGATTCGCTGGTTCAGCATAAATTACAATATCTAATACAGGAGCTACTACAACCCAAGCAACAACGTTTCCAATTACTTGGTAGATGTTAAAGCGTAATATATCAGACTTGCCAAATTCTCCTTCTTCAACTTTCATCTTAGGATATGAAAGACCAATTACGAAACAAGATACAGCACTGGCGATTACCCAGCTCCACCATGCAGAACCATACTGAATAGAATCAGATAATGCATGTCCAATGAAAGCAATTAATCCACCGGCAATTGGTCCGAATAAAGCTGCAAAGAATGCACCAATACCATATGCTGTCTGAATCTGTGTTTCAGGAATACCTGTAGGTATTTTTACATACATAAAAAGTAATGTAAAAAGTGCTGCTCCTAAACCTGTAGCTACGATTGTTTTTGTTTTGAATTCAAATAATTTCTTTTCCATTATTTCTCTTCCTCCTCATAATGTATTTTTGAGAACAGTATAATTAATACTTCTCAATTCTCTAAAGTAATGTCTTCATGCTCCATACAAAATCAGAACACTAAGCCCTATACTCTTGGTATTATACTCTCTCTTTTCTATTTTGTAAATTCTACAGTCCATTCCGGACCATAATTTAAATCAAACTTAGTGCATAAACTTCCCTGACTAACTGCCATTGCAACCTTCATAAGCTCATTATTATATATAATTGGCTCACCCTTATTAACAAAGCCAAAGCTTTGATGGAATAACACCTTCTGATTGAATACTTCTTTACCTTTATTGCAGATTTTAACATTTACATTGTCACCATATGCAAATCCTGCTTCCATAAAGGCTTTTAATGGAATGTTTGTCCATAAATTTCCAAAGTTAGGGTCATTTATCTCAAAGATTCCCTTTACATGTCCCGGATTAATTTCAGGCTGAAGTATTTCATGCTCAACAATTTCGTCTACTGGATATTCAGGTCCTACTCCTTCAAAGTCAATAATTCCACTTGCCAATCTGGCTGCACAATATCCAAATAAATCACGTCCATGGAATATTGCTACTTCCTCTGTTCCTTTTCCTCTCAATCTGTTAACTGACTCATCAATTTCTCTAACAGCTTCAATTCCCATATATTTCTTAACATGTGTTAACGAACCGTTATCTGGAGTTACAACATAATACCCATTCTTTGTCTTAGCTACACAGGCTCTTCTCTTAGTTCCCACACCTGGGTCAACAACTGATACATATATTGTTCCTTCTGGCCAAAATGCTAAACTCTGATATAAACGATAGCTTGCTGACCAAGTATCATATTGTGGCAATTCGTGAGTTCCATCCATAATTTCCAATTCACGGTCTACTGTTTTTACAACACCGTACATTGAGCTGACTGCTCCTTCTTTATAAGTAAAATCTGTTTGAAATACTAATAATGGTTTCATTTCTAATCTCTCCATTTCTATTTATTCATTACTATTCTGTAGCAACTATTCAAAGTTCACTCGAAAGACTTAAGTGCCAAATTCTGTTAATCGTAAGCTCATATATTCTCTATCCTAATTCACTAACATCCTTGTCAAATAATAAAAGGATTCCAAAATCTTGACTTATTTACTAATACAGTAAGTACAACTGAACCTAATAATATTAAAGCACACATAATTATTGATACTACATCATTTATGTTCATTTTTTTTGCTACATACCAAGTTCTCTTCTTTTTCTTTCCAAAGCCTCTCAAATCCATAGCATTGCTTATTAATTCTATCCTATCTAGGGTTGAAAAAATAAGTGGAATACATATATTCATCATATTCTTCACTCTCGTACCTACTTTTTCCTTTTTAGATAAATCAAGTCCTCTGCTTTGCTGTGCCAATGCGATATTTTGATAATCCCTGATTAAATCCGGAAAGTATCTTAAAGTAAGTGATAATGCGTAAGCTGCCTTATAACTAATTCCAATACGGCTAAGTGAAGCCGCTAATTCACTAGGATTGGTAGTAAGTAAAAAAATCATTCCTAAAGGCACTACTGATGCATACTTGCTTATTTTTGTAATCTGATACAATAACTGTTCCATTGTAATTGTATATCTTTCTGTTATTGAACACAGGACATGCCTTGTTCCATATATCTCCACCCCATACTGAGGACTGAAAATAAATGTTAAAACAAAATTCATTACCAAAAAGACAATTACATATATAAGCATCGTCTTAATCTGTTTAAACGTAAGTTCTGATATTTTAAATATTATTACTGAAAACACCATAACTCCTAATATATATCTAATGTCATAAGAAAACATTACTGAAAATGTAAGACAAATAAAACATATTAGTTTAGTTAATCCAGAGAGATTATACACATAATTATCTCGCTCAATATAGTCGAATAACTTACTTTTCATTAGCGTTTTTCCTCTCTTTCATAATCTATAAAGTTCTGAACGAAATTTGATGGATTTTCTATTCCAGCCTCTATAGCCAATTCATACAATGAAGTTATTTTCAGATTAGCCCGTCTTGCAATTTCTTCATTTGTAAGAATAGATACTGCCGTTCCATCTCCAATCTTTTCACCATTCGAAATAACGATTGCATGTGGTGTATATTCAAGCATCAAATGCATATCATGTGTAATAAGAATAATAGTTACACCCTGCTCATTTAATTCCTTCAAAAATTCCATAATCTCTGTATAGTGATGATAATCCTGACCTGCTGTCGGCTCATCAAGAATTAATATCTGTGGATTTAATACCAATACAGATGCTATTGTCACTCGTTTTTTCTGCCCAAAACTTAATGCTGATATTGGCCATTTCTTAAATGGAGAAAGTCCACAGATTTTAAGAGCCTTGTCAACTCTTTTTTCTATTTCTTCATCATCCATTCCTCTAATCTTGAGTCCTAATGCTACTTCTTCATATACAAAGGACTTGCATATCATCTGATTTGGGTTTTGCATTACAAAACCTATTCTTTGTGAACGCTCTTTTATAGTTTCTCCTTTGAGACTTTCACCTTTGTACAAAATATCTCCCGCATCCTCTTGTACAAATCCGCAAATCACCTTCGCTAATGTACTCTTACCGGCACCATTGGTACCAACGATACTTACCATTTCACCTTCTTTAATAGTGAAATTAATATTTTTTAGAATCTGTCTTCTCTTGTCATATTGAAAACTTAAATCCTTAATAGTAAGTATGTCTCTTCCTTTTGGCTTTTCTGAAAATTCAGGAATATTTTCATTCCACTGCTTTAACTTATCTTTTACCTCATCAACACAAAGTGTATCCATTCTACCTGGTCTTAAACTTGGTGTTAATTCTACTCCTGCATATTTCAACGCCGTAGCATAGAGAGGTTCTCTAACTCCCATTTTCATAAGTAAATCAGAAGAAACTAATTCATCTGGAGTCATATCTGCAATAATTCTGCCTTCATTTACAACAATAACTCTATCCACATTCTTATATAAAACATCTTCTAATCTATGTTCAATAATAACCACTGTTTTTCCGCTCTGCTGCTGAACTTTATCAATAAGTTCAATGGCAGTCTTACCTGTAGCCGGGTCTAAGTTTGCTAATGGTTCATCAAATAATAAAATATCTACATCATCAACCATTACTCCTGCAAAGGATACTCTTTGCTTTTGCCCACCTGACAATTCAAAGGGTGATGACTTTAATAACTTACCCATATCTACCATATCTGCAACTTTTTGAACTGTCTCAAGCATTTCGTCCTGACTTTTACAGTCATTTTCCAATGCAAATGCAATATCTTCTCCTACTGTAAGTCCAACGAACTGACCATCTGAATCCTGAAGTACTGTACCAACAATTTTTGACAATTCAAAAATGTTCATATCTCTACTTTCATTACCCTTTATTTTAAGACTTCCTGTTATTTCTCCATTATAAGAAAAAGGTATAAGTCCATTCAAACAATGACCCAAAGTACTTTTACCACTTCCACTTGGACCTACAATAAGAATCTTTTCACCTTCATATATTTTCAAATTAATGTCATACAGTGTTGGCTCAGCCTGACTAAAATACTGAAATCCAAAATTCTCAAATTCTATTACTGGTGTATTTTTCATTTTTTACCTCATATTTATTTCTGTTTATTAGTAACTTTACAAATATATCATAAAATATTTGTCATAAAACCACCATTTATAGAATACCCTAACTTCCTTTTAGTATCAAGCATTAATAAATGGTATAAGCTACTTTTTTAATTGTTTTTCACCATTTTTCTCCATATAAATGTATTGAATTAAACAATAATGAATATCTATCCTATCAACACGGATTATATAGGAAATTTTGCTTAAAATAGGCTCACCTTTATTCCATTAATAAGTTTTAGTACTTTATGAACATTTTTTATTGACAATATTCTCTCATTTAGTATAATTTACTTGGTGTTTGTTTAGTTTTAGTAAACTTTTTGTTTAATAAATATTTTTTAAGTAATTTCAGTCATGATAAAAATCATGATTGTTGTGAATCAAATTAATTCTTATTTTTTCACATACATTTTAAACCATGAAAAAAATAATATGTGTTAAATGATAAAAAGGGCGGTTAGATAATATGGACATCGGAAGAAAAATAAAGGAGCTGCGTGTTCAAAAGGGACTTACTCAGGAAGAACTGGCTGATAGAGCTGAACTTTCTAAAGGTTTTATCTCACAGGTAGAACGTGATTTAACATCACCCTCAATTGCGACTTTAGTTGATATACTGCAATGTTTGGGAACTGATTTAAAGGACTTTTTCCATGAAACAGAGGAAGAACAGGTAGTTTTTCACGATACAGATTATTTTGAAAAGATAGATACTGATTTAGGTAACAAAATAGAATGGATTATCCCTAATGCTCAAAAAAATATCATGGAGCCCATTCGCCTTACCCTGGAACCCAATGGTTCTACCTATCCCGATAACCCCCATGAAGGGGAAGAATTCGGCTATGTTCTATCAGGTAGTATCAAGATTATTGTAGGTAAGAATACCTATACAGCAAAAAAAGGGGAATCCTTTTACTTCGTACCAAATAGTACGCACTATATCAAAGCAAACAAAAAAACAGGGGCTACTATAATATGGGTTAGCAGTCCACCTAGTTTCTAATATATATGAGGTATTGAAATGAAGAAGCTTATTAATTTAGAAAATATAACTAAATCATACGGTAATCAAGTCATTTTAGATGATTTAAATTTGTATATCAGAGAAAATGAGTTTTTAACTCTTCTTGGACCTAGTGGTTGTGGAAAAACCACTACTCTTAGGATTTTGGGTGGTTTTGAGACACCTGATAAAGGACGCGTTATTTTTGATGGCCAGGATATAACAAAAATGCCACCTAACAAGCGTCAGCTTAATACTGTTTTTCAAAAATATGCTCTATTCACACATATGAATATTGCCGAAAATATTGCGTTCGGACTAAAGATTAAGAATAAAAGCAAAGCTTACATAGATGATAAAATTAAATATGCCTTAAAATTAGTTAACCTCGACGGCTACGAAAATCGTATGCCTGATTCCCTTAGTGGTGGACAACAACAACGTATTGCTATTGCCCGAGCCATTGTTAATGAACCTAAGGTTTTACTTCTTGACGAACCTTTAGGTGCTCTTGATTTGAAACTTCGTCAAGATATGCAATATGAACTTATTCGTTTAAAAAATGAGTTAGGAATCACATTTATATACGTTACTCACGACCAGGAAGAGGCTCTTACAATGTCAGACACCATCGTAGTTATGAATCAGGGCTACATTCAGCAGATTGGTACTCCGGAAAAAATATATAATGAACCTGAAAATGCATTTGTAGCTGACTTTATTGGAGATAGTAACATTATTCCTTCAACAATGATTCGTGATGAGTTAGTTGAAATACTAGGCGCTAAATTTGCCTGCGTAGATAAAGGTTTTGGTGAAAATACACCTGTCGATGTTGTTATCAGACCAGAGGATGTTGAATTAGTTAAACCTGAAGATGGAGTTATTGAAGGAACTGTAACTCACCTTATTTTCAAAGGTGTTCACTATGAAATGGAAGTTATGGCCAACGGTTACGAATGGTTAGTTCACTCAACCAAACTACATGAAGTAGGTAGTCATGTTGGTATTAAGGTTGACCCATATAATATCCAGATTATGCACAAACCTGAATCAGAGGATGAGGAGGCCGTTGGAGTAGATGAATAAGAAACTTTTATCTGCACCATATATCTTTTGGTCATTAATGTTTATTCTCATACCTTTAGGTATGATATTCTTCTATGGTTTTACAGATAAAACAGGTGCATTTACATTAGAAAATATAACAGCTATTGCTACTGCTGAGCATTCTAAGGCACTTTGGCTTTCACTGGGTTTATCCCTAATAAGCACAATTATTTGCCTATTATTAGCATATCCTTTGGCTATGATTCTCAATAATATGAAGGTTAACCAAAGTAGCTTTATTGTAGTAATATTTATTCTTCCAATGTGGATGAATTTCTTACTTCGCACATTGGCTTGGCAGACTCTTTTAGAAAAAACAGGTGTAATTAATAGCATTTTGACTTTTTTCAATTTGCCTACATTAAATATCATTAACACACCTTATGCTATTGTTCTTGGTATGGTTTACAACTTTTTACCTTTTATGGTTTTACCTATATACAATTCTTTGGCAAAAATAGATATAAATGTTATAAATGCCGCCAAAGACTTAGGCGCAAATCCATTCCAGACATTTTACAAAATAATACTTCCACTGTCTATACCTGGTATAATCAGTGGTATTACAATGGTTTTTGTTCCAGCCCTTACAACCTTTGTTATCAGCTCAATTCTCGGTGGTAGTAAAATCCTGCTTATCGGTAATGTTATTGAGCAGGAATTCACACAGGCTGGTAACTGGTATCTTGGAAGCGGACTTTCCATCGTATTAATGGTATTTATCATTATTAGTATGATTCTTTCCGCAATATTTGATAAAGATGGGGAGGGTACGTTGTTATAATGAAAAATTTTTTAAAGAAATTCTATATAGGATTAATTATTATATTTTTATACGCCCCTATTGTTACATTAATGGTGCTTTCCTTTAATGCCAGCAAAACCAGAGCAAAATGGGGTGGTTTTACCACAAAATGGTATGTTGACCTTATCAACAATGATGTAATTATGCAGGCTCTGTGGAATACACTTTCCATTGCATTCCTATCAGCATTAATTGCAACAATTATTGGAACAATATGTTGCATAGCAATGACATCCATGAGCAAACGCTCACGCACCATCCTAATGGGAATAGCAAATATTCCTATGTTAAATGCTGATATTGTTACCGGTATATCTCTTATGCTATTATTTATAAGCTTAGGAGTAAGATTTGGATATGGTACTATATTGATTGCTCATATTACATTTAATATACCTTTTGTAATATTAAGTGTAATGCCTCGAATGAAGCAGTTAAATCCACATGTATTTGAAGCTGCACTTGATCTTGGAGCTTCTCACATCAAAGCCTTTTTTAAGGTTGTTTTTCCAGACATTTTACCTGGTGTATTTACTGGATTTTTGATGGCATTTACAATGTCCCTTGATGATTTTATCATCACTCATTTTACAAAGGGTGCAGGTATTGATACTCTTTCTACTAAGATTTATACCGAAGTTAAGAAAGGTATTAAACCAGAAATGTACGCACTTTCAACACTTATTTTTGTTAGTGTAATTATCTTGCTTTTACTTGTTAATAGAATACCTAAAAAAGGCGAAGAGAAATAATCTCTTATGGCACTCAAAGAAAGAAACAAAACTTCCAAAGTTATAGTAGTTACGTATTATCAAAGAAAACGTTTCTACATTAATGGAAATATATTTTTAAGAAAAACACATATTTAATGTGTAATACAACATTTTTTTGAAAATTCTATGCATTTTCACGAGGAGGATTATTATGAGAAAAAAATTAATTACCGGAGTACTTGCTATGACTCTCGTTGCTACTTCTTTACTTAGCGGATGTGGTTCATCTGCAAGCGGTAAAAATGGTGAAGTAGTTGTTTACAACTGGGGAGAATATATTGACCCTGAAGTTCTTACAATGTTTGAAGATGAAACTGGTATCAAAGTAGTTTATGATGAATTCGAAACTAATGAAATTATGTATCCTAAGGTTGAAGCCGGTGCTACTGAATATGATGTAGTATGCCCTTCTGATTATATGATTAGCAAAATGATCGAAAATGATTTATTAGCTGAAATTAACTTTGACAATGTTCCAAATTCTGAAAACATTGGTGCTCAGTATTGGGATCAGTCAAAGGAATTCGACCCTGAAAATAAATATTCGGTTCCTTACTGTTGGGGAACTGTAGGTATCCTTTATAACAAAACTATGGTATCTGAACCTATTACAAGCTGGTCAGTATTATGGGATGAACAATATGCTGACAACATTTTAATGCAGGATTCAGTTCGAGATGCATTTATGGTTGCATTAAAACTTAATGGTTATTCAATGAATTCCCTTGACGAAGCAGAGTTAGAAACAGCTAAACAATCACTTATTGAACAAAAACCTTTAGTACAGGCTTATGTAATCGACCAGGTTAGGGATAAAATGATTGGTGATGAAGCTGCTATCGGTGTTATCTACTCTGGTGAAGCTATCTACACTCAGAGAGAAAATGAAAACCTTGAATATGTTATTCCAGAAGAAGGTACTAACGTATGGATTGATTCTTGGGTAATTCCTAAAAATGCAAAGAACAAAGAAAACGCAGAAAAGTTCATTAACTTCCTTTGCCGTCCAGATATTGCATTAATGAACTTTGAATATATTACTTATTCAACTCCAAATGATGCTGCAAGAGAATTAATCGAAGATGAAGATATCAGAAATTCAGAAATAGCCTTTCCTGATTTAACACAGTACAACAATCTCGAAACCTTCACTTATTTAGGTGATGAAGGAGATGAATTATACAATAATCTTTGGAAAGAAGTTAAATCCAATTAATTTACACCCAAAGCTTTCAAAAAAATCTTAAAAAAACGGATTAGAAAAATGATTTTCTAATCCGTTTTTTTCATATACAAACCCTTATATCTCATCAACTAAAGGTCATAATTTAATATAAAATCCACACATTCATCTTTAGACAAATTAAACAAACTTGTTCAAGCCCTCATCATACTCATAATCAATCATTCTTAACTTGTCAACAATTGTCTGCTTTGACACATTCATATCATCACACATTATGTCTAATGATGAATAAAAATCTCTAAGTTGAGTATTAACATAACTCAACAACATCATCGGGTCATTTGGTAACACTTTTTAATTCCTCTTTCTCATAATACTTCTTCTATTTCTAATTCTTTTTCCTCTGCTAAATCAATAAATCCATACTGAGTCCTTATTAATGGTCTGCTTATATTTCTTTCGTTCAGCATAATTACTTCACCTTCTACACCATTATTAAGTGTAACTGATTTATAAAGGCAAGATTCACTTGTCTTATCTATAAATGGAAGTAAAAACTTAGCTTCAAACAAATCATAACCTTCCTTTTGAAAATATTCCAAAACCCTGAATGGTGAAAATGGAAGTCGATAAGTTCTTCTGGCTGTCATAGCATCATACGTATCAGCTATAGCTACTATTTGAGAATATTCACTAATCGAATCACCCTTTAAAGAATTTGGGTATCCCGAACCATTTCTTCTCTCGTGATGTTCTAATGCCACCTTGCATATAGCTTCATCCACACCGCGTTCCTTTAAAATATCATATCCTCGTTTTGTATGATTTTTGATTATACCATACTCAGCCTCTGTTAACATAGATGTTTTATTTAATAATTCCAATGGAATTTCTACTTTTCCTATATCATGTAACAATCCAGCTAATACCAAGTTGTCTATATCCTCTTGAGATTTATTAAGCCATATTCCAAAAATCTTACATATTATAGCAACATTAAAACTATGAGTATATGTAGAATCATCAAACTGCTTCATACTCCTAATCATATTAAAAATTTGATTTTTCTGAGTGAACTGTTCAAATATCGTTTCAATATTATCAATAATTGCTTTCTTTTCAATAGGCTTATTATTGTAAACAATATCATTTATGGTTTCTTTATATTCTTCTACATTCTTGCTGTATGTCTTTTTAAATTCCTGAAATTCAAGGCTATTGATAACTTTTTTATTATTTCTAGGTCTTCCATTGCTAGTATATTCATTCTCAACTTGCTCATATACTTTTACTGTTTGAACAGAAAACATTCTAAGTCTCATAATCAATCTCTCAGATATCTGTAACTCATGAGATATAATCAAATGTCCATTCCTATCGAATACATCCTCTGCCACAATCATACCTGGTTTTAATTGTTCTACCTTAGTTAACTTTATGCTCACAATAATCACCTCAACCTTCCAAAAAGAAAATAAATTGTAACTCAAATTATAGACTCGTCTTAATATTTTTTCTGACACTTTCCTATTGAACATTATACTACTTCAATATATTTTTGTCTTAATTTCCAAAGCATTTTATTATCTTTTTAGATTTATTAGTCAAACTTCCCAAAAGATTGAGGTGATTTTTATTATTTTTTTACACTGGCATTTAATTCGCCATTTGTAACATCAACTAAAATAACATCTCCTGCCTTTACTCCATCGGCGAGTATTAGTTTTGCAACCAAAGTCTCCACATTCTTTTGCAAATAACGTTTCAAAGGTCTTGCCCCGTATATTGGATCATATCCACCTTCAACAATAACCTTTTTTGCCTCTATAGACAACTCAACGCTAATCTCTTTATCAACTAATCGTCTATTAATATCATCTACTAATAAATTGATAATTAACTCAATATTTTCCTTCAATAATGGTTTGAACATTATTATTTCATCTAAACGATTCAAAAACTCTGGTCTAAAATGTCCTCGTAAGTCATTCATAACCATTTCTTCATTCTCAGGCTTTATATTGCCCTCATCATCGATGCCCTCTAGCAAGTATGATGAACCAATATTAGATGTCATAATTAATATTGTGTTTTTAAAATCCACAGTTCTTCCCTGAGAATCTGTGATTCGACCATCATCTAACACTTGTAACAATACATTAAATACATCCGGATGTGCTTTTTCAATTTCATCAAATAACACAACTGAATATGGACGTCTACGAACAGCCTCTGTTAATTGTCCACCTTCTTCATAACCTACATATCCAGGAGGTGCTCCGATTAATCTGGAAACAGAATACTTCTCCATATATTCACTCATATCAATTCTTACCATATTCTGCTCATCATCAAACAAACTAGCTGCTAATGCTTTTGCCAATTCAGTTTTTCCAACACCTGTAGGTCCTAAGAACAAGAATGAACCAATAGGTTTTGTTGGGTCTTTTATTCCTGCCTTTGAACGAATAATGGCCTCTGTAACCTTTGTTACTCCTTCATCCTGGCCTATTACTCTCTTATGAAGTTCCTTATCAAGATTTAAGGTCTTACTTCTTTCACTCTCATTCAATTTTGTCACAGGAATACCAGTCCATCTGGATATAATTCTGGCTATTTCTTCATCAGTTACACTTTCATGTACTAATGATAATTCTTTTTTCTTTATGTTTTCTTCTTCAATAGCGAGCTGTTCTTCTAATTTTGGTAATTCACCATACTGTAATTCTGCTGCTTTATTCAAATCATAATTACGCTGCGCTATCTGAATCTGATTATGCATATCTTCAATTTGCTCGCGCAATTTTTGCACCTTTTCAACTGATGTTTTTTCGTTATCCCACTTTGCCTTTTGACCATTAAACTCATCCTTTAGTTCTGCTAACTCTTTACTCAAATTAGCTAATCTGTCTTTGCTAAGTCTGTCAGTCTCCTTCTTAAGTGCTGCTTCTTCTATTTCCATCTGCATAATTTTTCTTGACATTTCATCTAGTTCAGCCGGCATAGAATCTAACTCAGTTTTAATAAGTGCACAGGCTTCGTCTACTAAATCGATTGCTTTATCAGGTAAAAACCTATCTGAAATGTATCTGTGAGACAGTGTAGCCGCTGATACCAAAGCTGCATCTGTAATTTTTACTCCGTGGAATACCTCATATCTGTCTTTCAGCCCACGCAAAATAGAAATTGTATCCTCAACTGTAGGTTCTTCAACCATAACCGGCTGGAAACGTCTCTCTAATGCTGCATCCTTTTCAATGTACTGTCTGTACTCGTCAAGTGTTTTTGCACCAATACAGTGTAATTCGCCTCTGGCAAGCATAGGCTTTAA
>CAYOMP010000015.1:31149-34862 GCA_964405075.1 uncultured Lachnospiraceae bacterium
ACATATTACCTGCATCCATAGCACCGTCACTCTTACCAGCTCCAACAATAGTATGAAGTTCATCTATAAATAGAATAATCTGTCCATCACTTTTCTTTACTTCCTCCAATACAGCCTTTAGACGTTCTTCAAATTCACCACGATACTTAGCTCCGGCTACCAATGCTCCCATGTCTAGTGCAAATACTCTCTTGTCTTTTAATCCTTCTGGGACATCTCCATGTACGATTCTTTGTGCCAAACCTTCAACTACAGCTGTTTTACCAACACCTGGTTCACCAATTAGAACCGGATTGTTTTTAGTCTTTCTTGAAAGAATTCTTACAACATTTCTTATTTCACTGTCTCGACCAATTACAGGATCTAATTTCTGCTCTCTGGCTCTTTCTACCAGGTCATATCCATACTTAGCCAATGTATCATAAGTAGCCTCTGGATTATCACTGGTAACTCTTTGGTTACCTCTTACAGTGGATAATGCCTGTAAAAAACGCTCTCTAGTAATTCCATATTCTTTAAAAATTTCCTTTACTGCCTGATTAGGGTATTTAAACAAAGCCAAAAACAAATGCTCAACCGATACATATTCATCTCCCATTTGCTTAGCTTCATCCTCACTACTTATTAAAACCTTATTTAAATTCTGTCCGATGTATAGCTGTCCACCTGATACTTTCACACGCTTTTTAAGATATTCGTCAACCTTATCAATGAAATGTTCCTTATTAATCTCCATTTTTTCGATAAGCTTTAGAATAAGACTATCTTCTTGCATTATCAAGCTGTAAATTAAATGTTCTTGCTCTATCTCTTGATTTCCATATTCATATGCCCATTTTTCACAATCATTAATTGCCTGAATGGATTTTTGCGTAAACTTCTGAAAATTCATAATCTAACCTCCTACTCTAATCTACTATTATATAACTTATATTTTAAAATATACTGTTTGTTTGTTCTATAACTAATATAACACCATCTAATTATTTGTCAACCCCAAAGTCCAAATTTTCTATCCTAATATATTTTCTGTTGATATACTAAAAAGTAGCTTCATAAATGTCTCATTTTCTCCATTTATGAAGCTACATATACTATTCAAACTCAACTAATTCATTTTTTTTATTAAACACTGTCATTTTCTATGTTAAACATTTCTATCATAGTATTTCGTTGCTACAAAATAATAGATTCTATCTCTTTCACCTCCAAAATCCAGACACTTCGTGTCTGTCGTGCTTCGTACTTCTGATTTTGTCGGTATCGCGCCAGAAAAAATAAATACTCACGACCTTCGTGTTTCTTTTTTATTTGAGCACTATAAGTTCATAATAAGTTCTCGTGCCCACTTACCATTAATAATTGAGAAATCCTTCGGCGTGTTATCACGTACCCTTATCATATATGAATCTACAACATTTCTGTACATATCCATATCAATCGGTATCATTCCTGGTTCTCCCTCTTCAAATATGAATAATAAGACATATGACTCTTTCATTACTTCAAATAATACGTTAACTAATTTTCTTGTCTTTAATTCTTCTTCCATTTTTGAAATATAAATCACTTTTAATATTTCAATTATTCTATCATCCAAATCTTCATCCCAGATAACAATCTTTTCTCTAAAACTATCAGCATTTTTAACGATTCGATTGTCATAACCATAGGACAAATCTTCCACCATGTCTTGATTTGAATTAATCTGGTTAATTTCTTTCACCTGGTCCTCTGAGCAATTTGGTACTAACCATACCATTTTCTTATTTTCCATATCATGATATAAACATGGGTAAAGCATTGGAATCTTTACTTCACATTCTTCACAGGTAAATGCAAAAAAATATCCACTTTTAATAACCTCTTTTAATTCCGGTTCTAATGTTACATTTACACTCTCATATCTTTTGACTATCTGCTCTTTACCACATTTAGGACATATTACTTTTTCTTCTATGATTTTTGACATTATTATTTCTCCTGGTACAATTAATTTCTTTTACAATCATTCTTATATTCATGCTAATTATAACATACTATCTTCAGCTTAAGACATATGTTTTATTGTTTTTTAAAAAACAAAGAGTTTGCTTGCAAACTCTTCGCGCGCGAACGGTGCCTTTATGGCAAACTTCTCTTCCGCGAGTTGCGTATATTGCACGGAGTACTTTTTATATCATAGGATACACTCTATTACATTAATTTCTCAATGTGTTTCCTATGATATAAAAAACTCTCCCTAAGCCTCAACTTAAAGAGAGTTTTGCCCCACATCTAAAGATGTCTAATCTATATTATTTTACTACAGAATTTTCTACAAGGAATTCCATAACCTTTTCATATATAAGGTTTGATCTAATTTCTTCTACTGTATAAGCCTCAAGAAAAGCTTCTGCATTCTCATATCCATATGATGGTGCTAATTCTTCCGCTGCTGCATTTACGTCCTCATCTGTAACATTGATATTTTCCTTAGCGGCAATACAATTAAAAATCATTTCTTCTTCTGCAACTGATTTAGCATATTCTTCTACTGTACTGCCAAAATATGTTGTCATAAACTCGTCAAGTTCCATTTCATACTGTTGTGCATAACCACTATAGTATGTATTAACCTGTTCTATATATTTATTAACCAATTCTTCAGGGTAGTCATTAATAGTTGCTGATTCTCTTACAGTATTCCATACAGCAGCCTGTTTCTGTGACTTTATCATTGATTCTTTATTTTTCTGTAATGTTTCTGATATTCCTGTTTCAAATGCTTCAATACTGTCATAATCTGTATTAGTAGTAACAAATTCTTCTGTTAATTCTGGTACAACGCTTTCGCTAATTGAATTAACAGTTACCTCGAACACTACTGCCTGTCCTGCTAAATCTTCCGCTGGATACTCTTCTGGAAAAGTGAGGTCAAGATTAACTGTTTCTCCTACTTTTACACCAATTAATCCTTCTTCAAATCCTTCGATAAAAGTTCCAGAACCAATTTCCAAGTCATAGCCTTCTGCTGTTCCACCCTCAAAAGCTACTCCATCTTTCGTTCCCTTATAATCAATATTGGCAATATCACCATTTTCAATTACATCTCTATCAGTAATCTCAACATTTGATGCATATCCCTGTAAAATACTCTGAATCTCGGCATCAATATCTTCCTGTGTAACTTCTGTTGAAATTGGTGCTGAATCTAAAGATACTTCTATTCCTTTGTATTCTCCAAGTGTAACATATTCACTATAATCAGTTACAGTTGTACCTGTACTCTCTGTATTATCAGCTGATTTGCTGTTTCCACAGCCAGCTACTAAAATAGTCATTCCAAGCATCATTGCTGCTAATCTTAAATTCTTTTTCATTGCTTAAAGTCCCTTCTTCAAAAATTTCACAACGTTATACTTATATCATATTTCGTTATAAAATAAAAGACTTAAGCTAAATTTCACACATTTTTCACTACAGCAATGGAGATAACAGCCTTGACACCTGTTCTTTAATTCTGATTATGGCAGGTCTGTTTTCATACAAATATTTTGTTATCTGAGTAGACTGTGTTAAATCATTCAGGAAAATATCTAATAGCTTTTCTGCAGTTTTCACACTATAAACAACCGCGTTTACTTCAAAATTAAGCTTAAAACTACGTATATCCATATTAGCAGTTCCAAAACAGGCTACCTTTCCATCCACTACCATACCTTTAGCATGCA
>CAYOMP010000016.1:0-34504 GCA_964405075.1 uncultured Lachnospiraceae bacterium
GCGATTAGTGATGGTGAAAATGTATTTGTGCCAGCTGTTATGGAACATATTGAATTAGCAGGTGTTCATTCAGGTGACTCAGCCTGTATTATTCCATCAGCGCATATTTCAGAAGAAAATGTGGCAACTATTAAAGAATATACTCGTAAGATTGCAGAAGAAATGCATGTTAAAGGTCTTATGAATATGCAGTATGCAATAGAAAATGGTAAAGTATATGTGCTTGAAGCTAACCCAAGAGCATCTCGTACAGTACCATTGGTATCTAAGGTATGTAATATTCGTATGGTGCCATTAGCTACAGATATTATTACATCAGAAATTACAGGACGTAAATCACCTATTTCTGAATTAAAAGAACAGGTAATTCCAAACTATGGTGTTAAAGAAGCAGCATTCCCATTTAATATGTTCCAGGAAGTAGACCCTATTCTTGGACCGGAAATGCGTTCTACTGGTGAAGTTCTTGGTTTGTCTAAGTCATATGGTGAAGCGTTCTTCAAAGCACAGGAAGGTGTTCAGTCTAAGCTTCCATTAGAGGGAACAGTATTAATTTCTGTAAATGATAGAGATAAGGCAGAAGTAGTAGAGGTTGCCAGAAGCTTCGCAGAAGATGGATTTAAGATTGTAGCAACAGGAAGAACTTGTGATTTGATTACAGAAGCTGGAATTGAAGCTACAAAGGTTAAAAAGTTACATGAAGGTCGCCCAAACATCAATGATATGATTACTAATGGAGATATTCAGTTAATTATCAATACACCAATTGGTAAAGCTGGCTTACATGACGATAGTTACTTAAGAAAAGCAGCTATTAAGGCAAAGGTTCCATATATGACAACTATGGCAGCAGCTCAGGCTACAGCAGAAGGTATTCACTATGTTAAGACAAATGGAGCAGGTGAAATGAAGTCACTTCAGGAATACCATAAGGAAATTAAATAATAGTTGATAATTCAAAAGTGAAGGTTTTAAAAGAATTTAAAGTTATATAAATAAAAAATCCAGATATATTTTGCATAATTGAATCTACACCCAAAAGTAAGATATAAATCTAATGATTGGAAGGTTGACTCAATGAATTCAAAATATATCTGGATTTTTATTTGCGCGAGCAACGAGGAGAAAATTATGTTTACATAGGTTTTCGACGAGCACCGAGAAATTCACGAAACTCACAAAGCGTGTTTCTCATAATTTACGCAAGTAGCGAAGAGAATGTCATGCTTGCATGAGCATTCGAAAAGCACTGTGAAACTTACAAAACTGGTTCTCATAGTTTGTAAAAGAGCAAAAAGCTTACAGATATTGAAATGTTTCCACAATTAGAATTTAATTAGTGATATATAACTATTATATATTTTATTTAATGTAGCATCTGACAATTCAGTTATTGGAATAGGCTTTGCCTTAGGTTTATCATATTCGTGAATCTGCATTAACAACCAGGTTAATGAACGCCATTCGTTATGTTTGAATCCCATATTATCCATAATAGTTATTTCTTTAAAACCAAATTTTTTATGCATTTCAATACTAGGGATATTGTTACTTTCAATAAGACTATAAACATTGTAATAGCCTTGCAATTTAACAATGTCTAACAGACAATGATAGAGAGCTGTACCGATGTGTCGTGAATGATATTTTTCACTTAAATATACAGAAAATTCAGTATCCCAACTAAATGCGGCACGAGTAAAGAGTGGTGCGGCATAAGCATAACCGGCAATGTCCCCATCTATTTCGCATACAATCCATGGATTTTGTTTAGTATATTCAGTCAGTCTGTGTGTAAAATCTTCTATATCAGGAACAACATATTCAAAAGTAACAACTGTATTCTCTACGTAGGTTTTATAAATGTTAAGCATATCTGCAACATCTTCAATTGTTGCATTTCTGATAATTGTGGACATTATAAGTTATCCTTTCTAAAAGTAAAATAAGAAATAGTTAGAGTTAGTTAGGACGTTTGTATTTTAATATTGAAAATATAATAAAATAATGTGTTTAAGTAGTTTTATATTCCTAGAATAGATGTCGCCAATAACTTATCGGCTTTAAATACTAATTAGTCCTCTTCAATTACTTCAATTTCTAAGTAGTCAAAATCTATTTCTTCAACAAAGTTGTCTTTTGTAAAACGAGCCTTTGCATGTCGTTTGAAATCATCAATAGTAGATTCAAGCCAAATAGGCTTACCTAAGTCAAATTCATAACACACTGCATCAATAGCATTAAATATTTTGTGGGTACGAGTTTCATTAGTATTATCTTCAATTGTAGAGTCTTTGATTAGTCTGTTTGACTCCATCATTTTAAACCAAATTCGCATAAGTGAACCTCTCTTACAAGAAAAATATTACATATGAAATTATAGTAGATAGAAAATAATAATACAAGAAAAAATATCAGTAGTCTTATTTAATATACGCAAAAATTAAATCTTTAGTTAGGAGAAGGCGCCATGTCCGCTACAGCTCTCTGGCCTTTTTGAGTTTTGGTGAATATAAAAAGACTTTTCATATTTCATTACAGACTGTTATAAATACGTCAGCACTTAACGAGCAATTTTATTGCGAGTTTAGTACTGCTACGTATTTATCAAACGAAAGTGGGTCTGTAATGAAAATGAAAAGTCTATATTATGTTATCAAAAACAATAATTTATTTATTATTTTTTTCAACTTCTGCCATTTTCATTGCACGAACTTTTAATGGAAGTCCGAACAAGTTAATAAATCCATCAGCATCATGGTGGTCATATAATTCACCAGTTGTAAAGCTTGCTAATGATTCACTATATAATGAGTATGGAGAAGTTGTACCAGCTTTGATGATATTTCCTTTGTAAAGTTTGAATTTAACTTCACCTGTTACATATTTCTGAGTAGATTCTACAAATGCCTGAACAGCTTCACGAAGTGGAGTGAACCATTTTCCCTCGTAAACGATCTGAGCAAGTTTGTTACCCATTTCTTTCTTAACTTCATATGTAGCACGATCAAGAACTAATTCTTCAAGCTGCTGATGAGCTTCCATAATGATAGTTCCACCTGGAGTTTCATAAACACCACGAGATTTCATACCAACTACACGGTTTTCAACGATATCAATAATACCAACACCATGTTTTCCACCAAGTTCATTTAAAGTTTTGATAATATCAGAAACTTTCATTTCTTTACCGTTTACTGATTTTGGTACACCAGCTTCAAATGTCATTGTTACATATTCACCTTCATCTGGAGCCTTTTCTGGTGAAACACCAAGTACTAATAAGTGATCATAATTTGGTTCGCAAGCTGGATCTTCAAGTTCAAGACCTTCATGACTGATATGCCATAAGTTACGGTCACGGCTATAGCTTGAGTCGGCATTGAATGGAAGGTCAATTCCGTGCTGTTTACAATATTCGATTTCATCTTCACGAGACTGCATTGTCCAAATATCTGTCATTCTCCAAGGAGCAATGATTTTTAAATCTGGAGCAAGAGCTTTGATACCTAATTCAAAACGAATCTGGTCATTTCCTTTACCGGTAGCACCATGACAAATAGCTGTAGCTCCTTCTTTTCTAGCTACTTCTACTAATTTTTTAGCAATACCTGGACGCGCCATTGAAGTTCCAAGTAAATATTTGTTTTCATAAATAGCATTGGCCTGTACACATGGTACTATGTAATCATCACAGAACTCATCAACGATATCTTCAATATATAATTTTGAAGCTCCTGATAACTTAGCTCTTTCTTCAAGTCCGTCTAATTCTTCACCTTGTCCACAGTCAATACAACAACAAATTACTTCGTAATCAAAATTTTCTTTTAACCAAGGGATGATTGCAGTAGTATCAAGTCCACCTGAGTACGCTAAAATAACCTTTTCTTTCATTATCTATGTCCTCCTAAAAAATTATTATCTGTTAATTTAACTAAAACTACTATACAACAGTATGAATAATATTTCAAGTGCAAATTTATGCATTTTTGAGTAAAAAATATTCACGAGTAACTTTTTTATAACATTAAATAAAGAAAATAGTTTCAGAAATCAGCGTATAAATAATAAAGGTGATAGAAAATAGGTAGTGTATAAGAAGTATTAAAGATAATTATACTTATTTAAGTAACTGAAATTAATTTATTGAAAAATATGCTATGAATAATTCTATAAATACTGAAATAAGTCATCTTGTAACATTTTTGTTAAAATAAAAAAAGGGGTTGCTAAATATACATAAAAGGTGTATAATTATGCAAAAGTAAGATGGGATAGTTTATTTATGGTTATTTAGTAAGAAAAAGCAAATTACTATATATTCAAAATAAGGTATTTATATTCTTAGAAAATATGGTACAATGAAATTTGGACGTTATAACATATTCAAAATAAGTATGAAATGTTTGACAATAGATTTTGCGAAAAGTGAAAAAGTAAAACGGGAATATTAATAAGGAGATGCATTATGATAAAAGTAGGAATTATTGGAGCTACAGGATATGCTGGTGGAGAATTAGTTAGATTATTAATGGGACATAAAGAAGTGGAGATTGAATGGTTAGGTTCTAGAAGCTATGTAGATAAGAAATATTCAGAAGTATTTCAGAATATGTTCCAGATAGTTGATGATAAATGTATGGATGATAATATGGAAGAATTAGCTGAACAGGTGGATGTTATTTTCACAGCTACACCTCAGGGATTTTGTGCTTCGTTAATGAATGAAGATATTCTTTCTAAATGTAAGATTATTGACTTAAGTGCTGATTACAGAATTAAAGATGTAGCTACATATGAAAAGTGGTATGGAATAGAACATAAGAGTCCACAGTTCATCGAAGAAGCTGTCTATGGCTTGTGTGAAATCAATAGAGAAGATATTAAAGGAACAAGATTATTGGCAAATCCAGGATGTTACACAACATGTTCTATACTTACATTGTATCCATTAGTAAAAGAAGGTTTAATTGATACTAATACAATAATAATTGATGCTAAGTCAGGAACATCAGGTGCTGGTAGAGGAGCTAAGCTTGATAATCTATATTGTGAAGTTAATGAAAATATAAAAGCATATGGAGTTACAACTCATAGACATACACCAGAGATTGAAGAACAGTTAGGTTATGCAGCGAATAAAGAAATTATGCTTAACTTTACACCTCATTTGGTTCCTATGAATAGAGGAATTTTAGTTACTGCTTATGCAAATCTTTTAGACAATGTAAGTTATGAACAGGTTAAGGCTGCATATGACAAATACTATAATGATGAAAAATTCGTTAGAGTTTTAGAAAAAGATGTTTGCCCTCAGACAAAATGGGTTGAAGGCAGCAATTATGTAGATGTTAATTTTAAAATAGATGAAAGAACAGGAAGAATCATTGCGATGGGAGCACTTGATAATGTTGTCAAAGGAGCGGCAGGTCAGGCTATCCAAAATATGAATCTGATGTTTGGATTAGAAGAAAGTATGGGACTTGAATTAGTACCAATGTTCCCATAATAGAGGTATTAATAATGATTAGAACAATGATGATAGAAGATTACGAAGAGATTGCGAAGCTTTGGAATAGTATTAATGGATTTGGGATTAGAAGTATTGATGATTCAAAAGAGGGCATTGAGAGATTCTTAAGACGTAATCCAACAACTAGTGTAGTGGCAGTTGAGGATGGCAAAATAGTTGGAACTATTCTTTGTGGACATGATGGACGAAGAGGATGCTTTTATCATGTTTGTGTAGATTCTAATTATAGACATAGAAAAATTGGAACAAATATGGCTCTCAAAGCAATTGAAGAGTTAAAAAAAGAACAGATTAATAAGGTTTCATTAATAGCATTTAAAAGTAATGAGATAGGAAATGCCTTTTGGAAAGCAGAAGGATGGGAATTTAGAGAAGATTTGAATTATTATGATTATACTTTAAATGTTGATAATGTAACCGAGTTTGTTAAATAAGAAAAAATAGATAAGACTGGAAAAATAATTATAATAGAAAGGAAATGTATACGATGGAAATAATTAAAGGTGGCGTAACAGCAGCAAAGGGATATAAAGCAGCTTCAGTAGCAGCGGGAATCAAATATAAAGACAGAAAAGATATGGCATTGATTTATAGTGAAAAACCAGCATTGGCAGCGGGAACTTTTACAACTAATGTTGTTAAGGCAGCACCAGTTAAATGGGATCAGGATATTGTATATAATAAGCCTTTTGCACAGGCAGTAGTAATTAATGCAGGTATTGCTAATGCTTGTACAGGAGCTGAAGGATATGGATATTGTAAAGAAACAGCAGATGTGGCTAATAAGGTATTAGGAGTTGATGCTGACAGCGTATTAGTAGCATCAACAGGTGTTATTGGAAAACAGCTTCCTATGGACAAAATAGCAAAGGGTATTGAAATGATGGCACCAGAATTGGATGGCAGTATTGATGCTGGTACTAATGCATCTAAGGCTATTATGACAACTGATACAGTAAATAAAGAAATAGCAGTAAGCATTAATGTTAAAGGTACAGAGGTTGTTATTGGTGGAATGTGCAAGGGTTCAGGAATGATTCATCCAAATATGTGCACAATGCTTGGGTTTATTACTACAGACGCAGTTATTTCCAAGGAACTATTACAGAAAGCATTAAGCGAAGATGTAAAGGATACATATAATATGATTTCTGTAGATGGTGATACATCAACTAATGATACAGTTCTTTTATTAGCTAATGGAATGGCTGGAAATGAAGAAATAAAAGAGGGAACAGAAGAATATAAAGAATTTTGTCAGGCTCTTAATTATGTAAATACATATCTTGCTAAAAAGATGGCAGGAGACGGTGAAGGTGCAACAGCTCTTTTTGAAGTTAAGATAGTGGGAGCTGAAACTAAGGAACAGGCAGTTTTACTTAGTAAATCAGTAATTACTTCAAGCCTTACTAAGGCAGCTATATATGGACATGATGCTAACTGGGGACGTATACTTTGTGCAATGGGATATTCAGGTGCACAGTTTGACCCGGAAAAGGTTGATTTGTTCTTTGAAAGCAAAGCTGGAAAAATGCAGATTATTGAAAATGGTGTGGCTGTTGATTACAGTGAAGAAGAAGCTACAAAGATATTATCAGAACCAGAAGTTACAGCTATTGCAGATGTTAAGATGGGCGATGCAACAGCAACAGCCTGGGGATGTGATTTGACATATGACTATGTAAAAATAAACGCGGATTATCGTTCATAATAGGGAGGAATAAATAATGGAAAATATGGAATTGTGGCTTCAGAAAGCACAAGTATTAATCGAGGCATTACCATATATACAGAGATTTAATGGAAAGACAATAGTAGTAAAATATGGCGGAAGTGCCATGATAGATGATAATTTGAAGAAAAATGTAATAAAAGACGTTGCGCTTTTAAAATTAGTAGGATTTAAACCAATTATCGTACATGGTGGCGGTAAAGAAATCAGTAAATGGGTTAAATTATCAGGAAAAGAACCACAGTTCGTTAATGGTCTTCGTGTAACTGATGCTGAAACTATGGAAATTGCTGAAATGGTTTTGGGAAAAGTTAATAAAGGTTTAGTGCAGATGATGGAAAGTCTTGGAGTTAAGGCTGTAGGTATCAGTGGAAAAGACGGTTCAACAATCAAAGTAGAAAAGAAGTTCTCAGATGGAAAAGATATAGGATTTGTTGGTGAAGTAACAGAAGTAAATCATGAATTAATCAACACATTACTTGATAATGATTTTGTTCCGGTTATTTGTCCAATAGGTGTTGACGATGACTATAATTCATATAATATCAATGCTGATGATGCAGCATGTGCAATTGCCAGAAGTGTAAAAGCAGAAAAGCTCGCTTTCTTAACAGATACGGAAGGTGTATATAGAGATCCAATCAGACCTGAAACATTAATATCAGAATTAACAGTAGAAGAAACAAAAGAATTCTTAACATCAGGAAATGTAGGTGGAGGAATGCTTCCAAAGCTTAAAAACTGTATTGATGCCATTGAAAGTGGCGTATCCAGAGTGCATATCCTAGATGGAAGAATTGAACATTGTTTATTGCTTGAATTCTTTACAAATAAAGGTATTGGAACTGCTATAATTGGTGAAAAGGAAAGTAGGTATTATAATGAATAATATTGATGTTATTGATAAATTGGAAGATAATGTACTTCATACATATAATCGTTTTCAAGTTGCATTCGATAAAGGGGATGGAGTGTATCTATATGATGTAGAAGGTAAGAAATACCTTGATTTTGCTGCAGGCATTGCAGTAATGGCATTAGGCTATAACAATAAAGAATATAACGATACACTAAAGGCTCAGATTGACAAATTATTACATATTTCAAATCTATTCTATAGTAATCCATGTGCAGAGGCAGGAGAAGCTTTTATTAAGGCATCTGGAATGGATAGAGTATTTTTTACTAATAGTGGAGCGGAAGCAATTGAAGGTGCAATAAAAACAGCTAGACGTTATGCTTATGATAAAGATGGTTGCCATGACCACGAAATTATTGCTATGAAAAATTCTTTTCATGGTAGAACATTTGGTGCATTATCAGTTACAGGAAATGACCATTATCAGGAACCATTTAAGCCATTAATCGGTGGAGTTAAGTTTGCTGAATATAACAACTTAGAGAGTGTTAAAGAATTAGTAAACGATAAGACATGTGCTATCATTATGGAAACAGTTCAGGGTGAAGGCGGATTAATGCCAGCTACGAAGGAATTCCTTGAAGGTGTTAGAAAATTATGTGACGATAATGACATTTTACTTATTTTAGATGAAATACAGTGTGGTATGGGCAGAACAGGTTATATGTTTGCCTGGCAGGAATATGGTGTTAAACCGGATATTATGACAAGTGCTAAGGCGTTGGGATGTGGCGTGCCGGTAGGTTGTTTTGCAATGGTTGATAAGGCTGCCAGTCTTGTTCCGGGAGATCATGGAACTACTTATGGCGGTAATCCATTTGTATGTGCAGCTGTTGCAAAGGTATTTGAAATATTCGAAAAGAAAAATATTGTAGAGCACGTAAAAGAGATTAGTGTATATCTTGAAAATAAATTAAATGAATTAGTGGATAAGTATGATTGTATAACTGAGAGACGTGGAAAAGGTCTTATGCAAGGTCTGGTAGTTGACTTTGCACCAGGCAAAGTAGTAAATAAGGCATTGGAAAATGGCTTAGTAGTAATAACAGCAGGAAGTAACGTAGTTCGTATGGTGCCACCTCTTATTATTGAAAAAGAGCATGTGGATGAAATGATTGAAAAGTTGGAAAAATCCATTGTTGCGGCTAAGGCTGAAAGTTAAGTTGCTAAAAATGGCAATATATTTTATTGACTAATATCATTTTTTGATTGAAAAATTAATATTAGGAATAATCATCCAATCATTGGAAATAATCTTAAATATATAATTTTAGGAGGAATTTCTAATGATTGGTTTTTTTATTGCATTAATATCAGGTGCACTAATGAGTATACAGGGAGTTTTTAATACGGAAGTTACTAAGAAATGTGGAGAATGGGTAACTAATATTTGGGTACAATTCAGTGCCTTAATTGTGTGTATTATTGCATGGTTTTTTACAGGACGGCAGAGTCTGGTCACTTTATTACAGGTTGAGCACAAATATATGTTATCAGGTGGCGTTATTGGTGCTTTTATAACATTTACAGTGATAAAAAGTATGGCTAGTTTAGGACCTGCCAAAGCTACGATGTTAATAGTTGTAGCTCAGCTGTTGGTGTCGTATTTGATAGAATTATTTGGACTGTTTGGAGTGGAAAAACAACCATTTCAATGGATTAAAGTTATTGGTATGGTGCTGTGTGCTGCCGGCATTATTATTTTTAAATGGAAATAATTATTTGCTGAAATAATGTTAAGAGATTACTTGATTTTTAAACATAATGTGTATTGTAAAAATTAAGTAATTTAGTTAAAATAAAATAGTCTAGGCATAGAGGGGTTTTCTACTTTTGAAGGAGAAAATTATGCGAAAAGACAAAATAGTAAAAATAGTACTTATCACAGCTTTAGCAGTATTTAGTGGTATTTTATATAGTTGTAACACAAATACTGTGGAAGTAAAAGAGGAATCGAGTGAAAGTATTTTATTTGAAGATAATATAGAAAATATTGTTGATAACATTGACACCAGCACCAGTGATTTGCCATTAGAGAATCAGCAGGAATTTACAGAACCTGAAAAAATGGATGCTAATACTATAAACAGCAATGAAAAAGCAACAATTTTTGTATACGTGTGTGGTCAGGTTGAAACACCTGGCGTGTATGAGTTAGAAGAAAATGCCAGAATTTATGAAGCAATCGAAGCAGCAGGTGGTATTACGGAAGAAGGCTCAAAAGACTATTTGAATCAGGCGCAGATAGTGAAGGATTCAGAAAGGATATTTGTACCGACTATAGAAGATGTTGAACTTATGAAAATGGATGGCAAGTCATCTATGGAGATTTATAAAGAGGATGACAGTGCTTCTTCTACTATTGGTCAGAGTAGTGGAGGATTGGTAAATATTAATACAGCATCAGATAGTGAATTAATGAATTTGCCGGGAATTGGTCAGTCTAAGGCAGATAAGATCATTGCTTACAGAGAGAGCAATGGAGGATTTAATTCAATAGAGGATATCATGCAGATAACGGGAATAAAGGAAGGCGTTTACAACAAGATTAAAGATTTAATAACAGTTGATTAATTGAGGTGAATGGCTTTGGGCAAAAGAGTATTAGTTGTAGATGACGAAAAATTAATAGTAAAAGGTATTAGATTTAGCTTAGAACAAGATAATATGGAAGTTGACTGTGCATATGATGGAGAAGAAGCTCTTAATTTAGCTAAAGAAAATCAATATGACATTATTTTGTTAGATGTTATGTTGCCTAAAATGGATGGATTTGAAGTATGCCAGCAGATTAGAGAGTTTTCAAGCGTACCTATTGTTATGTTAACTGCTAAAGGCGATGATATGGATAAAATATTAGGTCTGGAATATGGTGCAGATGACTATATTACTAAACCTTTCAATATTTTAGAAGTAAAGGCCAGAATAAAAGCGATTATGCGTAGAACAAGTAAGGTTGAAAAAGAAGTAGATTCAAAGAAAATAGTTGAAATTGGCGATTTGAAAATGGACTGTGAAGGCCGAAGAGTATATATTTCCAATAAAGAAATAAATCTTACGGCTAAAGAATTTGACGTATTGGAATTATTGATTTTTAATCCTAATAAAGTATATAGTCGTGAAAAACTTCTTAATATTGTTTGGGGATATGAATATCCGGGTGATGTTAGAACTGTAGATGTTCATATTAGACGTTTGCGTGAAAAAATAGAATCAAATCCTAGTGAACCTAAGTACGTTCATACAAAGTGGGGTGTTGGCTATTATTTCCAAGGTTAGAAAATTTTTAGACAATAAATTTTTAAGAAGTTTGCGCTTTAGAATAATTGTGGTTATGGTGATAATCGGGACAATTCCTACTTTTTTTATTAAGTGGGGAATGTTAAACACATATGAAGATAAGGCGGTATCACAACGCTATATAGATGTTGCTAATCAATGCAATATTTTGTCTAATCAGATTAATAGCTACAATTATTTTGAAGATACAAATTCTATGGTCATTAATAGTCAGTTAGAACAGTTGTCAGCATTGTATGATGGCAGAATAATGATTATTGATGATACCTTTAAGATTATTAAAGATACATATGTAATTGAAGATGGTAAAACTATTGTTTCAGAGGAAGTTATCAAGTGTTTTAAAGGAATTAATACAACTAACTATGATAAGAATAATCGTTACATTGAAATGACATTTCCAATAACAGAAACAGCAACAAAGGAAGTTATAGGTGTTATTTTAATTAGTGTATCTACGGATACTATTATTGATAGTTTGGAGATTTTGAATCAGAAAGCTAAGGTATTACAAATATTAATGTTTATTATGATATTAGTAATATCTACGTTTGTGGCAACTGCATTGGTTAAGCCTTTTGGTTTAATTACTAATACTCTCGAAAATCTCGAAGCTGGAGATTTTAATGAAGATATTTCTGTACCAAACTATACGGAAACTCAATTAATTGCTCAGGCTTTTAATAAAATTATGGGTAGAATGAAGCTTCTTGACGATTCAAGACAAGAATTTGTATCAAACGTATCCCATGAATTAAAAACGCCAATTACATCAATGAAGGTTTTAGCAGATTCTTTGACAATGCAAGAGGACGTTCCTGTAGAATTGTACAAGGAATTTATGGAGGATATTGCTGCGGAGATCGATAGAGAAAGTAAAATTATTGATGATTTACTTTCGTTGGTTAAAATGGATAGAACGGCAGCTGATTTGAATATTGATGTAGTTAATATAAATGAGTTTATTGAACTTATTTTGAAGCGTCTACGACCAATTGCTAAGAAAAATAATATAGAAATAGTATATGAAAGCTTTAGACCTGTTACTGCTGAGGTAGATGAGGTTAAATTGACATTGGCAATATCTAATTTGGTGGAAAATGCCATTAAATATAATGTGGAAAATGGATGGGTCAGAGTATCACTTAATGCCGACCATAAGTATTTTTACATTAAGGTAGCCGATTCGGGAATAGGAATTCCGGAAGAAGAAACAGACCATATTTTTGAAAGGTTTTATCGAGTTGATAAATCACATTCAAGAGAAATTGGTGGGACAGGCTTAGGGTTAGCTATTACTAGAAATGCCATACTAATGCATCGTGGTGCAATAAAAGTGTATAGTAAAGAAGGTGAAGGCACTACATTTACTGTACGAGTACCATTAAACTATATAGCGTAGGAGGGCATATAATGAAAAATATAATTAAAAAAATATATATGATTGTGATATCTGCGTTAATTTTTACCAGTATTGCAGCATGCGGTGGTAGTGAACAAGAGGAAGAATCTTATCAAATATATTATACAAATAAGGATGAAACTAAGCTGGTGGCTGTAGGATACGAGCCAACTAGCACAGATTCATATGAAATAGCCGGAGAATTACTTGCTAAGCTGGGTGATAATCCAGAGGACATCAGCTTAAAAAAAATTAAACCAGACGATGTTGATGTAGTAGGATATACATTTGAAGAACGACAAGTTTATGTTACATTTACAAGTGAGTATTATGAATTAACTAATGTACAGGAAATTATGTTAAGAGCAGGTGTAGTTAGAATGCTAAGTAAGATTCCTGGTGTAGATTATGTTTCATTTTATGTGGATGACCAACCTTTGATTAATAGCAAAGGTGAAGTAATGGGAATAATGACAGCTGATGATTTCATTGAAAATACCGGGGCACAGATAAACGCTTATGACAGAAATGAATATGTATTGTATTTTGCAAACAGCGAAGGTGATAAACTAATTGAAACTGCTGTTGAATTAGTCTACAGTAGTAATATCTCAGCAGAAAAGTTAGTGATAGAACAGTTAATAAAAGGTCCCGAAGAAGAAGGTGTATATCCAACTATTTCAAACACCACTAAATTAATTAGTGCGTCAACAAAGGATGGAATATGTTATGTTAATTTTGATGAGGGATTTTTGAAACAACCAGATGGCGTAATAGAATCTGTTCCAGTGTATTCAGTTGTTAATACATTGCTGGAATTACCTAATATAAGTAAAGTTCAGATTGCAGTAAATGGTGAAACCAATATGGTCTACAAAGAAGCCATTAGCTTAGATACCTTATTTGAGAGAAATCTGGATATTATTGATAAGAGTAATTAAGAAATCCAGGAGGAAAAGATAGTGAATAAAAGGCCTATGTGTGTATTCGCACTATGCTTTGTATTTGTAGTTTCCCTACTAGCGATTCTTGATTATGATAATATAATTAATTTACCGCTGATATTTAAAGAATCAGCGGTAAATTATATTGAGGATGAATCAGGAGTTGAGTTAGTAGGTGTAGTCTATAAATATGAAGAGAAAAATGGGAATTTATTAATTTATTTGAGAGATGTAAAATTAAAAAATAAGTCTAAAATCTATAATGTGTCGAAAGTTATAGTCTATAATTCTTTAGAAAATCAAATAAAAGTCCGTAGAGACAATGATCTAAAAAATGAGTCTTATATATCAAACCCAGAAAAGAAAAATCAAATAAATATTAATTCAACATCTGATGAAGAAAAAGATATTGGCGAGTGGAGTGATGAATATAAAACTAACAGAGTAGCCATAGGTAATCAGATTAAAGTATCAGGTAGTATAAACAAATTTAAGAAAGCTACTAATTATGGGCAATTTGATTCGGAAAAATATTATAAATCATTAGGTATAGAAACTAGCATATATGCCAGAACTGTGGAAATAATTGATTTGAAACAAAATAGATATGTGGAGCTTCTATATAATGTTAGAGCAAGATTGGCTAAGAACTTGGATAGGGTAATGGATGAAGAGACATCAGGTATAGTTAAAGCAATGCTTTTAGGGGATAAGTCAGATTTAACAGAGGATGTTAAAGAGTTATATCAAAAAGCTGGTGCTAGTCATTTAATAGAAATCTCAGGTATTCATCTGTCAATCATCGGTATTAGTGTATATAAGCTGTTGAGAAAAGGTGGATTAAAATATCTATATGCGGGAATAATGGGGATTATATTTGTTATAAGCTATGGCTGTATGACAGGTTTTGCCATATCCACTAAACGGGCAGTAATAATGTGTGTTCTTATGATAATAGCAGGAATATTAGGTAGAACCTATGATATGTTAACGGCACTATCGGTTTCCATTGTTATTATGGTGATTGATAATCCTTATTGCGTATTTAATATGGGATTTTTATTGTCTTATGGAGCTGTACTATCTATTGGCGTGGTTTACCCAATATTGCACGAATATTTTGAAAAATATGAGAAAAACATACAAAAGGATAAAGAAGGTGTAGAGGAGGAGTCAAGTAAAATTCTTGAATATGCTATTAATGTAAAAAAAGTGTTTCTTAAAGGTCTGCTTGCAGGCATATCTATAAATTTAGTAACATTTCCAATAATCTTAAATAGTTTCTATGAATTTCCAATATATTCAATATTTTTAAATGTAATAATAATACCAATGGTGGGGGTAGTATTATACTCAGGAGTAGCAAGTATGCTAACGACTTTTCTATGGATTGAGTTAGGAAAAATGTGTATAGGAATCGGCGCGTTAGTGTTAGATACTTATGAAATATTGTTTAAAATAGTAAATAAGTTACCCTGTGCTACTATTATCATAGGCAAACCTAGTGGGTGGCAATTGGTAATCTATTATGGTGGATTGATAAGTCTATTGCTTTGTATCAAATACGAAGAAGAAATAATTCAGTTAATAAGCAGATATATAAGATGTGAATGTCTGGAAAATAGTGATGTTAAGTCGAGATTAAAAGAAGTATCTATTAAAGATATTGAAGTTATTTCTAATAATTATGAGGAATACCAGAATTTGCTTGAACAAAAATACAGATTGGAAGCTTGTGATAGCAAAAGATTAAAAAAGAAAATTATATGTATGGGATGTGTAGTGATTTTTCTTTTGACTATTATATGCTGTAGGTTTGAATCAGGACTGAATATAACAATGCTTGATGTTGGACAGGGGGAATGTATTGTAATCAGAACCCCTGATAAATCAACAATAATGATAGATTCTGGTTCTACAGATGAAAAGCAGATAGGAAAATATAAGGTTTTACCCTTCTTGAAAGCAAAAGGATATAAAAGATTAGACTATTTTATATTAACCCATCCTGATGAAGACCATATTTCAGGGCTAAAGGAAATTATTGAAACGGATTATAAAATTCAATATTTAGTAATGCCACAAATTAGTATAGAAGATGAAAAGTATATGGAATTAATTAACTTGGCACAAAGGGATGGCATTAAGATTTTATATTTAAAAAAGGGGGAAAAACTAAAGGAACAGAAACTAGAGCTATTGTGTCTGCATCCTTATGACGATTATTCTCCAAGCTCGCGAAATGATTACTCAACGGTGATTAGTTTAACATATGAAGATTTTTCAATGCTGTTTACAGGAGATATTGAGAGTAAAGGAGAAAACGAGTTAGTAGATATTTTCAAGAACAATCCAAATGTAAGTTATGATGTACTGAAGGTGTCGCATCATGGTTCTAAGAATTCTACTTCAATGGAATTTCTAGAAAGAGTAAATCCTAAATTAGCAATTATTTCCTGTGGGGAAGACAATAGTTATGGTCATCCCCATAAAGAATTACTTGAAAGATTAGAAAAAGAAAAGGTAAATTATAAGATTACTAAGGATGATGGAGCAATCAGCCTGAATATTAGCAATAAAGGGAAGGCAATTATGAGTTTAAATACATTTGGAAAATAAAAAATTCTTAAATTGCTATAAAAAATAATATAAAAAAATTTCCAATAATAAAATTTTTACCCCATCAATGAAAAGAGCATTAAAACCCACAATTTCCCATAAATACGCGATATAATCACAATAACAAAGAGTCTTACAAGTTGAGGTAATGGTTATGGAAGCAGTAAGAAAAAAATTGGGAAGCAATACAATTGAAATGATTAATAACAAAATTAATAAGATGGAGAAAATAGTTGAAAAAAATAATTTGTTGACTGGGGATGTTTATATGGATATGGTACAGAATAATGATATAGAATATACAAGTGTTTCTAATAGATTGGGTAAGCTGGTTGACAATAGTAATGAAGCTGTAGATAGTATAAAGAATATTTCAAAAGGAATAGATGAATTAATTAATGAGGCTTTATTATTTGGGGCGGATTTTGAAAATGGATTCAGCGAGATGGAAATGTGTGAAGACATCGATACGGTATTTGATGATATTTATAGAATGCTAGAAGAAACCAGCGAAATGATAAATGGTATGATTAGTAGTATTAGAAAAGATGGAAATACAGTAGAAAGTCAGAATGTATTTGAAATGGTGTAATTGATACAAGTAACAAATTAAAAAAAATTCTTTAACAGGAAAAAATAAAGTGTTATAATAATAGTAATTAAAAAAAGCCAGACATTATGTCTGGCTTTTGTGTGGGTAGGAGGATTAGTATGTCAGATTTGAGAAGAATAGAAAATGATAGATTAATAGTTGAGGTTGAGGATGCTGGAGGACAATTAGTATCTATATTTGATAAAAAGAATAATAAAGATATTATCTGGAGTGGGGATGAAAATTATTGGAAATGGCATGCCCCTACATTATTTCCATTTGTTGGAGAATTGTATGATAAAAAGATTAAATATGAAGGTGTAGTATATCCTATGACTGCACACGGTTTTGCCAGAGAATCCCAGTTTGAATTCGTTGGCATTGAGGATGATAGAATAATACATAGACTTTTGCCAGATAAAGAGAAAAGAGCAGTATATCCTTTTGAATTTGAATTCACAGTAATTCACAGTATTGAAGATAATAAGCTAAAGGTAGAATGGATTGTTGAAAATAAGGATGACAAAGAAATGCTATTTCAGGTAGGCGGACATCCTGCATTTAATGTTCCAATGCCAGATAGAAAAGATTACTATTTGAATTTTGGTAAAGGAAAACAGGAATTAAAATATATTCAAATCAGTAAAGATGGTGGAACAGCATTAGTTGATGATGTGAAAACTTTGAAATTAGAGGATGGATTGTTAAAAATAGGTGAGCATTTATTTGATAATGGAGTATTAATTTTTGAGGATAATCAATTAGACGAAGTTGGAATTAATTATCCGGATAAAAAACCATTTATCAATGTTAAATGTCAGGGATTTCCTTATGTGGGCATTTGGACAAAGCCTGCTAACCCATTTGTATGCATTGAACCTTGGTATGGCAGATGTGATGATTATGGATTTGATGGAGAATTATCAGAAAAGACAGGGATTGTTAAATTAGATTCAAAAAAGACATTTTCAGCAACATTCTATATTGAGGTATTATAGGATATAATCTTTTATGATTTGACGTAGAACAATTGTATCTTTAATCATAAGATTAATGGGATAAAGAATGTGCAAAGCATATTGCACGTAGTTCTTTTTATATTATGGAAAATCTAAACATTTTCTTATGTTAATTTATTAAGGTATTTCCTATGATATAAAAAATAGACCGTACAAGAAATGTACGGCCTATTATTTATGAGGGGGGAGATAGTGAGTATGATACCTACTATCTTTTCACATTATAACTAATAATTATGAGGATTCTATTTAGGAACTATAAAAAGAACTGTAAAAAAGCTATTATTTTGATAAAAAAAATTAATAAAAAATAATGTAAGTGAGGAAAAACATTTGGCAGAAAAATGGGTAGTTACAGCTAAAAAGGCGGATTTTAATGCAATTGGACAAAAATATAATATAGATCCTGTAATAGCCAGAATCATTAGAAACAGAGATATTATTGAGGATGATGATATAAGAATGTTTCTAAATGCAGGGTTAGAATCCCTGCATTCGCCGTGGCTTTTAAAGGATATGAAAAAATCTATTAATATTGTTAAAGGTAAGATTGCCCAGAATAAAAGGATAAGAATTATAGGAGATTACGATATTGATGGAGTATGCGCTACATATATTCTTATGAAAGGTTTGGAGGCAGTAGGAGCTATTGTGGATACAGACATTCCGGATAGAATGCTGGATGGATATGGTATAAATGAAAGCTTAATAGATAGAGCATATGAATCTAATGTGGATACCATAATTACTTGTGATAATGGTATTGCAGCAATTAAACAAATTAATTACGGTAAAGAACTGGGTATGACCATTATCGTAACGGATCATCATGATGTACCTTTTGAAGAAATTGACGGTAAAAAAGTAGAACTGGAATCAAATGCAGATGCTATTATCAACCATAAGCAAAGTACTTGTACATATCCTTTTAAAAATCTATGTGGTGCAGCTGTAGCTTACAAATTTGTGGAAGCATTATTAGAAAGTATGGATGCTGACAGAGAGTGTTTGGAAGAACTATTAGAATTTGCCGCAATTGCTACTATTGGTGATGTAATGGATTTACAGGGTGAGAATCGAATTATTGTAAAAGAAGGACTAAAAAGGATTCACCATACACGAAATATTGGACTAAATGCATTAATAGATATTAATAATTTAGTAAAAGAAAATATTAATTCATTTAATATAGGTTTTGTCATTGGACCTTGTATTAATGCCAGTGGAAGATTAGAAACTGCCAAAATTGCATTGAGACTATTTGCATGTAAAGATGTAAATGAGGCACAGAAAATTGCAGGAGATTTAAAAGCGTTAAATGACAGCCGTAAGGATTTGACTGCAAAAGGTGTGGAAAAGGCTATAGATTTAATAGAAAATGGTGAATTGAAAAACGATAAGGTTCTAATAGTGTACTTGGACGACTGTCATGAAAGTATTGCAGGAATAATAGCCGGAAGAATAAGAGAAAGATATAATAAACCTACTATTATTTTTACAGATGCTTTAGATTGTGCCAAAGGATCCGGGCGTTCTATAGAAGGCTATAATATGTTTGAAGAACTTTCAAAGTTTAAAGATTTATTTATTAAGTTTGGCGGACATCCAATGGCAGCTGGATTGTCTTTACCATTGGAGAATGTTGAAGTGCTAAGAAAAGCTCTAAATGAAGTGACTACTTTGACGGATGAAGATTTAATTGCTAAAATATGCATAGATGTTCCGATGCCTATAGATTATATTTCGGAAAGGTTAGTTGAACAGTTAGATATCTTGGAACCTTTTGGAAAAGGGAATGAAAAACCTTTGTTTGCAGATAAGAATTTAAATGTGTTAAGTGGCAGACTTATGGGCGAAAACAAAAATATGATAAAGCTAAAGGTTAGAAATCAAGCTGGTTGTAGCATGGATATGATACATTTTGAAGATGCACAGAAATTTTTAGATTTTCTGGAAAATAAGTTTGGTAAAGAAGAAGTAGATAAAATGATGTCATCAAGAGAAAATAATATAGTTATTTCCGCTGTATATTATCCAAGTATAAATGAATACCGAGGTTATAGAAGCATTCAGGCTATAATGAAGAATTATTGCTAGTTCACAAATATAATACCCATATTCTCCCCTTAAATACTACTAAGGAGTATGGTATTAAAGTGGAGAAAAAGGTAGTATTATGTTGAAACTAAGAAGAATCTAAATTAAATACGAAAGGATGATAGGTATGTATATTATTTCGATTTTGGCTGTTATTTTACTGGTGGTAATTAGTATGGGATTGACAGAGGTGGGCTTAGCCGGTCTGGTTTATGTTATTGATATGCCTAGTTTACTATTTCTACTTGTTGTAATTGTTCCAATATTATGTGCAACAGGGCTGATTAAAGATTTTGGAAAAGCATTTGTGATAGTTAGTAAGAAGACTGATGCCTCACTTATTCAAATGAAACGTTCATTAGATGCTGTTTCTTTAACAATAAGTGTAAGCTTAGTAACAGGAATTTTAGCAATGTTGCTGGGAGTAATAATAGTATTAGGACAGCTGACAGATTACAGTATGTTGGGACCTAATTTGGCAGTGGCGGTTATTACATTTGTATATGCCTGTATGCTATCAATTGTTTTGTTATCGGTTAAATACAAATTAAAGGTGAAAATATTGGAGTTTACCAATAGATAAACTATAGGAGAATACTTATGAACAAGGCGATGAAGAAGCTTATACCGATTCTGGTATATTTGCTAATCATATTTAATTTCATAGGGTTTGATATCTCAAAATTACTTGATATTAAATTAGTATTTCTGGTTATTTCAGGAACGGTGATACTATCTGTATCTGGTTTTAGAAGAGGTATGTCATTAGTAGAACTTAGAAAAAATCTTAGCTGGAATGCAATGACAGCGGGATATTTAACTACTTTTGTATTTATATTTGTGGGAATATCTGATTTGACCAGTATGCAGGAATTATTTCAAGAAATTGCCCTGGATTCAAGATTACTATTATATGCATTTATTTTACATACATTATTGGGCGTTGAAAATGAAGAAGAGTCAGCGAAAACAATGCCAATGCCAGTATTAGATAGTGATAATGATTCACAGGAAATGACAAAGAAAGAAGACACTACTTCTGATGATGATATTAAAGAGGTTTCGAAAAAAACTTTTAATATGACAGAGGAAGAGGTTTATTTTTTCTTTAGAAGTCGCGGATTAACAAAAAAAGAGTCGGAAATCGCCAGATTAATTACTAATGGAATGACTAATTTAGAAATTGCCGAAGAGTTATATATCGCAGAAAGTACAGTGAAAAAACACGTTAGTCATATTTTTGAAAAGCTGGAAATTAAATCCCGAGAAGAAGTGAAATATTATTTAGAGGATAAATAGCAAGGCTTTAAAGATGCAATATTTAATAGAAGTAAAAAGTAAATAGAACTATTAAAAAATAGTACGAATTCTCCATTGAAGAATATCGTACTATTTTGTTAATATAAACAATGTGATAGTTGGGCGAAATGACTATAAGGGGAAAATTTAAAAGGAGAGAATGAAGATGAAAAAGTGTTTGAAAAAAATAGCTTGTATGGCACTTGCGGCTGTAATTACCATGACTAGTGCTATGGTAGTAGATATACCAGCCTACGCTACAGAGGAGACTCAGTTAGAACAGGATATTGAATTAAAGAGAGTTGAAGCAGAAAGAAAAGGCGTTAGAGGTAATGATTGTAGTATCGCTCCAGGAGAGACAGCACAGTTATCTGGAAGTTCATCATATTATACTGGTACATGGAAATCTAATAGACCAAGTGTAGCAACTGTTTCGTCAACAGGTCTAGTAACAGGTGTAAAGAAAGGTGTTGCAAAGATTACATATGAATACGCAGGATATCAGGGAAAGATTTGTACCAGAGATTATTGCGTTACTGTAACTGGAAAAGATTTTTACGGACCAGGAGAATATGTCGTTGGTAAGTCAATACCGGCAGGTACATATGTATGTGTATTTGATTCAGAAGTTTATACTTCATTTGGATATTGGGAAAGATATAAGAAGAGAATTGTTGCAAATGAAATATTTTATAATACATCAATTATCAAAGTAAAAAAAGGTGAAAAATTTGAATTAAGTGGATGTTATGCGATTCCATTTACTAAAGCCAGCAAGAGTTTATTCAAAATATCTAATATTAATAAGAAAAACCATGGTGCTGTAGTAGTTGGTCAAAAAGGCTTTAAGGCGGGAACATATAAGTTCACACCTCAAAAGGTTAAAACTACAAATGGAGTAGTAAAAAAAGGTTCTGTTGCGGTATATAGAAACGCTGAACAGAAATACAAAAAAGGTGATACAAATAAGTCTTCAAAAAAGAGCTTTACATTAAAGCTTAAAAAAGGACAGTATGTATATATTTATAACTGTAGTGTGAAGAAGGTTAAATAGTATAGAGAAGGATATTTGGGGATGTATCTGATATAGAGATAAAGAGTCCGGGATTTAGGTAGTGCTTTATTAATGGATTAATAGTCTGTTAGTAATAAAGTATACCGAAAATCCTGGACCTTTTTATTTGACACCCTAATCTTGATAGGAAAGTTCTTTCATATCAAATAAAACGCTCTGCGAAGATGCGAAAATCTCAAAGTGTATTTCTCAAGGCTGGTAAATAAAAATATTTACAAACGTTTGTTCTGAAAGTATAATATAGAATTAGGAGATAATATACAGCAGTAAAATTATAAGAATTGTTATAAATTAGAAAACAAAGGCTTCACTGGGAATAATTAATACAGTAAATATATTGTAAAAAATAGGAGGAAAACAATGGCATTACAATTAATTTTGGGAAATTCGGGAGCGGGAAAATCCACTAATTTATTTAATAATATTATAAAAGAATCAATAGCTAATCCTAGTCAACAATATATTTTAATTGTTCCAGAACAATTCACATTAGAAACGCAAAAGCTTATTGTTACGCAACATCCTAATAAGGGGACTATGAATATTGATATAGTCAGTTTTGAAAGATTAGCATATAGGGTTTTTGAGGAAGTAGGTGGTAATGAGTTACCTACAATAGATGATACAGGGAAGAATCTAATTATTAGAAAGGTTTCTCAAGAAAAACTAAGTGAGTTAAATGTTTTGGGAGCCAATTTGAAAAAAATAGGGTACATTAGTGAAATCAAATCTATTATTTCGGAGTTTACCCAGTATGAAATAGATTCAGAAACAATAGATAAAATGTTAATGGAAAGCGAAAAAAAGGCTACGCTTAATTGCAAAATAAAAGATATAAAGGTTATATATGACGCATTTAGGGCTTTTATTGAGGATAAATATACTACAGCCGAAGAGACTTTGGATATATTATCTGATGTAATTGATGAATCTGATATTGTAAAAGATAGCATTATTGCAATTGATGGTTTTACTGGTTTTACGCCTATTCAGAATAAGCTGATATATAAATTAATGAAATTGGCAAAAGAGATAAGAGTAACAGTAACAATTGATACTAAAGAGGATTATTTGGGGAAATTTAACGATTACCAACTATTTAGTATGAGTAAAAAAATGATTCACTCTCTAAAGCGAATGGCAATAGAATCAAAGACTGATATTTTAGAGGATATAATTATTGCAGATGATGTAGTTAAGAGATTTGAAAAAAATCCTGAATTAGCACATCTTGAGCAGAATTTATTTAGATATCCAGTTAAATGTTATGGTGAAAGCAATGGAAATCAAATGGTGGGTACACCAGTAGAAAATATAGAAATATTTACATCAAAGACTCCGGTTAGCGAAATAAAAGCTGTGGCAATGATGATTAATGATTTAGTGAAAAATCAGGGGATGCGATATAGGGATGTTGCAATTATTTCCGGTAATATTGAGAACTATTCCCAGTACATAGCAAGGGTGTTTGAACAGGTAAATATTCCTGTTTTTATGGATAATAAACGTAGTATATTAATGAATCCATTTGTGGAATATATTAGAAGCGCACTTCAGGTAATAGAAGGGCAATTCAGTTATGAAAGTGTTTTTAGATATTTAAGATGTGGGCTTATAGATATTAATAAGGAGGACATCGACTGCTTAGAGAATTATTGTCTTGCATTAGGTATTAGGGGCAAAAATAAGTGGAATGAAAAATGGATTAGAAAATATGATGGGTTAGCAGAAGAATCTCTAGAAAAGATTAATGACTTAAGGGATAAAATTTTAGAAGAAATAATGCCTTTATATGAAGCTTTTAAAGTAAAAAATGCAACAGTTTTAGATTATACAACAGCACTGTATGAATTTATTGAAAAAGCAGGAATGTTTGAAAAAATAGAACAATATAGTGAGCAGTTTGAGAACAGCGGGGAATTGGTTTTGGCAAAAGAATATTCTCAGATATATCGTATAGTTATGGACTTGTTAGAAAAGGTTTCAGAGCTGCTGGGTGATGAGGTAATTACAGTAAAAGAATATATAGAAATTCTGGACGCTGGTTTTGAAGATGCAAAAGTTGGTGTGATTCCTCCTAACATTGATTGTGTTATGGCAGGAGATATAGAAAGAAGCCGTCTTAATAATATTAAGGTACTATTTTTGGTTGGTGCTAATGAGGGCGTTATACCGAAATCTTCAGGTAAAGGTGGGATTATTTCTCAGATAGATAGAGAATTTCTAAAAGATAAAGAGATAGTACTTGCACCAACAGCCAGAGAAAATGCATATATTCAGAAATTCTATTTATATTTGAATTTAACAAAGCCTACCGATAAATTGTTTATTTCCTATGCAATAACTGACTTTGATGGAAAATCTGTAAGTCCTTCATATTTGATTAATCAGATTCTTAAGCTATTTCCGGCACTCAAGAGAGTTAATGTTGATGAAAGAATACTTAACTTAGATTATATTAACAGTGAAGAATTTGCATTTGGATATATGAAATGGTGTATTAGACAGTTCAAATTAGGAGAGAAAACAGATGGACTAAAAGAATTGTATGATTATTTTATGGAAAATGATAATTATAAAGGAAAAGCGTTAAGTGCCATAGAAATGGCATTTTATCATAATAACGTTTCAAACATTAGTAAGGCAGTAGCAAAGGCGTTATATGGAAGTATTTTAGAAAATAGTGTTACCAGATTGGAAAAGTATGCTCAATGTGCGTATGCCCATTTCTTAAGTTATGGATTAGGGCTTCAGGAAAGGAAGGAATATACTTTTAAACCAATGGATATGGGAAATATTTTTCATAATGCATTGGAAAGATTTTCACATAATTTGAAAAACGAGGAGCTTAGTTGGAGAATAATTACTGATGAAAAAAGAGATGAATTAGCTGATAGAAGTGTTGAGGAATGTGTGGTTGATTATTCTAATACTATTTTACAAAGTTCAGCCAGAAATGAATATATCATAGAACGTATAAAACGAATAATGAGAAGAACAGTCTGGGTTATTCAGTCCCAGGTTAAAAAAGGTAGAATAGAGCCTGAAAAGTATGAAGTATCATTTTCTATGTCAGGAAATTTGGAAAGCATAAACTTTGATTTGTCAGATGATGAGAAGATGCGTTTAAAGGGGCGAATTGACAGAGTAGATTCTTATGAAGATGAAAAAAATGTATATGTTAAGGTAGTAGATTACAAATCAGGTGGAACTAAATTTGACTTGATTCAGTTATATTATGGTTTACAGCTGCAATTAGTTGTATATATGAATGCAGCAGTAGAGTTGGCGCAGAAGGAACATCAGGACAAGCAAATTGTACCGGCTGGATTACTTTACTATAATATTAAGGACCCTATTGTGGATAAGCCGGATTCTGTCAATGAAGAAGAGGAAAATGATAAAATTAAGGCGGAAATTATTGATAAATTGAAAATGAATGGATTGGTTAACAGTGATATTGGAGTTATTAGATTAATGGATGAGGAATTTGAAAAAAAATCCAGTGTTATTCCGGTAGGATTAACAAAGGATGGAAGCTTAACCAAGAATTCGTCAGTTGCTACACAACAACAGATGAGTATATTAGGTAAATTTGTCAATGAAAAGGTCAAGTCTATTGGAAAAGAGATTTTGGCAGGAAATGTTGAAATTAATCCATATGATGATGGAGCTAACACAGCTTGCCAATATTGTGATTACAAAAGTATATGTGGCTTTGATACCAGAATACATGGGTTCAATTATAGAAGACTTAAGCAATTTAAGGACGAAGAAATATGGAAATTATTAAAAGATATGGAAAATGAACCTGAGGAAGAAAATGAACTGGAAAAAATAGAAAAAAATAATGAAGGGAGTGAGAATTAATGGGAGCAACGTGGACTGATGACCAGAAAGCAGCAATAGATTTGCAGGATAGTAATTTATTAGTTGCAGCAGCTGCTGGTTCGGGTAAAACAGCAGTATTAGTTGAGCGTATTATTAGAATGATAATTGATAGAAAAGTAGATGTTGATAAGTTGTTAATAGTTACTTTTACAAATGCTGCAGCAGCAGAAATGAGAGGACGTATAGGTGATGCAATAGAAAGGGCACTTGAGAAAGACCCTGATAATGAGCATTTGCAAAAACAGGTTTCCTTAATTCACAGCTCGTATATTATGACAATTGACGGCTTTTGTAAAAGTGTGATTCAGGATAATTTCAATAATATAGATTTGGATCCTTCTTTTAGAATCGGTGATGAAGGAGAACTTAAACTTTTAAGAGCAGAAGTTTTAGAAGAAGTGTTAGAGTCACATTACGCTGCTAAGGACGAGGTATTTATTGACTTTGCAGAGAGCTATGCAACAGGGAAAACAGATGAAGCTATCGAAGGTATGATATTACAATTGTATAATTTCTCTACAAGCTATCCCTGGCCACAGAAATGGCTGGATAATTGTGCCAGTGCATATAGTGTTAATTCGTTAGAAGAGCTTGAAAAAACAGAATGGATACAGTCTTTATTAGTAAATATAAATTGCTTGATTTGTGATTTGGTAAAAATTGGAGAAAAGGCATTAAAAATAGTAATTGATCCTGATGATGGTCCATATATGTATGAGGAAGCCATTAGAAATGATTTGTCTCAGTTAAAGCATATTGCAGAGTCTACTACATATAGTGAATACAATAAAAGAATTGCCAGTATGGAATTTATGAGACTTTCCAGCAAAAAAGATGCAGCAGTCAGTGAAGAGAAGAAGCAGCTGGTAAAGGATTTGCGAGATGAAATTAAAGATGGAATAAAAAAAATACAGGGAGATTATTTCTTCGCAAAATCAGAAGAAATTTTGTCAGATATAATTAACTGCCGTAGTGCTATTAATACCTTGGTTTCTTTAACTAAAGAATTCGACGAAAAGTTCAAAGAAGCTAAACTAAAGAAAAATATTGTGGATTTTTCTGATTTAGAACATTATGCCTTAAATATTTTGTGTGAAGAAAATGAAGAAGAAATTATTAGTACAGATGTTGCTAAGCAATTTATGGAGCAGTTTGAAGAAATCATTATTGATGAATATCAGGATAGTAATATGGTGCAGGAGTATATTCTTACATCAGTTTCACGATGCAGTATGGGGCATAATAATATTTTTATGGTTGGTGATGTCAAACAAAGTATTTATAAGTTTCGATTAGCCAGACCAGAAATATTTATGGACAAATATGATAATTATCCATTATATGGTACAGATAAGCAGGAAAAAATTGAGAAGTACAACCAATGCCAAAAAATTGAATTGCATAAAAATTTCCGAAGTCGAAGACAGGTATTAGATGCCACTAATTACATTTTTTCGCAGATTATGGGAAGAGATTTGGGAAATGTTGAATATGATGAGAATGCTGCATTGTATTTAGGAGCTAACTTTGTTAAGGATATGGATAAGCCTGAAAACCAAGGTAAAGAACCAACATTTCTGGGAGCAGAAGTACCTAAAGGATTTGATGAAAGTCAGTACGATGCTGAATTAATTATTATAGATGAAGACAGCATAAATAGTACGGTGTCTGATGAAAGCAAGGGAAAAAAGAAGGAAAATAGCGATTCAAATGCAGATATTACAAAAATTGAATTAGAGGCCAGAGCAATAGCTGAAAGAATTAAGATATTGGTATATGGTAAAGAGTTTGAAGATTTAAGTAAAGAGCCAAACATAGCCCAGCAAGTAGTAGAAGATGGCGATAGAAAAAAAATAAAGCCATTGCAGGTTGTAGATAAGGCAAAGGATAAAGATGGTAAGGAAATAATAATTTATAGAAAATGTGAATTTAAGGATATAGCAATTTTGCTTAGAACAGTTTCTGGATGGGCAGAGGATTTTATGAAGGTATTACAGGAAGAGGGAATACCAGTTCATGCCAGTTCACAAACAGGATATTTTTCAACATTTGAAATTACAATAATTCTAAACTACTTAAGAATTATTGATAATCCATATCAGGATATACCTTTGACATCTATATTAACATCACCAATATATAATCTTAAATCCGAAGATATGGCTAAGATTAAAATTAGTAAAATTGCAAGTATGTACGAGGCATGCAAAGATTATTTAGCAAATGGTAGTGACGAGGTTGTTAAGGGAAAATTAAAAATATTTTTTGAACAATTAAACGAGTTTAGAAGAGTAGCAGAGTATACAGAAGTTCACAAAATAATATGGAAAATTCTTGATGACACAGGTTTTGAAAATATCATCAGTGTTATGCCTGGTGGTGAGCAAAGAAGTGCCAATGTTGACATTTTGTTAGAAAAGGCATTGGCTTTTGAAAAGACAAGCTATAAGGGATTGTTTAACTTTGTAAGATATATTGAGAGTTTACATAAGGCAGAAATTGATTATGGTGAAGCAGAGGTTACCAGCGGAAATGAAAATGCTGTAAAGATTATGAGTATCCATAAGAGTAAAGGCTTAGAATTTCCGGTAGTTTTTGTTAGTGGAATGGGCAAGCTGTTTAATGAAATGGATGCAAGAGCCACTGTTGTAATGCATCCTGATATGGGCATTGGAACAGACTATGTTGATTATGAAAAGCGAACTAAGAGAACAACAATTGTAAAAAAAATACTTCAAAATCAGATTGTATTAGAAAATAAAGGTGAAGAATTAAGAGTATTATATGTAGCAATGACCAGAGCAAAGGAAAAGCTAATAATGACAGGTGCCATGTCAAATATTCCAAAAAAACTTTATGAAATGACACAATTGTGTGATTATGATGAACAAATGCTAATGTATAATACCAGAAAATCAGCTAGAAATTATTTGAGCTGGGTAACGAATGCATTGGCAAGGAATAAAGCAATGACTGAAATATATGATAAGTATTCTGTTGATAATGAATCAAAGGAAAAAGAATGTGATAAAAAACTACAATCTAATGTACTTAATCCTTTTTTTGAAAGTCAGGCTAATATTAAAGTATCAGTATATGGCTTAGCGGATTTAAAACAGGATGAAATGGAAAAACAGATTGAAGAACTTCAGGTACAGGAAGAATTGAGAAAGTATTTAGCAGCAGATAAGGTGGATGAGGCTGTTAAAAATAAAGTCAGAGAAAGACTTAATTGGGATTACAATTATAAGGATGAATTAACCCTACATACAAAGGTATCAGTATCAGAGGTAAAAATAGCTGCTCTAAATGAAATAGACAAGGAAGCAGAAGAGATGTTTAAAGCTAATGAAAGAGTTAAACCTGTTCCAAAGTTTATTGAAGATAAAGCAGAGATGTCAGGGGCATCCAGAGGTACGGCTTATCATAAAATACTGGAATTAATGAGTTTTAAGAGTATGATTAATTCACAGAATTTGTATGAAGATATAAGACAACAAATTGACACTATGCTGGAGAACAAACGTATTGATGAAGATATGAAAAATGCAGTAAGAATCAAATCATTGGTTGCGTTTTTTGAAAGTAATTTAGGAAAAAGAATGATTAAGGCGGATTGCGATAATAGGTTGTTTTTGGAAAAACAATTTGTTATGGGTATGCCGGCAAAGGATATATATCCGGAAAGTAATAGTGATGAGATTATTCTTATGCAGGGTATAATAGATGCATTTTTTGAGGAGAATGGTAAATACATTCTGATGGATTATAAGACTGACAGTGTTTTAGATGAGAATGAATTAGTTAGACGCTATAAGAAACAGTTGGAATTATACAAAAAGGCTATTTCACAAATATATAATGCAACGGTAAGTGAAGTAATCATATATTCATTTTCATTGAATAAAGAAATAGCTGTGAAAGTATGATAAATTCTAGAAATGTGACGGCTATGTGAAAAGAGTAAAAGTATTGTTTTGGTGGCTAAACAATACTTTTATTTTTATTTGAAATGAGTTATTATAGTATACGGTGGGTAATTTTGCGAAAATGCAAATTTAATGACTTAAAGGCGACTATTGTCTGGTAAATGGAGGGATATTGTGATTACAGTTAGTGTATGCATGATAGTTAAAAACGAAGAAAAAATACTAAGACGTTGCTTAGATAGTTTAAAGGATATAGCAGATGAATTTATTATTGTTGATACCGGCTCAACAGATGGTACAAAGCAAATTGCTATGGAATATACGGATAAAGTATATGATTACAAATGGATAGATGATTTTTCAGCTGCGAGAAATTATTCATTTTCAAAGGCAGGAATGGATTATATATATACAGCAGATGCAGATGAGGTTTTGGATGAGGATAACAAACGTAAGTTTTTGGATTTGAAAAAACTTTTGATGCCAGAGGTTGAGATAGTTCAAATGTTGTATGGTAATCAATTACAATTTGGAACAACATACAATTTTGAAACAGAATACCGTCCTAAATTGTTCAAAAGACTTAGGGAGTTTACTTGGATTAATCCAATTCATGAAACGGTTAATATCGAACCGGTTATATATAATAGCGACATTGTGATTACACATTTACCTGAAAGCAATCATGCAGGCAGAGATTTCAAAAACATACAAAAAGTTATTGATAGAGGATTATATCTATCAAAAAAATTATACATAATGTATGCTAAGGAATTATTTATTGCAGGTGAAGATAGTGACTTTTTGCAGGCAAAAAGTTATTATGAGGAGTCTGTCAAATTTGAAAACCGAAGTATAGATGAATTAAGAGCAGCACAATGTGTTTTGGTAAAGGCGGCAAGACTGACTAAGGATACAGATACTATATTAAAAAATAGTCTCAAAAATATGGCTTTTGGTGAAGCCAGTGCAGAGGTATGCTATGAAATAGGTGAATATTTCTTTGAAAAGAAGGAATATGATGAGAGTATTATATGGTTTTATAATGCAGCGTTTGAAACAGAAAGTGAGTTAAATATTCATTATTCGGGCGATTATCCTTTAATCAAATTGTCAAAATGCTATGAAATGTTAGGAAATAGCACAGAGGCACAAAAATATTCACAGCTGGCAAATGAGTGGATATTGCCAGAAAGTGCTGATGTGAGATAGAAGGGAGATACATCTTGGAAAAACAGAAGAAACCCGTAATCCAGGTCAGGGATTTGTACAAAATATATTCTGTTGGAGAGAATAGGGTAAGAGCTTTAAATGGCGTGGATTTTAATATATATCAAGGCGAATTTTGTTCTATAGTGGGAACATCAGGTTCTGGTAAATCTACTTTGCTAAATATGCTGGCAGGACTTGAAAAGCCTACAAAAGGAAAAATAGTAATAGAAGGTAAGCATTTAGAAAAAATGACGGAAGAACAATTGGTTAAGTTCAGAAGAGAACATGTTGGCTTCATATTCCAGTCGTTTAATCTTATGGCATCTATGAATGCAGAAGAAAATGTAGCTATGCCTTTAATGTTTAGAGGTATAGAGAAGAAAGAAAGATTGGAAAAGGCTAGAAAAATGCTTAAGCTGGTAGGTTTAAAACAGCATATGAGACATAAACCAACTCAAATGTCCGGAGGACAGCAACAAAGAGTAGGCGTTGCCAGAGCATTGGTTTTGGATCCTCAAATCATCTTTGCAGATGAACCAACAGGTAACTTGGATTCAAATACATCGGCAGAAGTTATGAATCTGATGAAAAGAATAGTAAAAGAAGAGAATCGAACTCTTGTTATGGTTACACATGATAACCATTTAGCAAGTTTTGCAGATAGAATATTCCATATTAAGGATGGGAAAATTGTAAAAATTGAAGATAATACAACTATTAGGGAGGATTAATAATAATGAAGAAACATAAGAAACTATTAATGTTAGCTATGTGTGGAATGTTAATGACACCAACATTTAGTGCATTTTCGCCAATTAATGTAGAGGCAGAAGAGGAAAGCTCTACAGGGGAAGAATCAACAGGTACAGTAACAGATGATGATGAAGATGATGCTGATACTTCAGAAGATGATACTGAGACTAATACATCAGGCTCTGTAAATTCTGATTCGGATGATGATTCAGATACAGATAGTGACTCAGATAAAGATGATGATACAACTTATAATATCAGTTCAAAGATTGCATTATGCGACAATTGGGAAACGCCTAAGGCAGTGTTTGGACAAAGAGTATCAGTAGTACTACCATTTGTAAATATGGATGATACAGATATTTATGATATTATTGTATCACCACAGCTGGCAACAGATACAGAAGGCTTTCCTTTTGAAATAGAAAAATCAGGATATACACAGACTATTGATTGTATGCCGGGTGTTAACTCTTGTGCAGATCCTTATGAGAGACGTAGAGAAATTACATATGATTTCAAAACAAGAAAAGATGTAAAAACAGGATATTACAAAATATCTTTTGATGTATTATTCACAGCGGCTGATGGTAATCATGATTCTGCAACAGTAGATTTATTTGTATATGCTGTTGGTGAAAATGGAGAAGAAGGTGAGAATACATCTGTACCAAGAGTGATTGTGACTGGCTTTTCAACTGATCCTGAAAAGGTAAAAGCCGGAGAAGACTTCAACTTAACAATTCACCTAAAAAACACATCTACTAAGACTAAAATAAATAACCTTAAGGTTGATTTAGAGGCGGCTTCAGAAGGTTCTGATGAGAATACTACATACCAGGCATTTTTACCAAAAGAAGGTTCAAGTACAATATATGTAAAGTCAATAGCAGCAGATACTACAGAAGATATTACAATTGCAATGAATGCAAAGGCTGATTTGACACAGAAACCGTATGTGTTAGCAGTAAAGATGGAATATGAAGATGGAAATAAGAATTCTTATACATCAGATTCTGATTTGTCTATTCCGGTATATCAGGATGCCAGATTTGATATTAGTGAACCGGAAGTAATGCCTGCATCTATTAGTGTTAATTCAGAATCAAATATTATGTTCAGTATTTACAATACTGGTAAAACTAAGTTATATAATGTGTCAGTTAAATTCGAAGCTGATTCTATTAGTGGTGGAGATACATTTGTAGGTAATATTGAAGCAGGTGAAACAGGTAATGTGGATGCTATGGTAACCGGTAAACAGGTGACTTCAGATGATGGAACTATAAAAGCAATAGTTACATATGAAGATGAATCCGGAAATGCTAATACAAAGGAGAAAACCTTCACACTATCAGTAACAGAGGAAGTAAATGATTTAATATTAGATGATGGGTTTATGGAGGAAGATGTAGAAGATACATCTAATATAAGTATTGGTAAGATTATTGCAACTATTATAGTAATAATTGTCATAGTAGTTGGTGGAATATTTGGTCTTAAGTTCTGGAAAAAGAAAAAAGAGCAAAAGCATGAGCAGGAACTATTAAGTGAATTAGATGAAGACGATTATATTGATGATGATATAAAAGATGTAACTGATGAAGAAGAAATGCCTGAAAATGATGAGAACAAAAGTGATGTTTTGCCAGAAGAAATAGAAAACATTCAGGTAGAAGCAGAAGAAACTAATAAGGATTCAAAAGATAATTCTAAATCAAAGAATAAAAAAAGAAGGGATAAATAATGAGATTTAGTGACTTAATTAGTATGGGTCTGACAAATCTCTGGAGAAGAAAGCTAAGAACAGCACTAACCATATTAGGTGTTGTAATAGGTACGGCTTCCATTGTGGTAATGTTATCTCTAGGTTTTGGATTAACCAAAGCAACAGAGGAGCAGATAGAGGCCTCTGGTGGATTAACATCTATTAATGTGTATGAGGGCTATTCTAGTGATGGTCAGGAATCTGATACATTAGATGGTATTACAGACTCAGTTGTTGAAGAAATTGCAGAACTTGATCATGTTGTATCAGCCTCACCTGTACTTAGCTTTTCTGTTATAGCCAGACAGGGAGCATATGAATGTAATATGAATTTGACAGGTATGTCAGTGGATGCTCTTAAAGCTATGAATATGCCAATTAAAGAAGGAGCGATACCAGAGACAGGTGATGAACTAA
>CAYOMP010000017.1:0-33485 GCA_964405075.1 uncultured Lachnospiraceae bacterium
AAAAATTGATTATGTTGAAATAGTAGATTTTAACAATATTCAAAAAATAACAAAGATTGATAACAGTTGTTTATGTGCTATGGCAGTGTATATTGGAAAAACAAGACTAATTGATAATTTTATTATTGAAAATAATAAGGTGTTACAGTAATATCAAATATAGAAATCTTAAATGCAATTGCGTTTAAAAGTAGAGGTAAAGTAATGGAAGTAACAATGTTAAAGGGTAAAATACATCGTGCAATTGTAAAACAGGCAGCACTTGATTATGTTGGCAGTATTACGGTAGATGAGGATTTATTAGATGCAGCTGGTATCTTTGAATATGAAAAGGTACAGATTGTTGATGTAGAAAATGGAAGTAGATTTGAAACATATACCATAGCTGGCGAAAGAGGAAGCGGATTGATTTGTTTAAATGGAGCTGCTGCCAGATGTGTACAGGTAAATGATCATATTATTATTATGGCTTATGCTCAAATGACACCAGAAGAGGTTAAAGAAAATAAGCCTAAGGTTGTTTTTGTTGATGAAGAGAACAAAATTACAAAAGTAACAAATTATGAAAAACATGGTAAGCTTCTTACTATGTAATATGAATTAATGAGGGATTTTCAACATTTATATAAGCGTGAGGAAAATCCCTCTTACTTTATTTGCGCCAGCAGCGAGGATAAATAAATTTTACAATAGTATTAAAATTTGAAAGCTGTTATGATATATAAAAAACAGAAATACTGATAAAAAACGATTTAGAAAATGCAAATGTAATTACAGAAGAAAAAATAAGGAAAACAGGAATTGTAAGTGTGATATTGTTAGTAATTATGTTAATAATTGATTTTAGTTTTTTTCTAGTTGATATAAATATCTAATAAAAAAGTTGTATGAATAGTAATATGCTTTTATAATAATAGCAGCGTATTATATTTATTATAAAGAAAAACAAATGCTTTTATATATCATATATAAAATTTACTGGAGGATAATGTTATGTTAAAAGGAAAAACAGTAGTGCTGGGAGTGACAGGTAGCATAGCGGCATACAAAATTGCAAATTTAGCTAGTATGCTGGTTAAACTTCATGCAGATGTTCAGGTTCTAATGACTGAGAATGCTACAAATTTTATTAATCCTATCACTTTTGAAACATTAACAGGAAATAAGTGTTTAGTTGATACATTTGATAGAAACTTTCAGTTTAGTGTAGAACATGTTGCGTTGGCGAAGAGAGCTAATGTATGTTTAGTTGCACCGGCAAGTGCTAATGTGATTGGTAAATTAGCTAATGGAATAGCCGATGATATGTTAACCACAACTATTATGGCATGTTCTAAATGTAAGACAATTATTTCTCCTGCTATGAATACGAATATGTTTAATAATCCTATTTTGCAGGATAACTTGCAAAAATTATCGAGATTTGGCTATGAAATTATACAACCAGATACTGGATACTTGGCATGTGGCGATACAGGTGCAGGAAAAATGCCATCAGAAGAAGTGCTTCTTGAATATATTTTAAGAGAGTGTGCTTATGAAAAAGATTTAAAAGATAAAAAAATTCTTATAACGGCAGGACCAACTTGTGAAAAAATTGATCCAGTTAGATATATCACAAATTATTCTACAGGAAAAATGGGATATGCTATTGCAAAGGCGGCAATGAGACGTGGTGCAGAGGTTACGTTAGTTACTGGTAAAACTAACTTAACTAAACCTATGTTTATGAATGTAATAGAAATAGAAAGTGCAGCAGATATGTATGAGGCTGTTACTGCTAATTTCGTTAATAACGATATTGTAATAAAAAGTGCAGCAGTTGCAGATTATACACCGATTGCCACAAGTGATGAAAAGATAAAGAAAAAAGATGGCGATATGTCTATTGAATTAAAAAGAACACAAGATATTTTGGCTTATCTTGGAGAACACAAAAGAGAAAATCAATTTATATGTGGTTTTTCTATGGAAACACAAAATATGCTTGAAAATTCAAGAAAAAAATTAGAAAAGAAAAAGATAGATATGATTGCAGCTAATAATTTGAAAGTAGATGGTGCAGGATTTGCAACAGATACAAATGTTTTAACATTGATAAGTAAGAATGGGGAGATTGAGCTTGAAAAAATGTCAAAGGACGAGGCTGCACATTGCCTTTTAGATGCTATAATTAAAGAAATGTAGGGGAAGCAATATGAAGATATTAGTTACATTTAGTATAGACAAGGAACAAAAAGAAAGACTTGAATTAAATATACCAAAGGGAAATACTATTGTATACAAGTCTCCTTTAGAGGTTAATGAAGAGGATATAAAAGATGTAGACATTTTGTTGGGAAATGTTTTACCAAAATATCTAAAATATGCAAAAAAACTTAAATGGATGCAGTTGTTTAATGCAGGTACAGATGGATACTGTGGTGAGGGAATTTTGGCAGAAGGGGTAATATTAACGAATGCTACAGGGGCATTTGGGGAAGCTATATCAGAACATATGTTAAGCGTGATGTTTATGTTGCGAAAAAAGATAAATCATTACTATGATAACCAGAAGAAATCAAAATGGGAATTTTTTGAACATATGGATATGATAAGTGGTTCAACAGTTCTTTGTTTAGGTTTGGGAGACATTGGAAGTACTTTTGCCAAAAAGGCAAAAGCCTTAGGTTGTTACGTTATCGGTGTGAAACGAAGAAAAACGAAATGCCCTCCATATGTAGATGAATTATATACAATAGATGAATTGGATAAAATCATTTCCAGAGCTGATACTGTGGCAATGAGTATGCCGGCCAATGATAGCACCAGAAATATAATAAATGAAAAAACACTTAAGTTAATGAAAAATAATGCTATTATTTTGAATGTTGGAAGGGGAAGTGCCATAGACACTGATGCATTGATTGAGGCGTTAAAAAATAAAGAAATCTATGGAGCGGGTTTGGATGTAACAAGTCCGGAGCCTTTGCCAGAAGATAGTGAATTATGGCATATGGATAATGTAATAATAACTCCTCATGTTTCGGGGTTGTCAGAACTACCTTATACACAGGAAAAGATAGTGGATATTTTTATTTATAATTTAAATGCGTACTTTAAACAAGAAAAAATGAAAAATGTAATTGATATGACTACTGGTTATTGTATATAGCCAGTAGTTTTGATTTTATAGAAAAGTTCTCCTGTGATTTTGAATGCTTTGTAATTGATGTGCATTTACACGAAGATGTAGAATGTCGTAAACGACTGTGCTTGGTGCAAGAATATGCTTTGCACATTCTTTATTATATTAATTAATGTAAGAAAGTATTAGAATCTCCTATGATATAAAGCATTTTGTAAAAATATATACGAAAAATTGTACAAAATAATGTTCTGAAATATAGGTAAAAACCAACAAAATTATCTACACAAATCAAAAATATTAGAAAAAAATAAAGATATTTGTTATAATAGATTTAGTTGGGATTTTTCGATTTTTCTCATTATAATATCAAAGAAATGGAGGTAAAGATGTTTCAAATTAATGATTATGTTATGCATGGAGGTAATGGGGTGTGCCAAATTGCAGAGATAGGTAGTATTGATTTGTGTGGGGTTAGCAAAGATAAGTTGTATTACACTTTGAAACCTATGTTTGGAAAAGGAAATATGATTTACACACCAATCGATAGTGAAAAGATAGTTATTAGGGAGTTAATATCTGTTGATGAAGCAAATGATTTGTTAGAAAATGCAACTAATATAGAGATTGTTGATGTTCCTAATGAGAAAATGAGGGAAAACGTATACAAGGATATTGTTAAAACATATGATTGCAAACAGTGGTTACGTCTGATAAAGACGATATATCTTAGAAAAGAAGAAAGAGAAGAGGCTGGAAAGAAAATAACATCTCTTGATGATAGATATATGAAGATTGCCGGGGATTATTTAATTGGTGAATTAACAATAGTTCTTGGCATGGAAAAAGAACAAATAGAAGAAAAAATACTGGATATAATTAGGACAAGCATGCTAGTCTAAAGATGATAAAAATAGGAAGATGTAGAATCTTTCTATTTTTTTTAGATAATTATGTAAAAATTAATATAAATAATTTGTTATGTATAGATTATTTTGAGAAAATGGGATAAAGTAAAAATTAGAAGAGATTTTTGAATTAATAATTTAAAAGATAAAAATATGAATATATGTAATCAACATAATAGAAAGAAGGATTATTATGAAGTTTGATATGCATTGCCATACAAAAGAGGGATCTTTGGACGGAAAAGTGGAATTAGAAACTTATATAGAAATTCTTAAAGAAAAAGGTTTTGGAGGAATGTTGATTTCTGATCATAATTCATACAAGGCGTACAGACATTTTAAAAAGAATATAAAAGGGAAAAAACATACAGACTTTGTAGTATTAAAAGGAATAGAATACGATACAAAGGATGCAGGCCATATGCTTGTAATTATGCCCGAAGATGTGAAACTAAAGATATTGGAACTGAGAGGCTTGCCTGTATTATTGTTAATGGAAATTGTTCACAAACATGGCGGTATAATAGGCCCTGCTCATCCTTGTGGTGGAAAATATTTAAGTATGTCAAATACAAAGCTTCATAGAAGGCTTAGTGAAATATATAGACTATTTGATTTTGTTGAAGTTTTTAACGCATGTGAAAGTCCTGAAAGCAACCAAAAAGCATTAGAATTGGCAGAGCAAAGTGATTTGCCAGGCTTTGGTGGCAGTGACGCACATAGAGCGGATTGTGTAGGAATGGCATATACAGAATTTCCAGATTATATAAAGTGCGAGTCACAGCTTATAAACTATGTTAAAAATAAAGGACAAATGACAGCAGGTGGAGAGTATTATAATAAAACAACAAAAGAGAAAATGGGCTCTGCACATAAAATATTGGAAGAAGGTTTTTGGGTGTATAATCATTTCGCACGTTTTTATCGTCAAAGAAAACTAAAACGAGAAGTGCGCAGTGATAAATTGGTCGAAAGATATTTAAAAAAATAAAAAAAACACTTGTCTATCATAGGAAAATGCGATATTTTATTATAGGATGTTTATATTAATACGGAGGAAACTATGATGAAAAAAGTTGTTAAATTTGGAGGAAGCTCTCTAGCAAGTGCAAAGCAGTTTAAAAAGGTTGCTGATATTATACATTTGGACGAATCTAGAAGATTTGTTGTACCATCTGCACCAGGTAAAAGATTTTCTGAGGATACCAAAGTTACAGATATGCTTTACAAATGTTATGAAACAGCAAGCGAAGGAAAAGCATTTGACGATCAACTTGAAAAAATTAAGGAAAGATATAATGAAATTATAGATGGTTTAGGACTAAACCTTTCTTTAGATAAAGAATTTGAAGTTATTGAAAAGAATTTTAAGGAAAAAGCAGGTAGCGATTATGCTGCTTCACGTGGTGAATATTTAAATGGTATTATCATGGCTAATTACCTTAATTATGAATTTGTTGATTCAGCAGAAGTTATTTTCTTTGACGAGGAAGGAAATTTTGATGCAGATAAGACAAATGAGATTTTAGGTGCAAGATTAGCAGAAGTGGATGCAGCAGTTATTCCAGGATTTTACGGTGCGTATGCTGATGGAAGAGTTAAGACTTTTTCAAGAGGCGGTTCAGACGTTACTGGTTCTATTGTTGCAAAAGCTATCAAGGCAGATTTGTATGAAAACTGGACAGATGTTTCTGGTTTCTTAATTGCGGATCCTAGAATTATTGATTCGCCAGAAGCTATTGAAACAATTACTTATAGAGAATTACGTGAATTAGCATATATGGGTGCTACAGTGTTGCATGAAGATGCTATTTTCCCAGTTAGAAAAGAAGGTATTCCAATCAATATTAAGAATACAAATGCACCAAAAGATCCAGGTACATTAATTGTTGAAAGTACATGTCGTCAGCCTAAATATACTATTACAGGTATTGCAGGTAAAAAAGGTTTTGCTGCTGTAACAATTGAAAAAGATATGATGAACTCAGAAATCGGTTTTGGTAGAAAAGTTCTTGGAGTATTTGAAGATAACGGTATTTCATTTGAACATGTTCCATCTGGTATTGATACAATGACAGTATTTATCCATCAGTCAGAATTTGAAGAACATGAACAGAATGTATTATCAGGAATTCACAGAGCAGTTAATCCAGATTCAGTTGAGTTAGAATCAGACTTAGCATTGATTGCTGTAGTAGGTCGTGGTATGCGTTCAACAAGAGGTACAGCAGGTAGAATCTTCTCAGCGTTAGCACATGCACATGTTAATGTTAAGATGATTGATCAGGGTTCTAGTGAGTTGAATATTATTATCGGTGTTAGGAATGAAGACTTCGAAACTGCTATCAAGGCAATTTATGACATATTCGTTACTGCACAGGTTTAGTTTAGGCGAATAGCGAATAAAATGCTTTGCTTGCATAAATATTCGAGGAGCACTGCGATATCTTGAGAAAATTACGGAATGTGTTTCTCAAAGTTAAGAAAATATTTAAATATATGTAATGAAAACGGGCTATTATATATGGCCCGTTTGTTGTATAATTAACGCGAGTAGCCACAAGAATAATTGTTTGATATAATTATTGAAAATAAATTTTAGCAATAAAATATGTAATTCAGTATTTTGAGGCTACATAAATCAAATAAAAGTGTGTAAAATATATTTAAATTATTATTGGAAGAAACGGACAATATGAAAAGAATTAGAGAGACTAAATGGCATAGACTAGACAATACTGCAAATATTTTTCCTGTGATAACAAGCGAAAAGTTAAGCAATGTATATCGAATTGCTATTGTATTAAAAGAAGAGATTAAACCGGAATATTTACAACAGGCATTAGATATGGTATTACCTTGGTTTGATGTATTTAATGTGCGCTTAAGAAGGGGAATATTCTGGTATTATTTTGAAACAAACAATAATACTGCAAAAGTAGAACAAGAGACAAATTATCCATGTAGATACATTGACCCATATAATTCTAACAGATTTTTATTTAGAGTATCTTATTATAAAAATAGGATTAATCTTGAGGTATTTCACGTACTGACAGACGGAATGGGAGCGATAACCTTTTTAAGGGAGTTAACATATCAATATTTAAGATTAGTTCATAGTGAATTGTCAGATGTAATTAGTGAACGACCTAGTTCGGAATGTTCATTGGATTATGAAGATAGTTATTTAAAATATTATAAAAAAATGGATGCCAAGGGATACAACAATCCAAAGGCTTTTCCCCTTAAAGGAAAAACATTACCACCAACAGTTACAGGTGTTATACATGGATTTATAGATTTACCAATGTTAAAAAAAGTTAGCAAGGAATATGGAGTAAGTATTAATCAATATTTGACGGCGGTGTTGGTTTATTCTATATATGAAGAATATTTGCATAAGCAACCGGCAAAACAGCCAATAGCTATTAATATTCCGGTGAATTTAAGAGGCATTTTTGAATCTGCCACTACAAAGAATTTTTTTGCAGTGTTATTTGCCAGATTTAAGGCAGATAAAGATGAGTATTCTTTTGAAGAAGTACTAGAGATAGTAACATCTAGCTTAAAAGAACAAATGACAAAAGAAAATCTGGAAAAATTAATATCTTATAATGTATCCAATGAAAAGAAAATGTATCTTAGAGCTATTCCGTTATTTTTAAAAAATATAGGAATTAAATTTATTTACAGTCAATCTTCAAAGGCATTTACTACAACTCTTACTAATCTTGGATGTATGAGTATGAGAGAAGAATGTGAAAAATATATAGAGAATTTTAATGTTGTTCTTTCTGTTTCGGAAAAACAGAATTTAAAATGTAGTGTATGTACATGGAAAAATACAGTTGTTTTTACATTTTCATCTGTATTATCAGATACAAAGCTTCAGAAAGCATTTTTTAGAAGAATTGCCAAGGACGGAATAGATGTAAGAATAGAAAGTAATGGTGTTTACAATGAAGAAATGTAATAAGTGTAATGTATATATAAGAGAGGATGCCAATGTTTGTCCCTTGTGTAAACATGGGTTAGAAGATATTGAAGATTTAGTAGAAGAAAATGTAATTGAATACCCAAATGTTGTTTTTAGTACGAAAAAATTTAATATTCTTGTTAGGGTATTTATGTTGATTTCTATTGTGCTAACCGGAGTATTGTTTTTAATAAATAAGGTAACATATAGTGGAACATGGTGGGCTGTTATTGTTTTGGGTGCAATAGTATATTTTTGGTTAATCCTTAAGTATTCTATTTTGAATAATATTAATTTTGCTATGAAAATATTGGTACCAATAATGGCGGCAATGCTGTTGGTTGTTATGATTGATGGAGTGTTTGGTTTTAGCGGCTGGTCAGTTAATTATGCTGTACCGTCAATAGCAATTTTAGGAAGTACATTAATTGTAATATTAATGGTTGTTAATTTTATGAACTGGCAAAGTTATATTTTGTTTCAATTGGCATTTGTCGTTTTTGGAGTGATTTTTTTGATATTAAATTATATTGGAATAATAACAAGACCATTAATGACATATATTGCTTTTGGAGTAGCTGCTACAATATTTTTAATAACTATTATATTTGGAGACAGAAAAGCAAAAACAGAATTAAAAAGAAGATTTCATATATAAGATATGGTATAATTTAGAAAAAAAGGGGGATAAAAATGGCAACAATTAAAGCATTTGAGTGCATCAGACCAGCAAGAGATTTAGCAGATAAAATAGCTGCTTTACCTTATGACGTTTATAATAGACAAGAGGCGTGTGAAAAGGTTAAAGGGGACAACTATTCATTTTTAAGAATTGATAGAGCAGAAACTCAATTCGGTAATGATATGGATACTTATGATGAAAGAGTATATCAAAAGGCTCATGATTTATTATGGGAAATGGTTGAAAAGCAAGAGTTTATTTCTGATTCAGATAAATGTTATTATATATACGAACTAGTAATGAATGGACGTTCACAGACTGGAATTGTAGCATGTGCATCTATTGATGATTACCTTAATAATGTTATAAAGAAACACGAAAATACGCGAGAAGAAAAAGAAATAGACAGAATAAATCATGTAGATAAATGCAATGCTCAAACAGGACCGATTTTTTTGGCATACCGTTCACAGCAGGTCATTAATGATGTTGTTGAAAAAGTAAAAAATACTGATAAGGAATATGTTTTTACATCTGATGATGGTGTAACACATAATGTTTGGAAAATAGGAGATGCTCAGGATATTGAAACAATACAACAGGCTTTTTCTAATATAAATGAGATATATATAGCTGATGGACATCATAGAGCAACATCGGCTGTAAAGGTTGGTTTAAAACGTAGAAATGAAAATCCTGGATATACTGGAAATGAAGAATTTAATTTCTTTCTATCTGTATTATTTCCTGATGAACAGTTAATGATTATGCCTTATAATAGAGCTATAAAGGACTTAAACGGTTTATCAGAGAAAGATTTTATGGAAAAAATCCAAAAGGATTTTGAAGTTGAAAATATGGGTAAAAATCAAGTTATGCCAGTAAACAAAGCGGAATTTGGTATGTATCTTGATGGTGTTTGGTACAAATTAACAGCAAAAGAACATTTGTTAAATAGTGATCCGGTTGCAGGTTTGGATGTTTCTATATTACAGGATAATTTATTGGAGCCAATATTAGGAATAGAAGACCCTAGAACGGATGGCAGAATAGATTTTATTGGAGGAATTAGAGGTCTTGACGAATTAGAAAGAAGAGCTGATTCTGATATGAAGATTGCATTTTCTATGTATCCAACAACAATTAAGGAATTATTTGATGTTGCAGACGCTGGCAGATTAATGCCACCCAAGTCAACATGGTTTGAACCTAAATTAAGAAGTGGTTTGTTTATACATAAAATAGGATAAAAGTCCATAGAACAAAAGAAGAAGCTGATTACTCAACTTTAATTTGAAAATCAGCTTCTTCTTTTTGTGTAATTTCAGATGTTAAATCCATATATAGAATAAAAATCTCTTCAACAGTAGTGTTATATTCTTTGGCGATTTTTTCCATTTCCGGTTTCAATTTTTCTAATTGAATAGAAATTTTTGTTTTTTGAGGATCAATATCCTTTAAAACCTTGTCTGCATATTCATTAATGCGGTTTAAAATATCCATTTTTTGTTCTTGAGTCATACTAATACCTCTTTTCAAAATTTTATTATAATAATATAACACTAAAGAAATATTATTTCAACTATGTGAAATAATGATATCGAAACAAACTTAAAACAGAGTAAAGAAGTGATAAATTACTTATTGGAAACATATAATAGATTTGTTAGATTAAAATAATTCAACAATCTGTTTTCATATTCGTATAATGATTTAATAACTAGGATTCTATGCTAAATCATAAAATAACTATTAAAAATAATTATTAAAAGATAGGTTTGTTGTTTTATGAAAATAAAAATGATAGAATTAAGTAATCATTAGATGTTTCAAAACATTAATTAGGGGGGACTAGAATGAAAGATAAACTGTATGATTTAATGGATTGGACAGAGGTTGAAGGTATCGTATATTCTGAAGAGGATAATCCTCATTCTATACTTGGACCGCATATTACAGAATATGGTGTTCTTATTCAAACCTTTATGCCTAGGGCAGAAAAGGTTTCTGTTAAGATTGTTGGAAAAAGCAAAGAGTTCCAGATGACTATGGAAGATGAAGAAGGTTTTTTTGCAGCTTTACTGCCTGGTAAATCTATTCCTGAGTATGTATATAAAGTAGTTGATAAAGACAAAACAGAAAAGGAAGTTATTGATCCTTACATTTTCTCGCCACAAATTAGCGAACGTGATACAAAAAAATTTAATAATGGTGAGAATTATAAAATTTATGAAAAATTAGGTGCTCATGAAATGACAATTAATGGTGTTGAAGGGGTTTATTTTGCAGTATGGGCACCATTTGCACTGAGAGTAAGTGTTGTAGGAGATTTTAATAATTGGGATGGTCGTGTACATCAGATGCGACGTCTTTGGGATAGTGGTATTTTTGAAATATTTGTGCCAGGAATTAAAAGTGGCGAAATTTATAAATATGAAGTAAAGCGTAATAATGGATTATGTGTGTTAAAGGCAGATCCATATGCTAACGCTGAGGAAATGAGACCAGCGAATGCGTCGGTCGTTGCGCAACTAGAAGGCTACAGTTGGACTGATTCTGAATGGTTAAATACCAGAAAGAAAACAGACACAAAGACAGCACCTATGTCAATTTATGAAGTACATTTAGGATCTTGGAAAAAGCCAGAGGATAAAGAATTCTATAATTATAGAGAATTGGCACCTATGTTGGCAGAGTATGTTACTAAAATGGGATATACACACATTGAGGTTATGCCAATAATGGAACATCCATTAGACGCTTCCTGGGGATATCAGGTTACAGGATATTTTGCACCTACAAGCAGATATGGTGATTGTAAGGACTTTATGTATTTTGTTGATTATATGCATAAAAATAATATTGGTGTAATTTTAGACTGGGTACCGGCTCATTTTCCAAAGGATGAGTTTGGACTAGCCTGCTTTGATGGAACATGTCTGTATGAGCATAAGGATCCAAGACAAGGAACGCATCCTCATTGGGGAACATTAATATACAATTATGGTCGACCTGAGGTCAGGAATTTTCTCATTGCCAGTGCAATGTTTTGGTTAGATAAGTATCATATTGATGGAATACGTGTGGATGCGGTAGCGTCTATGTTATATTTAGATTATGGAAAAAATCATGGAGAATGGGTTGCTAATATGTATGGTGGCAACGAAAATCTTGAAGCTATTGAGTTTTTGAAACAACTAAACGCAGCTATAAAGGATAGAAAAGATGGAACTATATCTATTGCTGAAGAATCTACAGCATGGCCAAAGGTTACAACATCAATAGAAGATGGTGGTTTAGGATTTGATTACAAATGGAATATGGGTTGGATGAATGATGTAACAGGATATATGAGTTATGATCCATATTTTAGAAGTTATCATTATGGTGAAGCTATATTTAGTATGGTATATGCTTATAGCGAAGATTTTATTTTACCATTATCTCATGATGAAGTAGTTCATGAAAAGGGAACATTAGTTGCAAAGATGCCTGGAGAATATAAGCTACAGTTTGCAAATTTAAGAGCATTGTATGGATATATGATGGTTCATCCAGGAAAGAAACTATTATTTATGGGACAGGATATTGCTCAGTATACTGAATGGTCAGAAGAAAAAAGTGTAGAATGGAGTATGTTGCAATATGAACATCATAAACAACTCCAGGATTATGTAAGAGACTTGAATATGTTATATAGATCACAGCCGGCTTTATATGAATTAGATTATAATCCGGAAGGATTTATATGGATTAATAATATATCAGCTAATGAGAATATTATTGTATTTACAAGGAATTCAAAGAAAAAGGATGAAACCTTATTAGTGGTTTGTAATTTTGTTCCGGTAGAGAGAAAAGATTATAAGATTGGTGTACCTTTCGAGGGTAAATACAAAGAAATATTTAATAGTGATGCAAAGAAATATGGTGGAAATAATGGAGTGAATCCTAGAGTAAAGAACTCTAAGAAGGATGAATGTGATGATAGAGAGGATTCTTTGAGAATCACTGTGCCGGCATTAGGGGTTTCAATATTTAAATATGAAGGTCCGTTAGATAATAAAACAAGTAAACCTAAGACAAATACAAAGAAAGTAAATGCAAAAAAGAATTCTACCGTTACAAAGAATAAAAAGAATGCAAAAACAACAAAAAGTAAAGCAAAATAGAGTAAACTAGTTATTAGATGGAGGATTTATGTTATTAACAGCACAGACAGCGGAGATTACAGAAGATTTAGCAGAACTGGAGGAAAAGATACAAAATAATCCAAATTTCTTAAAAGAATATTTTGAAAGTAATTTACCTAATTTGGTAGATTTCGGAATTAATATTTTGATTGCTATTATTATATTTTTAATAGGAAAAAAGATTATTAAAATTATTTTGAACATTATCAACAGAGGATTTGACAGAGCAGGTGCAGATGTTGGAGTAAAAAAATTCGTTAAATCAGTTGTTAATGTGCTGTTATATATTATTTTAGCAATGATAATAGCCGGTAGATTTGGAATACAGGCCACATCAATTATAGCAATACTTGGTTCTCTGGGTATTGCTGTTGGTCTGGCTTTACAAGATAGTATGTCAAATTTAGCAGGTGGTATATTATTAATATTATTAAAGCCTTTTAAAACAGGTGATTATATTGTTGAACAAAGTAGTGGGAATGAGGGAACAGTAAAAGAAATTTCCCTGTATTACACGAAGATAATTACTGCTGATAACAAGATGGTGTCTATACCCAATGGGAATCTTGTAAATAGTTCTATAATTAATGTTACTGACAGGGGAAGCAGAAGATTAGATATAACTGTAGGTATTGGTTATCAGAGTAATATAAAAAAAGCAAAAGAAATATTGAATAATATTATCGTTAATGATGAGGCACGTTTGCAAGGAGAAGAATACAATGTTTTCGTTTCTGAATTGGCGGATAGCGCAGTAGTGTTGGGTGTTAGAATGTGGGTTAATACTGAAAACTATTGGAGTGCAAAATGGCGTATCACAGAAGAAATTAAACTAAAATTTGATGAAAACGAAATAGAAATACCGTTTAATCAATTGGAGATAAACTTAAAGAATAATTAAAATACGGTAAGATTTTCAATGGGTAAGGAGAAAATTGATGCAGGATTTTGTTAAAATGACAAATGTAGTTAAAACGTATCAAATGGGTGAAGTTCAGATAAATGCAGTTGATGATATTAACTTTGAAATAAAAAAAGGTGAATTTGTTGTTATTGTTGGACCTAGTGGTGCTGGTAAAACAACGGTTCTGAATATATTAGGTGGAATGGATTTTGCTACTAGTGGAGAAATCGTTATAGATGGAACTGATATAAGCAAGTTTAGCGAGAAAAAACTAACAAAGTATAGAAGGGATGATATAGGTTTTGTATTTCAGTTTTATAACCTAGTACCTAACTTGACAGCTTTGGAAAATGTTGAGTTAGCACTGCAGATTAGTAAAAATCCTTTGGATGCCAAAACAGTTCTTGAAGAGGTAGGTTTAGGGGAAAGGTTAAATAACTTTCCAGCTCAACTTTCCGGTGGAGAGCAACAAAGAGTTTCCATTGCCAGAGCGTTGGCAAAAAATCCTAAGTTATTATTGTGTGATGAGCCAACAGGAGCACTAGATTATAACACTGGAAAAGCGATATTGAAATTATTACAGGACACTTGTAGAGAAAAGAATATGACAGTTATTGTTATTACACATAACTCTGCAATTGCACCTATGGCAGACAGAATTATCAAGATAAAGAATGGAAAAGTTTCAAAGATGGATGTTAATGAAAATCCAGTATCGGTTGAAACAATAGAATGGTAGGTTACTATAATGAAGAAAGTCGCGTTGAGAAAAGATTTTATACGTGAAGTAATAAAAAGTAAAAATAGATTTATATCAATATTATTTATTGTAGCTATGGGGGTTGCCTTTTTTTCAGGTATAAGAGCAACAGAACCAGATATGAGATATTCATATGATGAATATTTTGATGAGCATAACTTATTTGATATTAGAATTTTAGGAACCTATGGAATTACAGAAGATGATGTTGAGTTTATTAATAATTTAGAAGCTGTAGAAAAAGCAGAACCAGGATACTATTATGATTTGTTTAGTGTGGTAGATGGAGCTACTGATATAATCAGAGTTGAAGGAATTAAAGATAATTTCAATACTATGAAAATTGAAGATGGTAGAGCACCAGAGACTAATAAGGAATTAGTTATTGATGTGGACTACGCCGAAAGCTTTGGATATAAGATTGGAGATAAGATAGTATTTGAATCATCTGATGCAGATGTTGAAATTGAGGATATTATCAGTGAACAGGAATTTGAAATAGTTGGTTTTGTTAGTTCCCCTATGTACATATCGTTTTCCAGAGGAAGTACAAATGTTGGTAGTGGACAGTTAGATGCATTTGCCTTTATTAAAAGTGAAGTATTTGCCATGGAGGCTTATACTAATGTTGATATTGCATTGAAAAATGCAAAACAAATGACAGCATTCACTAGTGAGTATGATGATTATGTAGAGGATATAGTTGGATATATTGAAGACAATGTTTCGGATGTAAGATGTCAAACAAGATATGATGAAATACAGGAAGAAGCAAATGTGAAAATTGATGATGCCCAGAAAGAACTAGACGATGCTAAGAAAGAAGCAAATGAAAAGTTAGATGATGCAGCTCAAAAATTAGCTGATGCTAAAGAAGAATTAGAAGATGGTGAAAAGAAATTAGCTGATGCAAAGGAAAAGATAGCAGATGCATGGGATGAAATAGAGGAAAATGAAAAACTTCTTCAAGAAAAAACACAAGAATTAGAAGATGGTGAAAAAGCACTAAATGAAGGTGTTAATCAATATGTTGTGGGAATGGAAGAATATAATAATGGAAAAGAGCAGATAGATGCGGCTATAGCTCAGTTAGAAGAAGGAAAATCTAAGTATGAGCAGGGAAAAGAAGCTTATGAGAGCGGAAGAGAGCAAATAGCTGAATTATATAGTGCACTAGAAGAAATACAGACAGCAATGGCTGGGTATGCGATGATGGGTGTAGAACCTCCGGCTGAATTACAGGCACAATTAGCGCAGATTCAGGAGGGGATATCTAAGGCAGAGTCGGAATTAGCCAGTGCAGAAACTAATTTGGCAGTTGCTGAGCAACAGATATCTTCTGCAGAAGATGAAATTAGCAAAAATCAAGATAAATTAGATGCAGCAAATGTTCAATTAGGTGAAGCAGGTGAACAGTTGGCAGAAGCAAGTAATATGCTGGATGAAGGTAAAGAAAAACTTGAGGAAGGCAGAAAAGAATTAGAGGACGCTAAAAAAGAATTAGCTGAATACGAGCAGGATATACTTGATGCTGAGCAGGAATTAGCTGATGGACAGAAAGAATATGATGATGCTTATGCGGAATATGAGGAAAAGAAGTTAGAGGCTGAAACAGAAATAGCTGATGCTGAACAGGAGTTAGCTGATGCCAGAGCTGATATAGCAGATTTGGAATTACCAAAGTGGTATGTAAATGATCGCTCAGTATTAAATTCTTATACAGAATGTGGCGATAATGCAGATAGAATCAAGGCAATAGGAAAAGTCTTTCCTGTATTATTCTTTGTTGTTGCTGCTTTGATTAGTTTAACTACTATGACTAGAATGGTGGAAGAACAAAGAACGTTAATTGGTACTTTAAAGGCATTAGGGTATAGTAAAATAAGCATTGCTGGAAAATATATTATGTATGCGTTGCTGGCTACTGTATTTGGAAGCGTATTCGGTGCATTAATAGGAGAAAAGATATTCCCATATATTATTATTTATGCATATCAGATTATGTTTTTGCATATTCCTAATATTGTTATACCTTATGATATGTATTATATGGTATTGTCAACAATTGTAGCGTTGGTGTGCGTATTAGGAGCGGCAGTGTTATCATGTTATAAGGAATTAAGAGCTCAGTCGGCTGAGTTAATGAGACCGGTTCCACCAAAGAGTGGAAAAAGAATTTTGCTTGAAAGAATTCCTATTTTGTGGAAACAAATGAATTTTACTTGGAAAGCTACCAGTAGAAATTTATTTAGATACAAGAAACGTTTTTTTATGACTGTGTTTGGAATTGGTGGTTGTATGGCACTTATGGTGGTTGGATTCGGTTTGCGGGATTCAATTATGGATATAGCAGGCATACAGTATTCAGAATTACAGTTGTATCAGGCTAGCGTTATTATTGATAGTGATGCTGAAACGAAAGAAAAGGAAATTCTAACAGAAGAGATTAAAAATAACGAAAAGATTAAATCATATACAATGGTATATGCTGATAGAGCAGATGTAGAAACAGAATCAGGTAAAAAGGAATTGGCTGTAGTTGTCCCATTAAATACTGATGAATTTAAAGAATATGTAGTATTTAGAGACAGAGTATCTCATGAAGGATATGAACTTGATGATACAGGAGTTATGATTACTGAAAAAATAGCCAATGCTAATAACTACCGTCCAGGGGACGATATTACAATTGTAATTGATGATAATGAATATACATTTAGAATAGCGCAAATTGTTGAAAATTATATGTATAATTACATTTATATCTCTCCCCAAATTTACAAAAACGTTGTAGGCGAAGAGGTAGAATACAATTCTATCTATTATAAAACAGTAGCTGCTGATGTGGCTATGACTAGAGATATAGGAGAAGCATTGTTGAAGAATGATGTGGCTATTTCGGTAAGTTATTTGGACTCTATTGAAGAACAAGTTAATGATATGTTAGCTAGTTTGGATATTGTAATTATCGTTTTGATAGTATCAGCAGGAATGTTAGCTATTGTAGTTCTTTACAATTTAAATAACATAAACATTAATGAGCGAAGACGTGAATTAGCTTCAATAAGAGTATTAGGGTTCTATGATGGAGAGTTGGCAGCATATGTATACCGAGAAAATGTTATTTTAACATTAATTGGTGCATTTTTCGGGGTATTTATGGGTAAGATATTGCACAGATTCCTAATTGAAACAGTGGAAATTGAAAGCTGTATGTTTAGTAGAAATATATATTTAATGAGTTATGTATACAGCATTATATTTACTATACTTTTTGCTATATTAGTAAATTTTGTTATGTATTTTAAACTAAAGAAAATAGATATGGTTGAATCGCTAAAGAGCGTAGAATAAGAAAAATAGAGCATATGTCAGTGGATTTTTGAAAACGAAATGCACATATGTTCTATTTTTTACTTGCTAAAAAATAATAATTTTGCTATCATTTTACATTAGAGAGAAACAAGGAGTGAGAAAATGGCGAATAAAGTGACTTATGATGCATCAAGTATATCAGTATTGGAAGGTCTTGAAGCTGTAAGAAAAAGACCTGGTATGTATATCGGTAGTGTATCTAGAAAAGGACTTAACCACTTAATATATGAAATAGTAGATAACTCTGTGGATGAGCACTTAGCAGGTTTTTGTAAAAATATAACAGTTATTTTGGAAGCTGATGGTTCATGTACCGTAGAAGATGATGGTCGTGGAATTCCGGTAGGAATGCATGCTAAAGGTGTATCTGCAGAACGTGTTGTATTTACAACATTACATGCTGGTGGTAAATTTGATGATTCAGTGTACAAAACCAGCGGAGGTTTACATGGAGTAGGTTCATCGGTAGTTAATGCTTTATCTAATTATTTGGATATTAAGATTAAACGTGAAGGATTTATTCATCATGATCATTATGAAAAAGGTGTTCCAACCCTTGATTTAATAGATGGATTATTGCCAACATTAGGAAAAACAAAAGAAACAGGGACAATTATTAACTTTTTACCTGATGATGAGATTTTTGAAAAGACCAGATTTAAAGCAAGTGAGGTTAAAAGCAGACTTCACGAAACAGCATACTTGAATCCTGAACTTACAATCACATTTGAAGATAGACGTGACGAAGAAGTAGAGAGAGTAATATTTCATGAACCTGACGGAATTATTGGTTTTGTAAAGGATTTAAATAAGAATAAGGAATTAGTAAATGATCCGGTATATTTTAAAGGTGAATCAGATGGAATTACTGTTGAAGGTGTATTTCAGTATGTAAATGAATTCCATGAAAATGTACTTGGATTTTGTAACAATATTTATAATGCAGAAGGTGGAACACATCTTACTGGATTTAAGACTGTATTTACTAATATAATTAATCAGTATGCCAGAGAATTAGGTATTTTAAAAGAAAAGGACTCTAATTTTACAGGTGCTGATATCAGAAATGGTATGACAGCAGTAATTTCAATAAAACATCCTGATCCTAGATTCGAAGGTCAGACAAAGACTAAGTTAGATAACCAGGATGCGATGAAGGCTACATCTAAGGTTGCCGGGGATGAAATTCAGAGATATTTTGACAAAAATCTTGATAATTTAAAGGCAGTTATAGGATGTGCTGAAAAAGCCGCAAAAATCAGAAAAGCTGAGGAAAAAGCTAAAACAAATCTTCTTACTAAGCAGAAGTATTCCTTTGATTCAAATGGAAAGCTTGCTAACTGCGAAAGCAGGGATGCAGAAAAATGCGAGATATTTATAGTCGAAGGAGATTCAGCTGGTGGTTCGGCAAAGACAGCCAGAGATAGAATGTATCAGGCTATTTTACCAATTAGAGGAAAGATTCTTAATGTAGAAAAAGCAAGTATTGATAAAGTATTGGCTAATGCTGAAATCAAGACAATGATTAATGCTTTTGGCTGTGGTTTTTCAGAAGGTTACGGAAATGATTTTGATATAACAAAGCTTCGATATAACAAAATTATTATTATGGCAGATGCTGATGTTGATGGTGCACATATTTCTACATTGTTGTTAACATTATTTTATAGATTTATGCCGGAATTAATATATGAAGGACACGTATATATAGCTATGCCGCCTTTATATAAGGCTATGCCACAGAAGGGTGAAGAAGAATATTTATATGATGATAAAGCATTGGAAAGATATAGAAAGACTCATAAGGGACCATTTACACTACAACGATATAAAGGTCTTGGGGAAATGGATGCACAACAGTTATGGGAAACAACATTAGACCCTGCATCAAGGATGCTAAAATTAGTAGAAATTGAGGACGCAAGAATGGCGTCTGAAGTTACTGAAATGCTTATGGGTAGCGAAGTTCCACCTAGAAAAGCATTTATTTACGAATATGCACAAACAGCAGAATTAGATATTTAATCTCAAATGTAGGAGTGAAAATAGAAAATGGAAGAACAGATTATAAAGACCGAATATTCTGACGTAATGCAGAAGTCATATATTGATTATGCTATGAGTGTTATTGTTGCAAGAGCACTTCCTGATGTTAGAGATGGTTTGAAACCAGTACAAAGACGTACATTATATGATATGTATGAGTTGGGAATTCGTTATGATAGACCTTATAGAAAAAGTGCCCGTATTGTTGGAGATACAATGGGTAAATATCATCCACATGGTGATTCATCTATATACGAAGCATTAGTTGTTATGTCACAGGATTTTAAAAAAGGATTACCGCTAGTAGATGGTCATGGTAATTTTGGCTCTATTGAAGGTGATGGAGCAGCTGCAATGCGTTATACTGAGGCTAGGCTTCAAAGAATAACGCAAGAGGCATATTTAGCAGATTTGGATAAGGATGTTGTAGACTTTCAGCCAAATTTTGATGAAACAGAAAAAGAACCTTCAGTACTTCCGGTTAAAATACCTAATCTTCTGATAAATGGAGCAGAGGGAATTGCTGTAGGTATGGCGACTAGTATTCCGCCGCATAATTTGGGAGAAGTAATTGATGCAACAAAGGCATATATGACTAATCCGGATATTACAACAGCTGAGTTGATGAAATACATCCAAGGACCTGATTTCCCTACAGGTGGTATTGTAGTTAACAAAGATGATTTAGTAGAAATATACGAATGTGGTCAGGGCAAGATTAAAATTCGTGGTAAAGTAGAAATTGAACATGGTAAGGGCGGTAAGGACAAATTGGTAATTACCGAAATTCCATACACTATGATTGGTGCTAATATTTCTAAGTTTTTAAATGATGTTTGTGCATTAGTGGAAACTAAAAAGACTAATGATATTGTTGATATTTCTAACCAGTCTTCAAAAGAAGGCATTAGAATTGTTCTTGATTTGAAGAAAAATGCTGATACTGATAATCTTCTTAATATGCTTTACAAAAAAACAAAATTAGAAGATACATTTGGTGTTAATATGTTAGCCGTTGCAGATGGCAGACCAGAAACAATGGGATTAAAAGAAATTATTAGACGAAATGTAGAATTCCAGTATGAGGTTAACACAAGAAAATACAGAACATTATTAACAAAAGAGCTTGATAAGAGAGAAATTCAGGAAGGTCTTATTAAAGCTTGTGATGTAATAGATTTAATTATTGAGGTATTAAGAGGAAGTAAAAATATTAAAGATGCAAAAGCATGTTTAACGACTGGGGATACATCAAAAATCACATTCAAGACAAAATTATCAAAATCTCAGGCGTCTAATTTAAGATTTTCGGAAAAACAGGCGACTGCCATACTTGAAATGAGATTGTACAAGTTGATTGGTCTTGAAATTGAAGCACTTATGAAAGAGCATGAGACTACTCTTAAGAATATAGCAACATATGAAGAAATTCTTTCAGATAGGAAAGTTATGGCTAAGGTTATTAAAAAAGAATTAGATGCCATAAAGAAACAATATCAAAGAGAAAGAAGAACATCTATAGAAAATGCTGCAGTAGCAGTTTATGAAGAGAAGAAAATCGAAGAACAAGAAGTTGTATTTATGATGGATAGATTTGGCTACGCTAAGACTATTGATATGAATACTTATGAGAGAAATAAGGAAACTGTTCATGCAGAAAGCAAATTTGTAATGCATTGCATGAACACCGGTAAGATATGCTTGTTTACTGACATAGGTAATTTGCATTCTGTAAAGGTATTGGATTTGCCATTTGGTAAGTTAAGAGATAAGGGGACACCAATAGACAATGTAAGTAATTATGACAGTAGCATTGAGAATATTGTGTGTGTTGAAAGCATTCTTGATATTATTGACAAAAATCTGATTTTTACAACAAAATCAGGTATGATGAAAAAAGTATCAGGCAAAGAGTTTGATGTGGCTAAGAGAACAATAGCAGCTACCAAGTTAAATGATGGTGATGAAGTTGTTAGCGTATTAACTGAAGAGTTGAATTTAATTACACCAGATACACCTATTAATGAAATAAAACCAAATACAAATTATATTGTGCTTCAAACTAAAAATGGAGTATTTTTGAAATTTGCATCAATGGAAGTACCTGAAAAGAAACGTGGTGCAGTTGGTGTTAGAGGTATTAAGCTAAAAGGTAACGATGAGGTTGAAAATGTTTATATTTTTGATGAAAATGCCCCGATTAGTATAGAATATAAGGATAGAACTTTGAATCTTGGAAGTATTAGAAAAAATGGAAGAGATACAAATGGAAGCAAAATTCAAAAATAATATTTAAGGTTAGAAAAAGAACAAATATTAAATATGAGTATTATGTTTGATGAAGTAGAAGAATATGAAAAACTTCAAAAGTAATAGTAAAGAATTTTGCAAAAAATGCTAAAAAATACAACAAATGCTAGTGTAAAAGAGTTTATATTGCACAAAATAAGAATGTACTTAAAAAGTACAAAACTATCAACAAGCAATATAAATGGAGGTTTTATTATGTCACAAAATCGTTCATCAAACACAGCAGCTGTACCAGAAGCAAAAGGTGCTTTAGACAAATTCAAATATGAAGTTGCTAATGAATTAGGAGTACCTTTAACAGATGGATACAACGGAAACCTTACTTCTAAACAGAATGGTTCTGTAGGTGGTTATATGGTTAAAAAGATGATTGAAGCACAGGAAAGACAGATGTCAGAAGGACACACTGGTAACTATAAATAATAGTTATTTGGCGAAAATCTCTTAAAAAGGGGGCATTGCTATATTGAAAATATAGTAATGTCCCTTTTTGTGAATAGAGAAGAAAAGGATTATTGTTCGTCTAAAGGGTTTGTAAAAAAATATTATTATTAAGTTAAGCTGTATGGTGTTTCATAAAAGATAATGTAAATTAATGATTATTTAGAAAACTCTCCATATATTTTTTGTTTGAAAATTTAGTGACAGAAAAAAGAAAATAATAAAAAAGAATTGTATCAGAAATAGAAAAATGTTAGTATAATTAAGTGAAAGTGGTTGTCTGTTAGATGAAAAAAATTTAGGAGATTAGTCATGAAAAAAAATTATTTAATATTTTTACTAATAATAATTACAGCATTTCAATTAAGTGGGTGTAGTAATGAGAAAGATATTGAAGATACATTGGATAATGTTACTGATGAAACAATAGAGAGTAGCAATATAGAAGTAGAAAATACAGAAGATAAATTGCAAGATGCAAATGATACAGGTTTACTTGATAAGATAGAAGAAGTTATTGAAGAAACAACGGAGAATACTGAAAAAAACAAAATAAATAAACCATTAGATATTGAAATAAAATCTATGAGTGACAATGGCGAAGTGAATGGCTGTGAAATTCATAATATCGAGTGTGAATACATAGTTATAGAGAATTCGGGAGAGAATGAAGGTGTAGATATTCTAAATACTTGCTTTTACGAAGATGCTCTGGCTATGCTGGAAGAATACAGAACATATGCACAGGAAACACATGAAGAAATTGAAGAACGTATTGCATCCGGGGAATTTGATGCAGATAATAGCATTACGATATATACAAACAAAATTGATATAAAATATAATGATAAAGGTATTTTATCCATTATTAACAATTTACATGAAAAAGATTCTATTGAGAGTGAAGAAAGAAATATTAAATTTGCTATTACATATGATGTGAATACTGGAGAAATTCTTTATTTAGAAGACATTTTAAGTGGATCATCAAAGAGCATTGAACAAATTGTGGGAGATGCATTTTTACAATCTGAATATATAGACGATAACTTAAAGGTACAGTACGAACAGGAAATATTAGAAAATGTTTCTTATGTTAGTTTCTATTTAGATGAGGAAGGATTAGTTTTATACTATGAGAGCGGAATTGCTTTGCCAGCAAATAAAGGGGAATTAATGGCAAAGATTCCATACAATGATGAAATTTTTGAAGAAATATGGACTGTTGAGAATGAAAATGAAAGCGAGACAGATAAAGAAATAAATATTGAAGAGGAAAAACAATAATGAGAGTTATAGCAGGAAGTGCAAGAAGAATAAATCTTAGAACGTTAGAAGGGTTAGAAACAAGACCTACAACAGATAGAATAAAGGAAACTCTATTTAATATGATTAATCCATTTATTGGTGGTATATATTTCTTGGATTTGTTTGCCGGCAGTGGGCAGATTGGAATTGAAGCATTGAGTCGCGGTGCGAGAAATGCAGTATTTGTAGAACAAAATAAAGAGGCAATCAAATGTATTGAAGAAAATCTGGAAAAAACAAGACTGCAAGATAATGCAAAGGTAATGAATTCAGATGTAATATCGGCTCTTAGAAAATTGGAGGGAAAATATACGTTTGAGTATATTTTTATGGATCCTCCATATGGTAAGAATCTAGAAAAGGAAGCGTTGAATTATTTAAAAGATTCAATGCTTGTTAATGATGAAACAGTTATAATTATAGAATCTGATTTGAAAACTACATTTGATTATCTTGATGAAATGGGATTTGATATAATCAAGAGAAAAGAATACAAGACAAATTGTCATATGTTTATAGAAAAGAGGAATTTGTAAATGTCAAGAGCTATATATCCGGGAAGTTTTGATCCTGTTACACTAGGACATTTAGACATAATAAAACGTTCTTCTGATATTTTTGATGAAGTAATAGTAGGATTATTAAATAACAGTTCAAAAACTCCGTTGTTTTCTGTTGAAGAACGTGTTAATATGTTAAAGGAAACTACGAAAGATTTGAATAATATTAAAATAATTCCATTTAGTGGTCTTTTAGTAGATTTTGTAAAAGAAACGAATGCTGACGTGATAGTTAGGGGGTTACGAGCTGTAACTGACTTTGAGTATGAATTGCAGATGGCTCAGACTAACAAAGTTTTGTGTCCGGAGTTAGATACAGTATTTCTGACAACAAAATTAGAGTACGCATATCTTAGCTCGACTATAGTGAGAGAAGTCGCTTTGTATAATGGTGATGTTTCTAACTTTGTACCGGAGTATGTGGCTAAATGTATATACGATAAATATAACCAATAGAACTTTAATAAGGAGCGGATTTTATGGGTAATAGGACTAGAATTGAAGAAATGATAGAAAATATAGAAGATTACATTGGCAGATGTAAAACATCTCCTTTTTCAGCTAGTAAGATTATAGTTGGAAAAGAAGAAATAGAAGAATTATTAACAGAATTAAAATTAAAAACACCAGATGAAATTAAACGTTATCAAAAAATTATTAATAATAAAGAGGCTATATTAGCTGATGCACAAGCAAAGGCAGATGCTCTTATTGCACAGGCAACAGTACAAACTAATGAATTAGTTAGTGAACACGAGATTATGCAACAGGCATATGCACAGGCAAATGAAGTAGTATTGTTAGCTACTAAACAGGCTCAGGAAATTCTTGATAATGCTACTATAGATGCTAATAATATTAGAATGGGAGCAATTCAGTATACAGATGACATGTTAGCTAATTTGGAGGGGATTATCTCACATGCCATTGATATAAATACTGCAAAATATGAAAATCTTATCAAATCATTGCAAAGTTGTTATGATATTGTAAATAATAATAGAACTCAGTTGGCTCCACAGGATGAAGATAATCAGCCTGAAGAAGCAGTAACTGAAGAGGATGTTGAAGAACAAGAGTAAAATAGAGGGGGAGTGTCAGGTTGACATTCCCTTTTTATATCATAGGGAATAAAAGCTCTTTATTTGGAAATTAGCAGCAACGATATAATAAAACAAAGTAATCCAGAAATTATTTTACCGATTATAAGATATTTAAGGGGAAGATTTGCTTCTTTTATAAAACTTATGCTTTGCATAAGGCAGGATAAGCCTCCAAAGGCAGTAGCCGACACTGTTAAGGCAAATTTGTAATTATAATCTAAGGGAATAGCATTAATATGAGTTATCCCTGATGTAATTTCAAGATAGAGAATTACCAGTTCTCTAATTATTGAAGGTAAAAAGTGAAACTGGGAAACAATTGAGGAAAAAAGGGTAAATAGAATTATGTATCCTGCAAGTTTTAGAACTGTTTCGAAAGTGTTTGAAATAGCCATATCAATAATTCTTGAAGTACTTGATGGTAGAATGGAGGTATTGTCTTTAGCAGAAACAGTTGAAGACTCTGATGATAGAGTTTTCTCAAAAGAATTTCTATCGGTTGGTTGCGTAGTGATAGCATTTTTGCGAAAAAGAAAAAAATGTGTTATATAAGCAATAATAAAAGTTGTTGTATATATAATAAATGCTATACTCATTTTTCTTGGAAAGAAATTATTAATTACAAAGCTTATAATAAAGGCAGGGCTGGCATTATTGATAAATGTTAGTAGATAACAGGCTTCATTTTTTTCAATTTTCTTATTAAAATATAGGTCAGAAACTATTTTGGCGCCCATAGGATAGCCACAGAATAATCCTATTATTAAGGCGAAACATCCATTTGCCGATAGATGTAATAAGTGTTTAAAAATTGGTTTGATAAAAAAAGTTAAATAGTGTAATGCATCAAAAGAGATTAAAATATTCGATATTAGTATAAATGGAAAAAGGGTAGGTAATACTTGGGTATACCAAAGAGATAAGGCATACTGAGTTGCTTTTAATGAGCATGATGGATTAGTAATAATGAATATTAATAATGCAAAAAATAAAAAAGAATAAATTACTTTTTTCAAGGTTTTGGACTTTTCTTTTTTATAAAATATATTATAAAAAAACAAAGATATGATAAATGGAGGAAATAAAAATGACAGTTAATGAATTACAACCAAAAGAGGTTATGAAATATTTTATAGAACTTTCTTCGATTCCAAGAGGATCAAGAAATACAAAAGCGGCAAGTGATTATTGTGTAGAATTTGCTAAGTCTCACAATTTGTCATACATTCAGGATGAACATAATAATATCATAATAACAAAAGAAGCTTCTGAAGGATATGAAAACGTACCTGGAATTATAATACAGGGGCATTTAGATATTGTATGTGAAAAAGAGGATGATTGTACCATTGATTTTGAGAAAGATGGTTTAACTTTATTAACTGATGGCAAATGGGTATGGGCTGATGGAACAACACTTGGTGCAGATGATGGTATTGCAATTGCTTATGCATTAGCATTATTGGCAGATGATTCTATCAAGCATCCTAAATTGGAAATGGTATTTACTGTAGATGAAGAAATCGGTATGATTGGTGCCACAGCTATGGATTTATCATCTATTACAGGTAAATATTTAATTAATATTGACTCTGATGAAGAAGGTGTATTTTATACTTCTTGTGCAGGTGGTGTAACAGCATATTGTGAGATTCCAGTATCATATGTAGAAGAAACAAAAACAGAATATGAGATTAGAATTACAGGATTAAAAGGCGGACATTCTGGAGCTGAAATTGATAAATATAGAGCAAATTCTAATGTTTTAATGGGAAGATTACTTCATGCTATAGATCAGGAAATCTGTTTTGGACTAACTAAGCTAATGGGCGGAGCGAAGGATAATGCTATTCCTAGACTTGCTGTAGCTAATATTTTCATTGATGATGAAGATAGTGATACTTTGGAAGCTATCTTAAAAGAATATAATGATATCTATAAAAACGAGTATGCTACAGCTGATCCAGATATTAGAATTGAATTTGTCAATAATGGGAAAAAGACTGCTAATATGTTGCATCCACAGTCAAAGGAAAAAGTAATATTTATGTTATGTAATTGCCCTGGTGGAATAATAAAAATGAGTGTTGATATTAAGGGGTTAGTTCAGACATCGCTTAATATGGGTATTCTTACATTAGATGAAGAAAAACTTAGTTGTGTATTTGCAGTAAGAAGTTCTGTGAAATCTGAGAAGAATGATTTAATTAGCAGATTACAGTATATTTCTGAATTTTTAGGTGGAGAGGTAAGACTAGAAGGTGATTATCCAGCATGGCCATTTAATAAAGAGTCTAAGTTGAGAAATCTTTTAACTGCAAAATTTGAAGAACAGTTTGGTTATGAACCTAGAATTGCTGCTATTCATGCAGGAATGGAATGTGGTATTTTCATAGATAAAATTAGTGGATTAGATTGTGTATCTTTTGGACCGGCTCTTTTTGATATCCATTGTCCAGAGGAGAGAATGGATATTGAATCAGTTCAAAGATATTGGGAATATATAAAGAACGTGTTGGAAGCAACAAAAGAGTTAGATTAATGTTTAGCGTAGTAGTTATGATTGATATGTGATATGACTGCTACGCTATTTTTGATTCATAGGAAAGCTCTCCTATGAATCAAAGAAGCTTTACAATGGATGCGCGTTCGGCGCGAGAATGTGCCAAGGCACATTCTTTGTTCGGCGAATATTGAAGAGAAAGCTATACTTGTATAAGTTGAAGAACACAGAAATTGCTTGAAAAATTATGAGAACGTATTTCTCATAGATAATCGATGCAGAATTTGTCTGACGACATAGCTTTCAAAAAAAGATTGTTTACATAATACTATTATTGTACACCTAAAAATAAAAACATAGTTAGTCATAAAGAATACATTTTTATCATAAAATAATAAACGTAGTAAATTGCAGCAGGAATGGTGGGATTTTTATTAAAGAAATTCATTTAAAAGCTTACGGATTTTTGCTTATATTATTAACAACATTTTCGTTAATATTACAAAATAAAGTAATAGGATATAGTGGAATAGAGAATTTAAAGATAAATGTTAATGAAAGTGATATTTTTAGGGAGATTAAATTATCTAGTAAAGCTATAAAAAAATTGAAAGAATATGAAGAACAAGAAAAAATACCATTATACGAAGCTGTAACTGTACTTATGATTAAAAACAAATATGATATTTCTGACGTGAATCAATATCCAAATGGAAGTGAGCTGAAAAAGGATTTTAAATATATGTATGAAAAACGTCCTAAAGAGTTTAAGCAATTACTTGATACTTACAAAAGTGTTTTTGCGGATATTGAATATTTTCCAGTGGCAGAATCAGATATTAGTACGAGTAAGAACGTTGGGTATGGCGATTCATGGATGGCTGAGCGATTGTACGGAGGAAAGCGAGGTCATGAAGGATGTGATATTATGGCCGGTATTAATGAAAGAGATGTGTATCCCATAGTCAGTGTAAGTGATGGTACTGTTGAAAAAATGGGATGGTTAGAAAAAGGAGGTTGGAGAATTGGGATTAGGAGTAAAAATGGTGCATATTTTTATTATGCTCATTTATCCAGATATGTGGAAGATATTAAAGTAGGTCAAAAAATAAAAGCTGGAGAGATAATAGGCTATATGGGTGATTCAGGATATGGTGAAGAGGGAACCGTAGGGAGATTTGACGTGCATTTACATTTTGGAATATATATTAAAACAGAAAACAATGAAGAATTAAGTGTAAATCCCTATTGGGTTTTAAAATGTATAGAGGAAAACAGAATATTATATTCTTATTAAAGAAATGTCATTTTAGTGAAATTTAAGTATAACTATGCTATAATCTATATATTAATGTTTAAAGGAGCGATAATATGGAAACACAGATGTGGAGAGAACTTATTAGTCCATACGCACTTGCAGTAGAAGAATTAACAGTTAAGTTTAGACATATAATCAAAGAACATAAGGATAATGGTTTATATTCGCCAATTGAACAGGTTTCAGGACGTGTGAAAAGTGTATCGAGTATTCTTGAAAAGGTACAGCGTAAGAATATTCCTATGGAAGAAATCGAAATTCAAGTGGAAGATATTGCGGGAATAAGAATTATATGCCAGTTTGTGGAAGATATACAGAAAGTGGTAGAAATTATTGAAAAACGTGATGACATGGAGATTAAATGTGTCAAAGATTATTTGACAGAAGCTAAGCCTAGCGGCTATAGAAGTTATCACTTAATAATTTACTATAAGGTAAACACCTTAAACGGACCTAAAAGATTACAGGCTGAGATTCAAATAAGAACATTAGCGATGGATTTTTGGGCAACAATTGAACATTCTTTGCAGTATAAATATAAAGAGAATATGCCGGAGCATATTAAAAAACGTCTTAACAGCGCAGCAAAAGCAGTGGATGTTTTAGACAATGAAATGTCATCTGTTCGTAGTGAGATTATGGATGCACAGAATTCATTCCAAATCAAATCTAATATTGTTACTGACATATTGAATAATATTCAGAATCTGTACAAATTTGCAAATAAACGTGAAGTTAACAAAATACAGGATGAATTTTATAGAATATATGAATTGAATGATATTGAACAGTTGAAACGTTTTAATAAGCAATTAGATGTTATTTCAGAAGGCTATAGAGCACAAGCGGTGGCCGAATCGCATAAATATTAGAGGTTATAATGAGATTAGATAAATTTTTGGCAGAAATGGGAATTGGTAGTAGAAGCCAGGTAAAAGAATACATAAAAAAAGGATTAGTGCTGATAAATGGCGAAAAAGCAAAAAGACCAGAAGAAAAAATTAATCCCAATGTGGATGAAGTATGCTATAATGGAGAGAATGTCAGATTTGCAGAATACGAGTACTATATGTTAAATAAGCCTGCAAATTATGTATCGGCTACAAAGGATAATGTTTCGGAAACAGTATTGTCCCTGATAAAGACACGTATCAGGGATGATTTATTTCCAGTAGGAAGGTTAGATAAAGATACAGAGGGATTGATGATAATAACCAATGATGGTGAGTTATCACATAACCTGCTTTCACCAAAGAAACATGTAGAAAAGACATATTTTGCAAGAGTTGAAGGAAAAGTAACTGATGAAGACGTGAAACTCTTTGAAGAAGGTTTGGATATTGGAGATGAAAAAATCACTAAACCAAGTTGCTTGAAAATATTAAAATCTGACGAAATATCAGAGATAGAGTTAACAATATCTGAAGGCAGATTTCATCAGGTTAAGAGAATGTTTGAGGCTGTTGATAAAAAAGTAATATATTTAAAACGGTTATCAATGGGTAATTTAAAGTTAGATGAAAGTCTTCAATTGGGAGAATACAGACAATTAACGAATGAAGAATTGGAAATATTAAGGAGCAATAATGTTAAGTAATGTAAAAGCAGTTTTTTTTGATTTAGATGGAACCCTTATTGATTCTATGTGGGTGTGGAAGGAAATAGATATAGAATTTTTAGGGAAGTATAATATAGAATTACCAGACGATTTGCAAAGTAGTATTGAAGGGATGAGTTTTACTGAAACTGCAGAATACTTCAAGAATAGATTTAATTTTAAAGAGTCTGTTGAAGAAATTAAAGCTATGTGGAATGAAATGGCATATGATATGTATGTTAATAAGATAAAGGTAAAACAGGGAGTTTTAAAATTCCTTGATAGTTTAAAAGCAAAAGGAATTAAAACAGCAATAACTACCAGCAATTCTATTCCACTAGTAGAAGGTGTATTGAAATCACAAAATATGATGGACAAGTTTGATTTCATTTTAACTGCATGTGAAGTAGAGGCAGGTAAACCGGCACCGGATATTTATTTAGAGGCTGCTAAGAGATGTGATTTATCACCAGAAGAGTGTTTGGTATTTGAAGATGTCCCTATGGGAATATTAGCAGGTAAGAATGCAAATATGAAGGTTTGCGCCGTTTATGATGAATTTTCAGAACCACAGGTAGAAAAAAAGAAGGATTTAGCAGACTTTTATATAAAGGATTTTTATGATGTAATAAATGAAACTTATGAGGTATTAGATAATGATTAAAGATTTTTTGCCTATTTCGAAACAGGATATGGTAGAAAGAGGTATTGAGCAGTTAGATTTTGTATATGTAATAGGAGATGCTTATGTAGATCATCCATCCTTTGGACATGCTATTATTAGTAGAGTTTTGGAAGCTAATGGATATACAGTAGGTATTATTTCACAACCTGACTGGAAAGATAAGGGTAGTATTGGAATTCTTGGAGAGCCAAGACTTGGATTCTTGGTTAGTGCAGGGAATATGGATTCAATGGTTAATCATTATTCTGTATCCAAAAAGCGAAGAGCAAATGATTCTTTTACACCGGGTGGTGTGATGGGTAAAAGACCTGATAATGCAACTATTGTATATTGTAATCTGATTAGGCAGACATTTAAGAAGAAACCTATTATTGTAGGTGGCATTGAAGCCAGTTTAAGAAGAATGGCTCATTATGATTATTGGTCTAATTCACTGAAACGTTCAATTATTCTTGATTCAGGTGCAGATATTGTACTATACGGAATGGGTGAACGTTCAATTGTTGAAGTAGCAGATGCATTAAATAGTGGTATTGATGTAAAAGATATTACATTTGTTAATGGTAGTGTTTATAAAACAAAAGATAAAGACAGTATTTATGATGCTATATATTTACCAGAATACAATGCAATACTGGCGGATAAAGCTGAATATGCCAGAAGTTTTTATATTCAGTATTGCAATACAGATCCTTTTGTTGGAAAAAGATTAGTTGAAAAATATAATGATCACACTTATGTTGTTCAAAATCCGGCAGCAAAACCTTTATCACAGCAGGAAATGGATAGAGTATATTCATTACCTTATATGAGAACTTATCATCCTTCTTATGAGGCGCTAGGTGGAGTTCCGGCAATAGAAGAGGTTAAATTTAGCTTGGTAAGTAATAGAGGGTGTTTTGGCGGATGTAGTTTTTGCGCCTTGACATTCCATCAAGGTAGAATTATTCAAACTAGAAGTCACGAGTCGATTATTGCAGAAGCTAACAATATTGTGTGGGATAAAGATTTCAAAGGATACATTCATGATGTTGGAGGACCAACTGCTAACTTTAGACATACCTCATGTGAAAAACAACTGACTAAAGGTGTTTGTCCTAATAAGCAATGCTTATTCCCATCACCTTGTAAAAATATGAAAATCGACCATAAGGATTATTTGGAATTACTTAGAAAGCTAAGAAATCTACCTAATGTAAAGAAAGTTTTTGTTCGTTCAGGTATTCGTTTTGATTATTTGATTAATGATAAGGATGATACATTTTTTAATGAATTAGTTCAACATCATATTAGTGGGCAATTAAAGGTTGCACCAGAGCATGTAGCGGACCCTGTTCTTAGAATGATGGGTAAGCCTGAGAATAGTGTTTACGAAAGATTTGTTAAAAAGTATAAAGAAATAAATAATCGACTTGGAAAAAAACAGTTCCTGGTTCCATATCTTATGTCATCGCATCCGGGTTCTACAATGAAGGAAGCAGTAAAGTTGGCAGAATATTTGCGTGATTTGGGATATATGCCAGAGCAGGTACAAGATTTCTATCCAACACCATCTACTATATCTACATGTATGTATTACACAGGATTAGATCCTCGTACGATGCAAAAAGTATATGTACCAACTAATCCTCATGAAAAGGCTATGCAGCGAGCTTTAATACAGTATAGAAATCCTAAGAACTATGA
>CAYOMP010000018.1:0-33047 GCA_964405075.1 uncultured Lachnospiraceae bacterium
AAATCCTAAATATTTCTTTGATAAAAAAATATATGAAAATAGAGTATTCGACAGTAAGGGTGTTGCTGATCCAAACGTTGATATTAAATTTGGTCCAAATATTAAGGACTGGCCAGCAATGTCAGAGTTAACAGATAACCTTGTATTAAAGGTAGTATCTGAAATTCATGATCCAGTAACAACAACAGATGAACTAATCCCTTCAGGTGAGACTTCATCATATCGTTCTAATCCATTAGGACTTGCTGAATTTACTTTATCTAGAAAAGATCCTGCATATGTAGGACGTGCTAAAGAAGTTCAGAAGGCAGAAAAAGCTAGAGAAGCTGGTGAAAGTGCAGTAGCTGCATTTGAAGAATTAGCTCCTATTATGGATACAATTAAGGCTACATTTAAAAATGTAACAGAAGCCAATACAGGTATTGGTAGTACAATATTTGCTGTAAAACCAGGTGATGGTTCAGCCAGAGAACAGGCTGCATCTTGTCAGAAAGTACTTGGTGGATGGGCTAATATTGCTAACGAATATGCTACAAAGAGATATCGTTCAAACCTTATTAACTGGGGTATGCTTCCATTCTTAATTGATAATGGAGATTTACCATTTGCTAATGGAGACTACATTTTCGTACCAGACATTAAGAAGGCGGTAGAAGATAAGTTAACTGAAATTAAAGCATATGTTGTAGGTGATACATTAAAAGAATTCACTCTTAAAATGGGTGAACTTACAGATGATGAAAGAACAATTATTCTTAAGGGTTGCTTAATTAACTATTATAAGGGTTAATATTCTAAAGAGTTGCTTTATGCTGGTTGCGAATAGAATGCCATAATTTGAGATTACCAGATAGTGCTTGTTATAGTTAAGGATAGGGATGTTTTCTCAACATAAGACAAGGCAATATATATAAGAATAAATAAAAGAGGTCAATTAATAGAATGCAAAGTGATTAACTGTAATCAGGAGTATTTTATTGAATTGGCTTCTTTTTGTTTTGGAAATGCAATAATAAAAATATTGAAATAAATAATACGAGAAAACGTATCGGAGAATATATTTATTGTGAATCGTAATGAATTATAAATAGTATATGTAATTGAGCTTTATAATAATCAAGGGATAATATTAGAGAGATGAAGACTATTTATTAATGAAACTGCTTGTGAAAAAATGACAAAATGTTTAAAAAAACACAATTATAACAAAAATAGATAAAAAATACACAAATAAAAATATAAATAAACTAAAAACTAAATATAAAATAATAAAATTGTGTTGACAAATATATTTTGAAGTGATATTATTAGCTTAACAAAAAACAAACGGATAGCTGATAGATAATTAAAATAAATAACTGTCTAAGAGGTATTCATAGTTTTAAGAAACGGGGTTGATTCCAGTGGAAATGGATAATTGTTTTTCAATTCAATATGAGGTGACAGGATTACAGTAGAATCTGTTATAAATTAAGATTACTGGAAAACATTAATAGTAGTATTAATAATCGGAGATTAGAACCAGTTGAAAAATAAGTGATATAAGTAATCATCATATTGAAACAATGTCACAAAAAGAATTTAGTGGTTTTATAATAAGTGTAAAGGAATTTATTATAAAAGTATTTTGTAAGATATACGAATAGAAAGTTTAAATGTCAACTTAAACTGATATGAAGAATGTTCTATAAAATATTGAAGGGTAGAGGGAAGCAGAAACCGAAACACTAAATTAGTAACAAGAAGTATTAGATAGAAAAGGGAAATATTTTTTAAAAGCGCTGAAGAGCGATAAGTAGAACAGATAATATCACAAGTAAGGCTCCGATGTAAAATTAAATATAATAAAATTGAATATAGAAGGTAAAGATGCACGTCAGTTGATGTTGCATCTTTATTTTTTGATAGGAAAGTTATTTCCTATCAAATAAAATGCTCCGCGAAAATGCGCACACTTTTGCATTAGTAGAATGTCGCAAAATGCGACGCAAAAGCGGCGCGAGAATGTGCCAAGGCACATTCTTTGTTTTATATATGGAAAAAGTTGTTTATAAATCTGTAAGGTCTTTTTTTTGACAACCGTTTTCTGCTATGGTACACTTAAAGTTGGTAAAAAGTACATTCTTTTGTATGTTGAGTGTAGAATGTTGCTAGATATTGTTGTTTTATATTTAATAGAAAAGTCTTTTCATATTAAATATAAAACTTCACAAAGATGCGTACACTTTTGCAAGGGTAGAGTGTCGCAAAATGCGACGCAAAAGCGGCGCGAGAATGTGCTGAGGCGCATTCTTTGTTCTAGATATCTTAAGGTAAAATGTTTAAGACTGCAATATTGATGAGGTGGTAATAATGGATAAGTACGAATATAGAATAAAGGCAGAACAAATTAAGAAGCTAGTGGATGAGGAAAATTATATATCAGCTATGAAGATTGCAGATACAATCGACTGGAGAAGAGTAAAAAATGTATCAATGCTTTGCATGGTTAGTGATATATATGAAAAGAATGAAAAATATGAAGAAAGTCACGAACTATTATTGTTGGCTTATGACCGTTCTCCAATTGGTAGAATGATGGTTTACAAATTATCAGAATTAGCTATTAAAATGGGAGATTTTGACGAAGCTATTGATTACTATAAGGAATTTGTACATTTGGCACCAGGGGACCCTAGTGCTGAATTGTTGAAGTATAAAATATATAGAGCTAAAGGTGTTGACGTTAGAGAGTTAATTCCTATATTAGAGAATTTTAAAAATAAAGAATATCATGAGGAATGGGCATATGAGTTGGCCAGATTATATCATGAAGCAGGAATGTGTGACAAATGTATAGAGGAATGTGATGATATTATTCTATGGTTTAGCGAAGGTAAATATGTTGAAAAAGCTATGGAGTTAAAAATGTTATATAGACCGCTTACTGAAAGACAGCAGGAATTATATGACCATAGAAATGATGAAAAAATTGCAGAACCTGGCGAAGAAGGCCAAGGCGTTGATAAAACTAAAATAGTTGTCATGCCAGAAGATACATTTGAAAGTGATATAAATGTAAACGACATAGAGATAAAACCTGTTAATTTTGGAAAATATGATACTATAAATCTTCAGGCGGAATTGGCTAAGAGTATGCAGGAAATTATTGATGCAACTGAAAAAGAAACAGTGGATAATATGATGCAGAATCTCCAGAGAATGGTTGAAGATAGTCCATTTTTACAAATGGAATTTGAGGATGAACCTGAGGAAGAGGTTAAATCTGTTTTGGGAAATGAACCACAGGCATATATGAATTTTGAAGATGTTATTGCGCCAGTAGAAGAACCAGCTCAGGGACCTAACGTTGGTGTGATTACTGAAGAATATGATGGTCAGATGGGTATGGTTGTACCTGATGAGGTGATTGTTGAAAAGCAAATTACCGGACAGATGTGTATTCAGGATGTTCTTAATGAGTGGGAAAAGGTAAAGGCAGCTACAGAATATGCTATTAAAGAAGCAGAACAGAAACGTTTAGAGGAAGCTAAGAGTAGAGCCTTACGAAAAGCAGAAAGAATTATGGCAAAATTAAATAGCGTAATATATGAAGAGAATTTGAGTGCGGCTAAGGTTAATAAAGCGGCAGATATTCTTGAAAATGTTGCTAATAATGTTGCTAATAATACATGGGATACTCAGGCACTTAATGAGATTGCAGCGGCATTAGAAGCTAATACTCCAGATGTATTAAAAATAAATAAGGTTGAATATGATGAACCTGAAAATATACAATTGGAAAAAGTTCGATTAGAATCTGCTCAACTAGAATATACACAATCTGAAAAAATTCAATCTGAAAAGGTGCAGCCAGAATACGCTGAAACAGAAGGTATTCGACCAGAATACGTCCAGCCAGAGGTGGATAATGAGGTTGCTAAACAGATAGAAGCTGAAATGGCAGCTGCAGAGCTTTTAACACAAATGGAAGTTGGATTTGATGAAGACGAAAATACAAAAGAAGATTATACAGAAACATCAAATGAAAGTGTAGTGGCTGACAGTGAGAGAGAAGTTAATGATTTATCAGAAGCTGATGATGAAGAATTAACTGATTCGGTTGAGGATATAGATTCAGATGATTTGGCAGGTAGTATTGAGAATGCATTAGAAAATGTAGCAAGTCAGATTATGGCTAGAGAAGAGGAGTCATCAGAGGATGATTTGGAAGATGATGCGGCTCAGGTTTTGGAGAAAGGACTGACAGCGGATATTTCTGAAGGATTAGAAGCAATTATTGCAAAAGAGCTTGAAGGAACAGATAATACCGCAGCTCCAATAGAAGAGAAAAAGGACATTTTAACCCAGGAACAGCAGGAGGCGTTTTCTGCATTCTTAAATGTTAGAGGAGTAGAGAAGGCATTAGAAAAATTGTTTGCACCTATTAATGAAGCCAGCCAGAAGGGGAAAAATTTTGAAGTACCTAACATTGCCATTATTGGTAAGGAAGGAATGGGAAAAACTACACTTGCATTAGAGGTAGTAAAGGCTATTCAGATTGCACAGCATAAAAAGAGTGCCAGAGTGGCTAAGATAAAGGCGGAGGCTTTGAACAAAAAGGATGTGGAAAATGTATTTTCTAAAGTGTCAGGCGGAGTGCTTATTATTGAAAAAGCCGGTAGTTTAACAAATGAAACCATTAAGGATATTATGAAAGTTATTCATGAGTCGGAAGAAGATGTTTCTATAGTTATTGAAGATGAAAAAGCTCAAATTAAAGCCTTACTTGAAAGAGATTTGGACTTTGCAGCAGAGTTTAAAAACAAGATTGAATTGCCGGAATACAACAATGACGAATTGGTTGAATTTGGTAAAGCCTATGCAGATTCCATGATGTATTCAATTGATGATATGGCTGTTTTGGCATTATATACATGCATTAATAATATTCAGAAGGAAGATGATGAGCCGGTTGGTATTGAAGATGTCAATGATATAATTGATGAGGCTATTCATCATTCCAATAAGAAGAAACTTAAGAAATTAAAAGATATTATTATGTCAAGAAGGTATGATGAAGACGGTAAAGTAATCTTGTTTGAAAGTGATTTTGAAGATATGATGTAATAATGATAAGACTTTTTTCATAATTTAAGAGATGGAGGTATTGGCTATGGCAAAATGGTATAATGAAGCTTCTTTTTATCATATATATCCTTTGGGGCTTGTGGGAGCACCTATGGAAAATAAGGATGAAATGGTAAATCACAGATTTGAAGAGTTAAACAGATGGATACCTCATTTAAAAGAGTTAAATATTACTGCAACTTACATAGGACCATTGTTTGAATCTACTACGCATGGATATGATACTAGGGATTACAAGTTAGTAGATAGACGACTGGGGGATAATGCTAACTTCAAGGAGTTCGTTAATAAATGCCATGAAGCAGGAATAAAAGTAGTGGTAGATGGTGTATTTAACCATACGGGAAGAGAATTCTTTGCTTTTTTGGACATTAAGGAAAAACGTGAAAATTCCCAATATTGTGGTTGGTATAGAGATTTGAATTTTGGCGGAAACAACAATTACAATGATGGTTTTTCTTATGGAGCATGGAGAGGATGTCAGGAACTGGTTAATCTGAATTTGGACAATCCAGAGGTTAAGAATTATTTGTTAGATGTAATTAAAGGCTGGATACATGAATTTGACATAGATGGAATCAGGTTAGACTGTGCGGACTGTCTTACTTTCGATTTTATGAAAGAAATGCGTTATGTTACACAACAGGAAAAGGAAGACTTTTGGCTGATGGGCGAAGTAATTCATGGCAATTATGGTCAGTGGGCTAATAATGAGGTGTTACATTCTGTAACAAATTATGAATTGCATAAGGGATTGTACTCTGGACATAATGACCACAATTATTTTGAAATAGCCCATACTATTAAGCGATTATTTGACGAAAATGGTGGATTGTGCAAGGATTCGGTATTGTATACTTTTGTGGATAATCATGATGTTGATAGATTGGCTAGTAAGGTAAATGACAAGAGACATTTAATACCTATCTACATTTTGAACTACACATTGCCGGGAATTCCATCAATATATTATGGTTCGGAATGGGGCATTGAAGGTAAAAAAGATGGCAATAGTGACGCACCATTGAGACCTGAAATATCTATAGATGATGAGAATATTAAGAATACGAATACTGAATTAACAGAGTTGATTTGTAAATTAGGTGAAATTAAGAAGGCAAATAATGACTGTTTGACTGGTAAATACAGAGAACTTATGTTAACTAACAGACAGTATGCATTTATGCGTTATAATGAAAATGCAGGTGTGGTTGTTATAGTAAATAATGACGAAAACAGTGCACAGGTTAATGTAAGAATTAATGCTCCATTTGGTGTTAATAATGCCACTGATTTGTTTACAGGAGAAAATGTTGATGTTAATGATAACTGTATTAATATGGAACTTTCGGGATGCAGTGGAGTGTTAATTAGATTAAATTAGGGATAATTGTTATATAGCTATACTTTATGATATATAATAAATGTTAATTACAAAATATAGTGGAAATTTAATTGAATTATACTTAAAATAATTGTAATACAATGAGTTGATTATGAATAAAATAGTAATCGGTATGGAAAGTATAAGTTGATAAAGGTAATGTATGTGAAAAATTAAGGTATTAATATTTAGGTATGTAAGAATTGTTTTTTAATAACATAAAAAAGTAATGATAATATTGTTTTGGCTTGTTTATTAAAAATATAAAATGAAGTAACAAAAAGAAAAAATATATATAAATAGAAGTATTGGTACCGCAAAATATGAAGATATTTCTAGAAAAACATAATAAATAAAATTGGGGATGGACGCTATGAAAAAGCTTCAAGAAATTAAAATTACAGAATTTGATCAGTATCTATTCGGGGCAGGAACGCATTATGAAATCTATAAAAAATTAGGAGCCCACAGGGCCTGTAATGAAGGCGAGGAAGGTGTATACTTCGCTGTCTGGGCACCTAATGCTAAATCTGTTAATTTGATTGGTGAATTTAATGGATGGAATGAAACCAGTCACGAAATGGAAAGGAATGAACCATTAGGTATATATGACATATTTGTTCCAAATGTTAAGTTAGGGGCAATGTACAAATTCCTAATTACGACTAAAGAGGATAAAAAGTTATATAAAGCAGATCCCTTTGCAAATTGGGCACAGTTGCGCCCTGAAACGGCATCAAAGGTAACGGATATCACTAATTTTCAGTGGAATGATGAAGAATGGATTCATAAACGAATTGCTGCTGATTTAAATTCAAGTCCTATGTCTATTTACGAAGTACATATTGGTTCGTGGAAAAAGCATTGTACAGATAATGATGAAGATGGATTCTATAATTATAAAGAAGTGGCTCATGATTTGGCTAAATATGTTAAGTATATGGGGTATACCCATGTGGAATTAATGGGGATTGCAGAGCATCCTTATGACGGTTCGTGGGGATATCAGGTGACAGGATATTTTGCACCTACTTCCAGATATGGAACTCCACAGGATTTTATGTATTTAGTAAATTACATGCATCAAAATGGAATAGGTGTTATTTTGGATTGGGTTCCTGCGCATTTTCCAAGGGATGCCCATGGTTTGGCAGAATTCGACGGAACTGCAGTATATGAATATGCAGATCCTAGAAAGGGAGAACATCCTGATTGGGGAACAAAGATTTTTGATTTTGGGAAAAATGAAGTTAGAAATTTCTTAATTGCAAATGCTTTATATTGGGTAGAAGAGTTTCATATTGATGGACTTAGGGTAGATGCTGTAGCGTCGATTCTGTATCTTGATTATGGTAAACAGGATGGTCAGTGGGTACCTAACCAGTATGGCGGTAATAAGAATCTTGAGGCTATAGAATTTTTTAAACACCTTAATACCGTGGTGACTGGTAGAAATAAGGGCTCAATAATGATAGCAGAGGAGTCTACTGCATGGCCTAAAGTGACAGGAACAGTAGAAGAAGACGGACTTAATTTCTCTTACAAATGGAATATGGGATGGATGAATGACTTTTTGGAATATATGAAATTAGATCCATATTTTAAAAAGGATAATCATAATAAAATGACATTTGCCATGACTTATGCCTATAGTGAAAATTACATATTAGTGTTATCTCATGATGAAGTGGTTCATTTAAAATGTTCTATGTTAAATAAAATGCCGGGAGAATATGATGATAAATTTGCCAATTTACGTTCGGCATACACATTTATGATGGGACATCCCGGTAAAAAATTATTGTTTATGGGGCAGGAATTTGGCCAATGGCAGGAGTGGAGCGAGAAGCGAGAACTTGACTGGTATTTGTTAAATGAAGACAAGCATAAACAGTTGCAAAGCTATGTCAGGGAGTTAAATAAGATATATACTAAATATCCTGCATTGTATGAAAGAGACACTACAGGCGGAGATTTTGAATGGATAAATGCAAATGACTCATATAGAAGTATTTATAGCTTTGTCAGACATAGAAAAGATGATAGCCAAAATGTTCTTGTTATATGCAATTTTACCCCTGTAGAGTGGAAAGATTACCGCGTAGGGGTGCCAAGAAAAGGAAAGTATAAGATGATTCTTAACAGTGATGATGTAAAGTATGGCGGTACTACCAAGGGTGGTAAGAGGACATTTCAGGCTAAGAAGCAGGAGTGTGATGGAAGAGAGTACTCTATTGCATTTTCAATGAAGCCTTTTACAAGTGTGGTATTCGTATTTTAGAATACTATTTCAGAATTGTTTTAATCTTTTGCTTTTAAAGTGAAAATCGTATGTAAAAAAAACATTACTGATAATTTCTTGCTAAGAAAAGTTCTGGGAGAGTATTCAGTTTTCTTTTGATTTTGTCGAAATATTTATGGGAGCATTGTATAATACAACTGCGGATTTTTTACAGATAAAAAGGATTAGAAATATATTAAAGATGAGGGGTACGATAGATGAGTGAAGTACTTGCAATTATACCAGCCAGAAGTGGTTCAAAAAGTGTTATAGATAAAAATATCAGAGAGATAAATGGTAAACCGATGATTGCGTATTCTATAGAGCATGCGCTAAAGTCAGAAACAATTACGAGAGTTATCGTGAGTACTGATAGTGAAAAATATGCAGAAATTGCAAGAAATTATGGCGCTGAAACACCTTTTATCAGACCGGCAGAGTATGCAACGGACACATCTCTTGATATAGAAGTGTTTGAACACGCACTTAAATTTCTAAAGGAGAAGGAAGGGTATAAGCCAGATGTGGTAGTTCAGTTAAGACCTACATATCCTATTAGAAAAATTGAAGATATTGATAATATGGTTAATATGATGCTTAATGATATGAGCATTGATTCTATTCGCTGTATCGCACCGTCTAAAGAAGTGGCACATAAGATGTGGTATAAGGATGAGAACAACAATTTGACACCTATCATTACGGACATACCAGAGTGCTACAATATGCCTCGTCAGCAATTGCCTAAGGTGTATTATCAAAATGCGTGCATAGATGTAATTAGAACGGATATTATTACTGAACAGCATTCTATGTCAGGTAAAAAAATAGTGGGCTATGAAATGAATGAGAATTTTGATATTGATACAGAAGAAGAATTTCTTAAGGCTTCAGATTATTTGAAGATTATAGGTGGAAATAAAACTTTTGTGTTTGATATAGATGGGGTAGTTGCCCAGATTCAGAAAGATTTGGATTATGCTTTGTCAGAGCCTAATGAGCCGATGATAAAGATAATTAATAAATTGTACGACTATGGAAATAAGATTGTCCTATTCACGGCAAGAGGTTATGTAACCGGTAAGGATTGGAGTCAGATTACAAAAGACCAAATGATTAGATGGGGTGTGAAATACCACGAGTTAAAATTTGGAAAGCCTAATGCAGATTATTATGTGGATGATAAAATGCTAAGTCTTGAAAGATTGTACGATTTGTTTGATGAAGAATAAATGTAATTTAGTGCAATAAAAATTCCATGGGCGAGATTTGTAAGTACAACTTACCTATTGACTTCATATAAGAGTGAGTTTTACAATATTTACTATTAGTGTACCGATGCACTTGCGTAAGGTGATTTTTGAGTTAAAGCGAGAGTATACTTACGGCAAGTTAGATAAGTTTGTTTTGTTCGGATTGATTAAAGATGCAAGGATTTTGAGTTAAATAGTAAGGAATTCGGTGCCGAAGGTTTGTTGTTGAGTTTGAACAAAATAGCTTAGTTTAATGTGTTGCAGAAAAAATTATATAGGGATAGGAGAGACGGAAGATGAGTAGCAGTATTTTTGATGATTTATTTATATTTGAAATGGCAAACAGCCATCAGGGAAGTGTTGAACACGGTAAAGATATTATAGCTGAAATGGGGAAAATTGCCAGAAAACACAATATAAAAGCAGCGGTTAAATTACAGTACAGAAATCTTGACACATTTATTCATCCTGATTACAAGGACAGAACAGATGTTAAACATATTCCAAGATTTATGGGAACCAGATTAACATTTGACCAGTTTACTGAATTGGTGGATGCAACAAGAGAGGCTGGACTTGTTACAATGAGTACACCTTTTGATGAGGATGGAATCGACTGGTGTATGGACCAGGGTATTGATATTATTAAGATTGCCAGTTGTAGTGCGCTTGATTGGCCATTGCTTGAAAAAGCAGCCAGAACAGGCAAACCACTTATTATCTCAACAGGCGGAAAAACTTTGTCAGATATTGATAAATTGTACAATTTCTTTACACATAAAAGATGTGACTTTGCATTTTTGCATTGTGTAGCTGAATATCCAGCACCAACAGAACGTTTACAGTTAGACTTTATCGATAAAATGCAAAGAAGATACAGAGATGTAACAATTGGTTATTCAGGACATGAAGACCCGGATGATAATACTGTTGCTATGCTTGCGGTAGCAAAAGGTGCTAAAATTCTAGAACGTCACGTTGGACTTCCAACAGAGACTATTACTCTTAATGCATATTCAATGAATCCTGAACAGGCAGATAAATGGGTAGATTCAGCGTTAAAAGCTAGAAATATGTGCACAATGAAGAAGGAAAACGATAAATATATAAGTCAGGATGAAATAGATTCACTTAATTCATTAATGAGAGGTGTATATGTGAAACACGATGTTAAAGCAGGAGATGTTTTAACTCGTGAAGATGTATTCTTTGCCATGCCTTGCCATGAGAAACAAATGACCAGTGGTGATTTTTATGATGGATTAGAGGCAACTAAGGACTATAAACGTAATGATGAATTACATGAAAAGAAAGAGGTCACAGCTACCAAATTAGCCAGAAGTGTAGTTCACGATGCCAAGGGTATGTTATATGAGGCAGGAATTGCATTAGGTGATACCTTTGATGTAGAATTATCTCATCATTATGGAATGCAGCATTTCCGACAGACAGGAGCCATTATTATTAGTATAATTAACAGAGAATACTGCAAAAAGTTATTAATTGTGTTGCCAGGTCAGAAGCATCCAACGCATGCACATAAGGTGAAGGAGGAAACATTCCAGTTGCTGTATGGAGATTTGACAGTGAACATTGAAGGCAAGGAAAGAGAAATGAAGCCTGGAGATATTCAGACTGTGCTTAGAGGAGAAAAGCATTCTTTTACATCTAAAACAGGAGCTATTTTTGAAGAGGTATCAACAACACATGTAAGAAATGATTCTTACTATGATGACCCAAGAATTAGCAGACTTGATCCAATGGAGAGAAAAACAATATTGACTAAGTGGTAAAGTATCGGAATACGCAAAAGTGTTTATAAACGATTTAGAGGGTTTGACATAAGCCAATAATTATAGAACTGCCCAAACAATGTTTTACAAACAGTTTGCAACGCTCAAAATGAACTAACTGTTAACTTCAACCAGACACGTTCAGCAAAGGCTTCACGTGTGGTTTACGTAAACAGTGGATTTCATTTGAGCTAAGAACGCAAAAGTGTGTTTGAAAAACATTGTTTTGGGCAGTTAGTTTAATGGGTTGGAATGATTTTGTATGGGATAACATTATGTTGATGTGTTTGAAAAGATATTAGTTTAATATATTATCGAAGATAAAATTGAATATTGAGCTTTAGCTGCAGATTAAAAAAATCTATAACATAATATTGTAATTTATTAGAAAATGATTTATACTGAGAAAGTTCTAAAATATTTTTATCAAATTAAAAGTTCTAAAATTCGAAAAATGTCTTAAGGCAAATCGCCAGAGATTCCAAGAATAGTTTTAAAGAAAAAGAGATACGTGATTAATACAATATTTTGGAAAAATAAATACATATTTTTAACAGAAGATGAGAATGATTTAGTAAAATAATCGTATAGGAATATCTTGTAAAGAAGTTTTTTGTATTTTATACTTAGAATATATACTTACATATTGTACTTAAGAGGTAGGTACTCTAACAAGGAGTAGTAGTTTTTTAGATATATGTTTATAACATAAGTATATTGTCAAGGCGTATTTTAATGTAGTTGCACTATATACTTAAGGTATAGATACTTCATATGTGTAAAGGATACTATTTAAATGTACATTTTGTGGAAAATAAAAATGTACAATTCTAATACTTATAATACCTTGTGCAAAACGTGGCTTCTTTTTTAAAATCCTCATAAATGTTTTAAATATGTTGATTTAGGAGGATGAGAAATTGAAGATTGAAAATTTTGTTTTTGACGAATTGGAAGTTAAAAAGCAGCAAATTCGGGAGTTTGTATTATGGGATGATACATTTTTCTCGGTAGTAATGGAAGACAAAGACGCCTGTGAAGAAATGATTAGCGTTATTACCCAAAGAGATGACTTGAAAATAATAGAAAATAAGACGCAGTTCTCTATGAGAAATGCAGATTCGAAATCGACTATAATCGATTTGCTGGCAGTGGATTCGAACAATAAGAGATATTGTATCGAGATACAAAAAGAGGACAGTGATGATGAGCAGAGAAGGGTTCGTTATATACAGGCAAATACCGATGTGATGTTTTTAGATAAAGGTGCAGACTACAAGGAAATACCTGATGTAATTACAATATTTATATCGAGATATGATCCGTTTAACAGAGGGATTGCAGTATATCACGTTAACCGTTATATAAAAGAAACCGGTGACATGGTTCGAAACGGAAGAGAAGAAATATATGTTAATGGAAAGAGTGACGATGGTTCGCTTATAGCGGAGTTGATGAACGAGTTCTCTAATCGCAGGGAAATAAGTACAAAGTTTAGAAGAATAGCACAACGAGTAAGATATTTAAAATTTGATGAGAAAGGTGTGAGCGATATGTGTGAAAAAATGCAGAGAATAGTGGATATAGAAGTGCGTAAGGCAGTAGAAGAGAATACTATTGAAGTGACGGAGAAGGTGACGAAAATAGTAACGGAAGAAGTAACGGAAAAAGTAACAAGGGAAGTAACAGAAGAAGTTAGCTTAGCTACAGCAAGGAAACTTATACAGGATAGTGATTTTACTGTGGAGAAGATAGCAGATATAACAAATTTATCAGTAAGTGTAGTAGAACAGTTAAAAAGAGAAATGAAGTAAAGAAATAGAAAATTATAGGGAGATGGCAATTGCTATCTCCTTTTTTAGGCAATGATTCGAAGAATGATTATGCTATATAATGAGGTAAATAGTCTGTTGGTAGGAATTTCAATTATCATAATAACTTAAAAATTATAAAGTATACGTATGTACTTGAAAAAATACTTAAATAATATTTACTTTTATGACTATAGTCACAAGTGTTTTGTGCCAAATCATAAAAAGAGTGTAAAAAATTGTAAAAATTAAGATTAAATCCTTAAAAAAGAGTGTTTTTTAGTCGAAATAATAAATGGTATGTAGTATAATAATCTTTATAAAATAAATTGAATAAAAACAAAATATGGAGAAACAGAATATGGGAAACACTTTGACGGAAAAAATTAAATACTGGGCACAAATTCTAATGTTACCTATATACTGGTTCTCCTTTATTGTGCCAAGAAATAAGAAGATATGGTTATTTGGAAGTACTTTTGGAAGAAGATTTGCGGATAATCCAAGATATTTATATTTATATGTTAATCAATATGAAAAGGAAAATATAAGGGCGATATGGATTAGTCATAATAAAGAGTTGGTAGATTTTTTAAACAGTAATGGATATGAGGCTTATTACTACAAGTCTTTAAAGGGTATATGGTATTCTTTAAGGGGAAGTGTATATATATTTGACAATTATTCCAAGGACATTAATTTTTGGACTTCTGGAGGGGCTAAGAAGGTCAATTTATGGCATGGAATTCCTTTGAAAAAAATTCAGGCTGATAATATCTTTGATAATATCAGACATCCTAAGAATTCTAAGGAAAAATTCAAATATGCACTTAGAAGAATGTCAGATGAAAAGCCTTCACATTATGTGTTAACAACATCGGATTATATGGTGCCAATATTTTCGTCGGCATTCAGAACAGATAATGTGTTAACCTCAGGATACCCGAGGAATGACAGATTGATTTCAAAGGAGATAGAGAATTTACTAACGCCTATTGAAAGGGAAAATAAAGAGAAAATAGAAGACTTTTTAACTGGCAATAAAGAAGAAATAAAAAATGAAGTAGAAAAGGACTTGCGGATTAAAATAGCAGAAGAAAAAATATCAACAAAGCGAAAAATGGTATATTATATGCCGACTTTTAGAGATTCAGAAAACTTGTTTTTTGATGTTCTGGACTTAGAAAGGTTTCAGAAATTCTTAGCGGCAAATGATATATTGTTTTGTGCTAAGTTGCATCCTAAGTCAAAGCTTAAAGCTCGATTTAATGAAATAAAAGGGGATAATATTTTAGTAATAGATGCAGATACTGACCCTTATGTGTTTTTAGAAATGGCGGATGTATTGGTTACTGATTATTCATCGATTTATTTTGATTATCTGTTAACTGATAAGCCTATCATTTTCTTCAATTATGATTTAGAAGAGTATTTGAGAGATTCGAGAGAAATGTATTTTGACTATGAAGAGTTTACACCTGGAGAAAAGGCAGCTAATCAACAGGAATTTGAAAAAGCTATATTGAATGGGTGTGCTGAGACTAAGGAATACATAAAGAAATATTCGATTTTGCGAAAAAAAGTAGCTAATAAAGTATTTAATGAAACTAAGATGATAGCTAGTCCAAGATTGACGATTGATATTAAGAAAATTCTTGGAATCATGGAATAAAACAGGAATATTTTTACAGTATTTACATTGAAACATAAGATAATTTATAGTTTTGTAATGCGTTGGAAAGAAAAAATCTTTTATACTTATGGAGATTAATAAGTAGTGTTAAGTGAAGTATAAAGATACTACAAAGAAAAGGTGTTTTGATGTTCTTACCTTGAAGGCTGTAGAGATTATGAATGGGAGGATATATATGAAAAAAGTGATCACATATGGAACGTTTGATTTGTTACACTATGGGCACATTAATTTGTTACAAAGAGCAAAAGCATTGGGAGATTATTTAATAGTAGCCCTTTCGACTGATGAATTTAATTCAATAGAAAAAAATAAAGTAACATATTTTTCTTACGAAGAAAGAAAAAGATTGTTAGAAGCTATAAGATACGTTGATTTGGTAATACCGGAGGAAAACTGGGAACAGAAGGTATCTGATGTAAAAGAATTCAAAGTAGATACATTCGTAATGGGCGATGACTGGAAAGGAAAATTTGATTTCCTTAAGGATTATTGTGAGGTAGTATATCTGGAGAGAACACCAGAAATATCTACTACGAAGATAAAGAGTGATTTGAAGATATAGGATAATGGGGAAAGTAAATGAGTATAAGAAAGCATATTCCTGAATGGAAGGTAGCATTAAAATATTATTTATGTAGATTTAAACCAATAGAAAAGAATAAAATTGTTTTTTGTAATTATAATGGAAAAGGATATGGATGTAATCCCAAATACATTGCAGAGGAATTGATTCGCAGGCATCCAGATTGGGATTATGTATGGTTGACAAAAGACTTAGATACAAAACTACCAAAAGAAATTAGGGCAGTTAAATATGACTCACCGGAAAGTATAGAAGAGCTTGCAACAGCAAAGGTGTGGATAGACAATCAGCGAAAATTATGGTTTCATCGAAAGAGAAAAAAGCAATTCTTTGTTGCAACATGGCATGGAGCGGGTATTCCAATTAAGAAAATTGGGGCAGATAATCCGAACAATATTAATAATAAACCATATGAACATACATCAAAGCATATGAACAATATTGCTGACATTATGATTAGTGGAAGTGAGTCTTGTACAGAAATATTTCATAGAGCATTTTTATACAAAAAGGATATTATTAATTGTGGATATCCGAGAAATGATATTTTGGTAGGTGATTTGGTAAAATATCAAAAGAAAATTAGAGAAGAATTTGGTATAGGGGCAGATGAAAAAATAGTACTGTATGCTCCAACATATCGTAATGGGAGAAAACTTGATAAATATGGGTTGGATTATATAGAGGTTTTAGAAGCCTTAAAGCAACGTTTTGGTGGAGAGTGGAAGATTCTTTTGAGACTTCATCCATCAATGCGTGAAAAATCAAAAGAGATTGAAGTGGGAAACAATGTAATTGATGGTTCAGAATATGAAGACATGCAAGAATTATTGGCTGGAAGTGATGTTTTAATTTCTGACTATTCAAGCGTTATTACAGAGTTTGCACTTACTAAGAAGCCTATTTTTTTATTTGCTACAGATATTAGAGAGTACAGTCATGAAAGAGACTTTTATTGTGACTATTTTGCACTACCATTTTCTGTTTCGGAAGATAACGAGCAGTTGAAAGAAAATATACTGGGCTTTTCTTATGATAATTATGAAAAAAATATAGAAAAATGTTTTGAAAAATTTGGGGTAAGGGAATATGGTAATGCATCGTCTGCAGTAGCGGATATTATCGAAGGTGTTGTAAATAGAAAATAGTGATAGTTTAAGGAGGGATAATTATGAATATTGCAGTAATATTTGCTGGAGGAGTTGGAAGTAGAATGCATAGCAAGGAGGCGAAGCCTAAGCAATTTCTTGAAATGCATGGAAAACCAATTATTATTCATACCCTTGAGTTGTTTGAAAAATCTTCTGAGATAGACGCTATTACAGTATCGTGTAAGGAAGAGTGGATTGATTATTTAGAAAATTTGATTAGAAAGTATAATATATATAAGGTTAAAAAAATTGTTCCAGGTGGAAAGACAGGACAGTTATCTATTTACAATGCGTTAAGGGCAGCTAAGACTTTGGCAGGAGATGAAAAGAGTATTGTGCTTATACATGATGGGGTAAGACCTTTAATTACGCCAAAGACCATTAGCGACAATGTGAAATCTGTTAAAGAACATGGTTCTGCCATTACAAGTGCTAAGGTTCAGGAAACAATTATGGTAGTGTCGGAAAATAACTCAATTGAACATATTCCAAGCAGGGCAAATTCAAGACTTGCCAGAGCTCCGCAAAGTTTTTGGCTTGACGAAATTTTGGAGTTACACGAAAGGTCTTTAAAGCAGAGAATAGATGATTTTATTGATTCCTGCTCAATGATGCAGTATTATGGCAGAAAATTGTATTTGGTTGATGGACCTCAGGAAAACATTAAAATAACAACACCAAGTGATTTTTATATTATGAGAGCTTTATTAGATGCTAAAGAGAATGCACAGATATATGGCTATGAGGAATGATTATGGAACAAATATTATTAGAAGATTTAGAAAAGTTGTCAAAAAGTGAGCTCCCTTTTGATAAATATAGAAATTCAGTATTTCTGGTTACAGGGGCTACAGGGCTTATTGGTTCTTTGATAATAAAGTCGCTATTATATTTTAACCAGAAATATCAATTAGACCTAAAGGTGCTGGCAGCAGTAAGGAATACGAATAAGGCAGATAAAATATTTGAAGAGTTTTCTGGTGATGCGGCATTGAAACTTATAAAAATTGATTTGGAAAGTGAAAGATTTGTTTTGGAGGGGAAGGTAGATTTTATTATCCATGCAGCTGCAATAACAACATCTAAAATTATGGTGGCAAATCCTGTTAGTACAATTAAAACGGCAGTTTGGGGAACACAGGCAGTTCTGGAACTGGCTGTTGAAAAACGATCAAAGGCTGTTATATATATTTCTTCAATGGAAATTTACGGACAGTCAGATAAACAGGATAAATTAAATGAAAAAGATTTAGGATATATTGAATTGGAAAATATAAGGAGTTGTTATCCTGAGGGAAAGAGGATGTGTGAATGTATGTGTAATGCATATGCATCACAATTCGGTGTAAATGTTATTTCGGCACGTTTGGCACAAACATTTGGACCTGGAACACTTGAAGGGGAAAACAGGGTTTTTGCACAGTTTGCAAGAAGTGCTATAAAGGGTGAAAACATTGTGTTGCATACTAAAGGTGATTCAGAGGGAAATTATGTTTATACAAGGGATGCAATTAAGGGGATTTTACTTCTTTTGACTAAAGGAAAGCGAGGAGAAGCATATAATATTTCAAATGAAGAGTGTCATACTACAATTTATGAGATGGCACAAATGGTTGCAAATGAAATAGGAAAAGGACAAATTAAGGTAGTGCTTGATATACCTGAAGATGTGAGTAGTTTGGGATATGCGCCAAAAGTAAAAATGTGGCTGGACTCAAGAAAAATGAATCAGTTAGGCTGGAAAGCAGAAGTGGGTCTAAAGGAATCCTATGAACGGCTGATAGTATGGCTTAAAGAAACAGAGAGGTGAGTATATGAAAAAGGTTGCATTAATGGGCTTATGTAATTATGAGAATATGGGGGATCAGATTATTGCAAGAACTTTGTATTACTTGATTAGAACAATCGATGGCGGATATGAACCATATTATGTAAATTTCCAGCCAGAAAGAATTGGTTATAAATATGAGAAGTATAAAAGCAGAAGGAAAAAAGTGGAGAACAAAGGACTTGGGCAGCTTGAGCATAAGCTTATATACCTGATTATGAAAGATTTTGTTGCAGAGTATTACAAGGAAAATCTACAAAAGGCAGATGCTCTTATATTTTCATGCGGAAGCTTTAAATATGGCACGCAGAATTTGTGGACAACCTATTCGATAGCAGTAGAATATGCTCAAAAGTATAATGTTCCGGTTATGTTTGATGCCATGAACATACAAGACTATAATGGAAAAGATTGGAGATGCCGTTTCCTAAAAAAACATGCAAATTATGATTGTGTAAAAATGATTTCAAGTCGTGATGGAGATTGCGGAGTAAGAAAATTAGAAGAATATTATATTGAAAAAAGTGGCATTTCATTACTGCCTGTTGGCGACCCGGCATTTTGGGTAAAGGAATGCTATGGAATAGAACACAGTCCTGGTGAGGTAATAGGAATTAATCTGATACGAAATGGTATATTTAAAGATTACGGGGCCGATATATCTGACGAGAGGTTAATGGAATTTTATTATGAAATTATAAAGGCTTTAGAGGAAAAGGGCTATAAATGGGAATTCTTTACTAATGGTATGAAGAAAGACAAAGAATTTGGCGAAAACGTAATGAAAAAATACGGTATTGATATTGTAAGTCATAAAATAAAGGTACCTGCAACAGATAGAGAATTAGTTGAAATTATTGCAGGCTATAAAGCAATTGTAGGAGCAAGACTACACGCCTGCATTACTGCTTATTCGTTGGATATTCCTTTTTCAGGATTTTATTGGGACAAAAAGATGATTCATTTTGCCGAGGAGGCAGAAATAAAAGAGAATTTTTGTACATTAAACGAACTGAATGGAGAAAAAGTGGTTGAAAAGCTTGAAAATTCCATGAAGACTCGGTTTAATGAGGATATAAGGAATGATTGGAAAGAGAAGACAAGACAATCTCTTATAAAATTTTTAGGAGAATATTGTAAGTAAGCTGTGAGGTGGCTCCATGAGTTATGGTGAGGATTTAATAAGTGTTATCGTACCGATATATAATGCACAAAATTGGCTTGATAAAGCAGTGGAAAGTCTGGTAAATCAGACTTATGAAAATATTGAAATAATATTGGTTGATGACGGTTCAACGGATGATAGTCTGAAAAAATGTTATGATTGGGCAGACAGGGACGATCGTGTTTTAGTAATACATCAGGATAATGCAGGTGTGTCTGCAGCCAGAAATGCAGGGGTGCATGCTTCAAAGGGACAGTACATAGGCTTTATTGATGCTGACGATATGGCTCTAAATGAAATGTATGAACGCCTTATGAAGGCAGAAAAAAGTTCAGGAGCAGATATTGTTGTATGTAATGTAAATAAGATTTTTGAGAAAGATGGAAGTCAAAAATCACATACTAAATATACAGAGGAAAAGATACTGGAAAGCAGAGAAGCTTTAATGGAGCTGTTCACCAGTTCCGTAGGACCATGGAATAAGCTGTATAAGAGGGAACTGTTTGAAAAGGTAAGCTTTCAGGAAGGTGTTACCATGGGAGAGGACGGTAGGTGGTTTATGGATACACTTACAAACTCCCCATGCAAAGTTCATTTTATTACTGATATGTTATACTTATGGACAAAGGCAGAAGGGAGTTCTTCAAATACTGAGTTTAAACCGTCTTATTTGGACGCGGTTGATACGGGAAGATACTATTGTGAAAAAATGGAAAGGTACGATGCAGCATTGATATCACCAATTTTTACAAAGAGATTATGTAACATATATTTGAGGACATTTACAAGAATGGCGTGGCTGCCTTGGAGTAAAATAAGAGAATATAAGAAGTATTTAATCAGAACGAGAAATTTATGCAGAGAAGATAAAAACAGATGGCTTCGCAAAGAAGATTTACAGGATAAAATAAACTACCGTAAAATAAGGCTTGTTACGTTTAGTGTATATGCATTTGTATGTTATAAGAAGTTGGAAAAGGTATTTAAGAGATAGGCATATTAAGGAGGAAGTATGAAGAATAATGTATTTATAGCGGTAAGTGAAGAGTATTCCAAATATGCATATGTTATGTTGACATCGCTTTTTGAGAACAATAAGGATTTACGATTAAGGGTGTTTGTATTTTCACTTCCGCTTAGCAATAAAATGGCTGATGCGTTTGAAAACCTCACTGATAAGTATGGGCAGGAAATAGTATTTATTGATCTTGATTTTGATAAATTTGAAAAATTTCCTCAAATAGGCAAATGGACTAAGGAGTTATGGTTTGATTTGGCGGCATTTGATATGCTACCAGATGATGTTGACAGGGCAGTATACATTGATGCGGATATGATTGTAAACTCATCTGTTAAGCGATTGTTTGAAATTGATTTTGATGATAATTATATTGCGGCATGCTCTGATTACAGAGCAAATATAAAACACAGAGCATTAAAAAAACAGCTTGGCATGAAAGATAGCAGCAAATATATTAATGCAGGATTTTTTATGATAAACATGAAGAAGATACGACAAGATAATAAATCTTATTTAGATTATTTTGCCGATGTATGCCAGAAAAAACTGACAGTTATAAAATTTGTTGACCAGGACATTTTGAATATAGTATTTGAAGGAAAGATACTCTATTTGAATCCAAGAAAATATAATTATATTCGGGCTATGGCAAAATATCCTGACATGAATGTAAAGGAAGTTGAAAAGAAGACTGTTATTTTACATTATGTAAATAGCAAACCATGGAGAGTTAGTGAATACGATAGTTATGGCAAAATATTTTGGAAATATGCATTAATAGGTGGTTGCTATACCAAACTTAAAATATCTATGTATAGAGATTGGCTTAGCAAAGATAATACAATACAAGATAAAGTGTTGGAGTTAATTGAAATGATAAAGAAGAGGGTGAGTTAATGTGAAAATAGTGAGTGTTATAACACCGTTTTATTATGGGAATAAATACATAAAAAATCTAATTAAAATGATAGAAATCAATGCAATTGAATGTAAAAAAATGGAGTATGATGTGGAATACATATTAGTAAATGATTCTCCTGATGAAAAGATTGAAATTGATGAAAATAAAGAATACACTTTTGAAGTTAGAGTTGTTAATTTAGAGCGAAATTCGGGAATACAAAAAGCTAGAGTTGAGGGATTAAAAAAAGCAAGAGGTGAATTTGTACTTTTTTTAGATCAGGATGATAAAATTTCTAATAAGTTTCTTATTTACCAACTACAACAAATAAAAGATAAAGATATGTGCGTATCAAGATGTATTATGCAAACAAAGACGGGAAGAAAACATTTTTATTATAATGAAATAAAATTTAATGATTCAATATTAAATAAACAAATTTATTATTTTGCAATTAATCCAATTGTTTCACCTGGACAAGTATTACTTAGAAAAAAAGCTATTCCTAAAGAGTGGGAGGAAAATATAATTACGAGAAACGGTGCGGATGATTATTTTTTGTGGATATTAATGCTAGAAAATAATGTAAAGATTGCGGTTTCGTATAAAGCTATGTATATGCATATTGGTCATTTGCATAATACATCTACAGATAAGAAAATGATGAAGGAGTCTACTTTGGAGATGATAGATATATTATCAAAGGGTAAGATGACAAATCTGTTAAAAATAGTAATATTAAAGGCTAGTTTAAAAGATACATATTCTTTGTATAAAAAGATTGTATATAAAATATTTGATATAGAAGATAGATTGAAGTTCTAATATTGAACAGAAGGGAGAGTAGGATTTAAGGTGGATAAAGAAAGAATATTACTATGGGGAGCCGGAGAAAGAACACGAAGTGTATTAAAGAGTGTAGATAAAAATAAATTTGAAATAATTGGAATAATAGATAACAATCAACAGATTCAAGGAACAAAATTTGAAGGTATTGAAATATATGGAAAGGAAATTCTTGATAAATGCAAATTTGAAAGAGTGGTTTTGTGTCTTGGCGAAAAAGGTATGGCAGCAGTTAGAAGGCAATTGGTAAGTGAAGGCTATGACATAAGCAAAGCAGAGGATAGTTTGTTTTTTATGAAGGATGCTGTTTTAGAATATTATAAAGATGAAACAGATGAGGAAATGAGAGAAATAATATCTTATTTGAAAGTACATAGTTTACAAGCTTTCAATTATGAGTTTGTAGAAAAATACAATTGTATGGAAGTTATGTGTGAATATGATGATAATGCAAAGATGTGGTTTGTTTGGGAAAATGGTAAAAAGATGTATATGAAAGCTTCTCTTGATACAGAGGAGAAGGTTAAAAAGTATTATAGAGGAATATGTATGGAGCAAGATGAAAAGTCTCCACATAGATATTTTGTTGAAGGATATGAAGTTAAAGAAGATTCAATAGTAATTGATGCGGGAGTAGCTGAAGGAAATTTTGCATTGAGTGTTATTGATAAAGTTAAAAAAATCTATTTGATAGAATGTGATGAGGAGTGGATTGAAGCAATTAAATGTACCTTTAAGGAATATGCAGATAAAGTAGTTATTGTAGACAAATTGTTATCGGATGTGTGTGATAATAATAGTATAACAATTGATGAAATAGTAAAGGGTGAAAAAATAGATTATATAAAAATGGATATAGAGGGTTTTGAGGTTTTAGCTTTAAATGGGGCAGTAGAAACATTGAAGCAGGAAAATATTAAGTTGAATATTTGCTGTTATCATAATGAAGATGATGAATTAAAGATTAAGGATATTATGGAAAAGAGTGGTTTAAAAGTAAAGACTTCTGAAGGCTATATGTGTTACTTTTATAGTGAAGAAGGAGTTGTATATCAAGAAAGAGTACATAAATTAGTAAGAGGCTTGGTACGTGGATATAAGTAAAGAAAGGTGGAAAATAATTATGAAAAAAGGAATGGTATCAGTTTTATCATTGATGATTGGTGGAGTTGCAGGAGCTGTAGGAATAACATATTTTAATAATAAAGCAGTTGACGAAAAACAAGGAAAAATAGACAAATTTAAAGGATATTATAATATGCTTAATCAGTGGCTTATTTTGAAACAGGAAGGAAAATCATTAGAGAAGTTTTTCGTAGATAAAGGATATAAAAGTATAGCTATATACGGTATGGGAGAAATGGGAAACAGATTATATGATGAGCTAAAAGAAACTAGTATAGACGTAAAATATGCGATAGATAAGAATGCTGCAAGTACGTATTCCGAGTTGGAAGTTTATGATTTAGAGCAGGATTTACCAGAAGTTGATGCAGTAGTTGTAACAGCAACATTTGCATTTAAAGATATAGAAAAGGAGATATCAGGTGTTATTAAAGGAAGATTAGTTTCCCTAGATGATGTAGTATTTGAATGTTAGTGATTTGTAAAACGAGGTGGTGAAGTAAAATGACTGAATATGAATATATGGATGTTTTGGTTCGTTGGGAAGAAAAAAGAAATATGTTCTCATGGAAGATATATGATTTTGCAATATGGGAGTATGTTAGATTTGGAATATTATCTATTGTATTGCGTAAGTTAAAAGGAAGTGAAGAAAAATATTTTTACAGTTATATAAAAGAGAACAATGCTCCAAAATTCATAGGTACAGTTAATGAAATACCAAAGAAAATATTAAAGCATAAGGATGTGCTTGTAGTTAATACTCCTTCGAGGGTTGAAATTGATGGGATGTATGTTTCAAGATTTATAGATAAAATGCTTGAATATTGTGAATATAGTTACTATGTATTGGAAAGAGAAACATCTGATGATATTAGTAAATTTTTAACTAGGAATATTATAAGATATAATCCAGATAACTTCGCCTACAAAAAAAATGAGAATAAATACATAAATAGTAAATGTGATAAGTTAATTCGATTATTAGAAAGAGATTTTAGTATTGAACTTGATTTTTTAGAAAGAAAATATATAAAGGATAATATATATTCGGTAATCCAAAATAGAAAAGTTCATAAAAATTATTATAAAGTGTTACTAAGACAAATAAGACCTAAAGTAATTGTAGTTGTTTCAGCAGCAGAGCAGACTAAAAGATATTTGATAGAAGTGGCAAAAGAAATGGGAATTATAACGGTGGAGTACTTGCATGGTTTTACGGATGCCTGCTGTTTAGAAGAATATTATGGAAAAAAACATAATTTGAAGAGTTATGCAGATTATATATGGTTTTATGGTAGAAGCTCATTTGATACATACAGGTTGCCAATTAAGGATGAAAATTTGAAATCAATAGGAAGCGGTTATCATAATTGGAGAATAGAAAATATAGAAAAGTTGGATAAAATAACAGAAAAAAAATTAATTCTTGTAATTTCAGATTTTTCAAAAGAAGGCTTGGATATACTTGCAGTAGAGATAGCAGAAATGGCTAGTGATGAATATATTGTAATGTTTAAATTACATCCTGGAGAAAGAAATTGGAGGACTAAGTATCCTATATTAGTAGAAAGTAAAGTAAAAGTAGTTGGTTTGGAAGGGAACAGTGATATATACCAATATTTATATAGTGCAAGCTATATTATAGGAAGTGTAAGTACTGCATTAAGTGAAGCGGTAGAATTGGATAATAATATTTACATATATACTAAATGCGCAAATAGTATATCTTCTGAATATTTGTGTAAAAATGGTTCGGCAGAAAAAGTAGACAGTGCTGAAATGTTTATGGAAAAAATAAAATCGTGTAACAAACAAAGTAGAAAAAGCTTATATGAGGCAAATCCTATAGATAGAATGAATAAAGAACTGGATATATTAATAAATAGGGAGGTAAGGTAAACGATGCTTAACAATAAAACAATTTTAATAACAGGTGGAACAGGTTCTTTTGGTAATCAGTTTGTTGACTATGTATTAGAACATTACAAACCAAAGAAAATAATTATTTATTCTAGAGACGAGTTTAAACAGTTTAATATGGCTAATAAGTATAGAGATAAGAAGGAGATTCTTAGGTTTTTTATAGGAGATATTAGAGATAAGGATAGGTTTAAAAGAGCTCTTAATGGAGTGGATTATGTTATTCATGCAGCTGCGTTAAAACAGGTTCCTGCATGTGAATACAATCCAATTGAAGCTGTTAAAACAAATATTAATGGTGCAATGAATATTGTAGATGCAGTTCTTGATACACCAAGTGTGAAAAAGGTAGTTGCTTTATCTACTGATAAAGCTGTTAATCCAGTTAACTTATATGGTGGTACAAAGTTAGTATCTGATAAATTATTTATTGCAGCTAATGCATATGTTGGAGACAGAGATTTATCTTTTTCTGTTGTCAGATATGGCAACGTGGCTGGCAGTAGAGGTTCAGTAATACCATTTTTCAAGAAGATAGTTGAGAATGGTGGCAAAGAGCTTCCTATAACAGATTATAGAATGACTAGATTTTGGATTAGCTTAGAACAGGGTGTTGAATTAGTTATTAAGGCATTGGAAGAAGCCAAAGGTGGAGAAACATTTATCTCAAAGATTCCTTCATTTAAGATTACAGATTTGGCGCAGGCAATATTACCGGGATGTGAAATGCCAGAAGTAGGAATTAGAGAGGGTGAAAAACTTCATGAAGTTATGGTAACTAAGGAAGATTCCATGACTACATATGAATATGAAAAACATTTTATTATATATCCTCATTTTGAATGGTGGAATAAACACATTATTGAAGGGGGTAAACCTGTGGGAGAGGGCTTTGAATATAGCTCTGGAAAAAATACAGAATGGTTATCTGTTGAAGAATTAAAAGGATTAATTAAGAAAATGGAATTCAATAAATAAGAGGATGATTATATGTATTTTCTTGAAAATAAAAGAATAGGTTTAAGAGCATTAGAGATACGAGATATAGACGGTGGATATCAAAATTGGTTGAACGATTCTAAAGTATGTGAATTTAACTCACACCATAGATACATAACAACAAGAGAAGAACTACAATCTTATGTTGAATCTCTAAGAAATAATAGAAATGCTATTGTTTGTGCAATTGATTATTTACCAGAAAAGAAACATATAGGTAATATTTCGTTACAGGCAATTGACCTAATTAATAGATGTGCCGAAGTAGCGTTCATATTAGGTGAAAGAGAGTATTGGGGAAAAGGAATAGCAATGGAAGCGGCAGAGCTATTGATAAACCATGGCTTTATGCAATTGGGACTAACTAGAATTTACTTTGGCACATCTTCTGAAAACATTGGAATGCAAAAAGTTGGGGAGAAGCTTGGCTTTACTAAAGAAGGTGTTAGACGAGAAGCAATGTATAAAAATGGAAAGTATTATGACATATATGAATATGGTTTATTAGCTAAAGAATGGAAATATTAAAAGAGGAGTAGTACATATGAAATACTGTAAGAAATGTTTACAACCAAATACCAGACCAGGAATTGTTTTTGATGAAGAACAGGTTTGTTATGCATGCCGTTATGAAGAGAAGAAACAGTATGTTGATTGGAAAGCTAGAGAAGAGGAATTAATGCAGATTGCTAATGAAGCAAAAGAAGAAAGTAAAAAACGTGGAGTTAGTTATGACTGTGTTATTGGTGTAAGTGGTGGAAAAGATAGTACATTTCAGGCTGTTTATGCAAAGGAAAAATTAGGGCTTCATCCTTTGTTAGTAAATAGTGCGCCAGATGAGATTACTGAGATTGGTCAGAAAAATATTGATAATTTAAATAGACTGGGATTTGATATTATATCAATTCGTACAGATCCCAATATTGCAAAACAATTAGCGAGAAAGACATTTTTGGAAAGAGGAAACATTGTTGCTGCTTCTGAATACAGTTTATGGGCATCTGCGTATATTATGGCAGAAAAGTTTAATATTCCATTGATTATTCAGGGAGAAAATGCAGCTCTAACACTTGGAACTGCTAAAAATCAGGAAACATCAGGCAATGCATATAGTGTAGTACAGTTAGATACATTAAAAGGTGGAAATGTTGCGGAATTGATAGAAGGTGAAGATAATATTTCTATGGATGAAATGTATTTTTATTGTATGCCAGATGTTGAATTAATGAAACAAAAAGGAATTAAGGCAATATTTTTACAGTATTATGCAAAGGAGTGGTCGCAGGTTGCAAATGCAGATTTCTCTATTGCAAGGGGGCTTATGGGAAGGACAACAGAAGACTTGCATGATATTGGTAGATATCGTAGATATACAGCCTTAGATGGAGATTTAGTTATTGTAAATCAGATGATAAAATATTTGAAATTTGGTTTTGGTTTTGCAACGGATGAAGCTTGCTATGATATCAGAGAAGGTCGTTTGACAAGAGAAGATGCTATTTGGAATGTGAAAGAATATGATGGAAAATGTGGAGAACATTACATAGATGCTGCATGTAAATATTTATCTATTACAAAAGAAAAATTCTGGGAAGTTGTTGATAGTTATGTAAATACTCAGCTTTTCGAAAAAGATAGCAATGGAAAATGGATTCCTAAATTTGAAGTAGGAACGGATTTTGAAGAGTAAGAAATGGATAAAAAGGTATTTAAAGTATTAATAATAGGTGCAGGAAAGATAGGGGCATTTTTTGATGCCCCTAATAGTGAAGAAGTATTAACCTTTGCCCATGGGTTTTATGGAAATAATTCCTTTGAGTTAAAGGGTTTTTATGATGTGAATTATGATTGTGCCTGTGAGGCTGCAAAATTGTGGAATTGTAATGCCTATAACAGCTTGGATGAGGCTATGAGAGATGTTGATATTGTGTGCTGCTGTGTTCCAGATAAATATCATTTTGATATTTTGATGGAAATATCAAAATATCCGGTAGAATTAGTGGTTACAGAAAAACCTTTAGTTGAAAATGTTGAACAGGCAAAAATTATTGAAGATAAATACAGAAAAAAAACAGTAGCTTTAAATTATAGTAGAAGGTATTTGAGAGAATTTCGTGAGTTAAAAGAACAGATAAAGGAATATGGAGAATTTGTCAAAGGTGTTGGCTATTATGGAAAAGGTTTATTACATAATGGCTCACATATGATAGATATACTCAGTTTTCTTATTGGCGATGTTACAGATATAGGAAAAAAAAGATTTGACATAGAAGATTTTTTTGAAGATGACAAGAGTGTTGATGTTAGCTTCAAATTAAAAAAAGGAATATTTAATATGATTGCAATTGATTGTAGAGTTGCAACTATTTTTGAGATAGAGTTGTTTTTTGAAAAAGCAAGGGTAAGAATTTTGAATGGTGGAACCAAGATTGAAACATATTTAATAAAAGAATCAGAATCTTTTAAGGGCTATTATAATTATGTATATGATAGAGAAGAGATTATTGACTATAGCTATGCTATGAAGGGGTTAGTTAATAATATTGAGAGCTATATGAACTATGGAGGGGAACTTTTTTGTACAATTGAAGACGGCATAAATGTTTTGAGAATTTGTGATGAAATAAGGGGGAACTAGCTTATGGAAAAGGTTTTGCTTTTTGCAAGAGATCCGGGTGGTGCAAATACTTTGATTCCTTTATATAGTAAATTAAAAAAGGAATACGAAGTTGTTGTATATGGCAAGGATGTAGCTATTGGATGGTTTGCTAATGAGAAAATTCCATGTAAAGATATTATGTCGGAATGTAAAGAGATAAGCCTAGAAGAGATTGAAAAGTTTGTAAAAAAACATAAGTTTGACATGGTTATTACAGGGACAAGTCTTGATGATTATACAGAGAGATATTTATGGAAGGTATCAACTAATTTTAGTGTAAAGTCTTATGCAATTATGGATCAGTGGATGAATATGGGGATAAGATTTTCAAAATATAATTACAAAGAATGTGACAAGTATGAAGATGATAAAAATCATGAGTTTTTGCCATATAAAATTTTTGTAATGGATATGCTAGCTAAAAATATGCTTATTAGTGATGGTATTGAAGAAGAGAAAATTGTTGTGTCAGGACAACCACATTTTGAAGTAATAAGTCAAGATTACGAAAGTAAAGATGCTTTGTATAATGATGAAAAAGTTAACATTCTTTTTGTATCAGAACCTATTTCGCAGGATTATGATGATGGATTGGATAATCGGGAATATTGGGGATTTAATGAAAAATCTATGTTTAGGAGTTTAATTAAAGCATTAAAGAACATTGTGGAGAAAACAGATAAAAGGTTTAGAGTTATTGTAAAGCCGCATCCGCGTGAGAATGTAGAAAATTGGAATGATTTTAAAGAAGAATTTTCATCAAGAGAAATTGAGGTTTTGATAGATACAAGCAATAATAAGTATTCAATTTTGCAAAGCGTTAAAGTAGTATGTGGAATGTCATCTATGTTATTACTTGAAGCAATAATTTGTAAAAAAGCAGTAATCAGTATGATGATGGGTTTAAAAAGAGAAAATCCCTTTGTGTTGGACAGACTTGGAATGTGTAAGAGCTGTAAAAGACAGGAAGAGTTTGAAAAAAAACTAAAAATAGGAGTTCTTGATACATTGGATAGTATAGATTTTGAATATATAGATAATGCATCAGACAATATAATCAGAAGTATTAAGGAGGATGTAAATAAATGAGCGTATTAGCAATAAATGGTGGAAAAAAGGTTAGAGAAACATTATTCCCTGCTTACAGGGTAATTGGAGAGGAAGAAGAAAAGGCTGTAACTGAAGTTTTACGTTCGGGTATATTATCTAAATATTTAGGCTGTTGGGCTGATGATTTCTATGGGGGACCTCAGGTTCAACAAATGGAAAAGGAGTGGGCTGCATATTACGGAGTTAAGCATGCGATTTCTGTTAATTCAGCAAGTTCAGCACTACATTGTGCAATGGGTGCTATAGGTTTAAAACCGGGAGATGAGGTCATTGTATCACCATATAGTATGTGTGTATCGGCAACAGCACCATTAGTATATAATGCTGTTCCTGTATTTGCTGATTTGGAATATGATTACTATTGTCTTGATCCAGAAGATGTTGAGAGAAAAATTACAGACAAGACAAAAGCAATCATTGTTGTTGATATATTAGGTCAGCCATATAATATGGAAAAAATAAATGCGATTGCAAAAAAGCATAACTTATATGTAATTGAAGATAATGCTCAGGGTCCTTTGGCTACATATGATGGAAAATATGCAGGAACATTAGGAGATATTGGTGTATTTTCATTAAACTATCATAAGCATATTCATTGTGGAGAAGGTGGAATCCTTGTAACTGATAATGATGAATTGGCTGAAAGATTAAGACTTATTCGTAATCATGCAGAAGCGGTAGTTGAAAATAAGGGTGTTACCAATCTTAACAATATGCTTGGTTTCAATTTTAGAATGACGGAAATTGAAGCTGCAATTACAAGAGAGCAGTTAAAGAAGTTAAAATGGTTAGTAGATGAAAGAAGGAAAAATGTAGCATATCTTGAAGAAAATCTAAAGGATATTGATTTTTTGCAGATGCCTAAGGTTAGAGAAAGATGTGAACATTCATATTATATTCATGCTATTAAATACAAAGAGGAAATGACTGGGGTTAGTCGAGAAAAATTTGTAAAAGCGTTACAAGCTGAATTAATGCCAATTGAATTGAGAGAGGCTGAAGGTGTTAAGATCGGTTTAGGTTATGCTAAACCACTTTATTTTCTTCCGATATTCCAGCAAAAGGTTGCATATGGGAATACAAGTTTTCCATTTTCTGATAGTGTTTCATATGGAAAGGGTTTATGCCCTACATGTGAAAAAATGTGTGATTCAGAAACAATCTTTCATGAAATGATGAGGCCGTTTATGACTAAAAAAGATCTAGATGATGTGGTTGAAACATTCCATAAAGTAGCAAATAACTTAGATGAGTTGAGATAGACGGGAGGAAAAGAATATGGGAAAAAAATGTTTAGCAGTTATTACAGCAAGAGGTGGCAGTAAAAGAATACCTAGAAAAAATATAAAAGAGTTTTGCGGAAAACCTATTATTCAGTATTCCATTGAAGCTGCTTTAAAGAGTGGTATTTTTGAAGAGGTAATGGTATCTACTGAAGATGAGGAAATTAAAGCTATTGCTGAAAAAATTGGGGCACAAGTTCCTTTTATGCGTTCTGATAAAACAGCTGGTGATATGGCAATGACTCATGAGGTTATTTTAGAGGTTATAGATAAATATAAAGAAATGGGAAAGACGTTTGACTACGTGTGTTGTATTTATCCGACTGCACCATTTATTACGGCAAAGAAACTAGTTGATAGTTATGAAAAAATTGAGAGTACTAATGCTGATACTGTTTTGCCTATTGTATCTTTTTCTTTTCCGCCACAGCGTTGTTTTGTTATAGAAGATGGTTTTGCAGAGTTTAAATGGCCTGAAAACAGATTGGTTCGTTCACAGGACTTGGAAAAATGGTATCATGATTGTGGACAGTATTATTTTTTGCGAACAGAAAGATTTGTTGAAACAAAAAATCTAATTATGGAAAAAACAGTACCGATAATAGTAGATGAATTAGAAGTTCAGGATATAGATAACGAAACAGATTGGAAATTAGCAGAATTGAAGTACGAGTTACTAAAAAGAAAACAAGTATTAGATTAGTAGTTGTTTAAAAATTTGTTATCAAGTGAGGGAGAGTAATACTTGATAACAAATTTTTTAAAATATAATGCACTTGACAGCAACCAAATTATACTTAATAATTAAACTACATTTCTAAAAAACATATCAAAGTAGAAATAATTAAAAGCGTTTAATCAATAATTGCCAAATCTAATTTACTATTCTATAATCTATCTAAGGACTAATCTTTCAAAATTTCCAATGATAAGGTTTCGAAGGATACATTTTTAAATGATATAGTGTTGCTAAAAAGGCAAGTAAAAAATTATGTTGAGTATACTGAGATATTGTTTTTTGAAGTGAAATTCAAGTTTACGGAGGATGACAATATGTCACAAAATACCAACAAAATGTCATTGGTGAACAGACAGCATAAGG
>CAYOMP010000019.1:0-28084 GCA_964405075.1 uncultured Lachnospiraceae bacterium
AATGTCGTAAACGACCGCGCTCGGCGCGAGAATGTGCTTTGCACATTCTTTGTTATTAACATTTATGGAGGGGATATTATGAAATTCAAATTACGTGATCCAGGCAGTGCTATCACACATTTTATTGGAATGGTAATGTCAGTCTTTGCCGCTACACCACTATTAATCAAGGCTGCTAACCAACCTGATAAAGTGCATATTTTTTCACTTAGCATTTTTATAGTAAGTATGATTTTATTATATGCAGCCAGCACTATTTATCATACCTTGGATTTATCCGAGCGTACTAACAAACTTTTGAAAAAAATCGACCATATGATGATTTCAGTACTAATCGCAGGCTCTTATACACCTATTTGCCTTATTGTTTTGGGTGGTAAAACGGGTATGTTTTTATTTATTCTAATATGGAGTGTTGCTCTCATTGGAATTATAATAAAAGCCTTTTGGGTTAATTGTCCTAAATGGTTTTCATCTGTGCTATATATTGTAATGGGTTGGTTATGTGTTTTGGTATTTACTCCACTGATTAATGCACTCTCAAAAGAAGCGTTTACCTGGTTGTTAGCCGGCGGTATTATTTATACCATTGGTGGGGTTATATATGCATTAAAGCTTCCTGTTTTCAATTCCAAACACAAAAACTTCGGTTCTCATGAGATATTTCATTTGTTCGTTATGGGCGGTAGCTTTTGCCATTTTGTGTTAATGTATCAGTTTATTGCACAGATGCCACTCATCAAATAAATGCACTGGTTCAATATATTAACAACTATATGATACGTACTTTACAAATTTCACAAGTTATCATCAAAGTCTTGGAGAATATAGCATACCAATTATTCTCCTTATTGCGACAAAAAGAAACCGCATAAGAATTTTCTTATACGGTTTCTTTTTTCAGTTGCCAAGCATACCACAAAAAAGTCCCGTGGACCTTTTTTAGTCTTTATTCTGCTTTTCCTGTTTTTATTAACTCTTCCTTTGCTTTTCTACTTAAATGTTTAATAGCATACTCCCGACTCATAGCCTCTTCTTTGGTTTCAAATTCCTCATAATACACTAATTCGACTGGAGTTCTTGTCTTTGTATATTTAGCACCTTTTTTATCGTTATGAGCCTTTATTCTCTTTTCCAAATCATTAGTCCATCCTGTGTACAATGTGTCATCACTGCACCTTACAATATATGTATAATTCATAGTCTCACCTGTCAAATTAATTAGTTTTCGCATTCAGCTATCGGATAAAGTCATAAAAGGAGAGCCTAAGCTCTCCCTATTCTATCTAAAGCAGTCCGGTAAATATTGTACATCAGTCATATTCACATTCGAGAAATTTACATAAAAGCTACTAGTGAAAATCCGGCTGCATATTTTTAGATATGTAACCCTTATATTGCAAACTCTCTATGCAAGTTTACCAGTTTGTCACGACATTTATGCAATCCTCTTTTTGGTTCACATTTACATCGTTACTCTCATAAATGTGAATTGACTTTATATCTTAGTATATTCTACATTTTTTAAATAGTGCTATTCCAAATAGTTTAATGGGTCTTTACTTTCTGAATCCTTTTCCAACTTAAAATACAAATTACTGCCTTCAACACTATAATACTTTGTTGGTTCGCTTACTTCACCTATTATATCACCTTTTTCTACTGCTGACCCAATATTTATTTGTAGATTTTGAAGTTGTCCATAAGTTGCTTTATAATTATTACCTAAATTCATTACAACTGTAGTTCCTGTTTCAGAATCTTCATAGATTTCTTCCACAACACCTTTGGCTGCTGCACTTACTAATGAACCTACATCACCTTGGATAATTATTGCCGGATTATATTTATATTGTTCCAATGTGGCAAAATAAACTGTAGAGTCCATATTATAGTTTAACAATACATTGCCATCAACAGGCCATAACAATGTAGATTCTTCGTTAAAATCAAGATTTGAAGATATTGCACTTGAAGATGCCTGTGCTAATTCCGGTTCTTCATTATTACCACTTGATTCGCCATCAGAGTTGCCACTTGTCTCATTATTTTCCCCGTCATTTGCTGCCACTTCTGTAGTATCTTCCGGTTCGGCACTACTATCTGCTACTTCTGTATTTTCATCACTTGAAATATCATTCTCGGAGTTTGGATTTTTCGCTTCCTCAATATATTCATCCGTTGCATCCATTACATTATCCATCCCGAATTCACTATCATATTCCTGGATAAGATTATCTGAAGAATTACTGTTTTCATTTACATCATTCTTAGCAATTTCTGTATTTTCTTTTTCTTCATTTAAATCTAATAATTCTTCATCTGTTGTATTATCAATGCTATTTATGGCTATTCCACCTATCCCCAAAACTGCTGCCGCAAATAGAACTGCCATTGTTGTAGTTGCTTTTTTGCCTAAAGCTACTTTCTTCTTTTTCATTAAATAATCACCTCATAAAAAATTGATACAGACATTCAAAATGTCTGTATCAATATTTTTACCTAATTATTTAATTTATATACTGATTGAAGGAATAAATAAATTAAAGTTTGTTGGGTAAATTTTTTGTGATATTAATAAGGAATTTTCATTTCCAATACAGACACGCTTGCGCTTGATACATACGTAGCAGTACTAAATTCGCACAAGTGCTTATTAAGTACTGACGTATGTATGACAGTCTGTTATGGAATATGAAAATTCTATTTTAGTATGCACAAAAATATTTAGAATGAATATGGAGATGGTAAGCAGGGAATATATTAAAAAAGACTTTTCTTTTCTAACATAGGCACAACAACATATAATATTATCATTAATTTAAAAGAATCAGAATCAATGTGATGAAGAACTATGCGAGCTACTCGTTACTTGATTCTTGCAAACTTAAGTGTAGCAAGAATCTTAGTAACGTGAGTAAGCGAGATTAAGCGCAAGCGTGTTCTGAATGCATTATTCTGATTCGACTTAAATTAATTCCACAATAACAAGTGTGTGTTGGAAATGAAAATTCTATTTATTCAAAAACCCTAATCTTATAATGTTACACCTTGTTTAAAAATAGCCATATCGTGGAATCCAGCTTCTTCGGCTTTTACTTTCTTACCAGAAGCTACTTCTAATACATAATCAAATAATTCTTTACCCATCTGTTCCAAATCTTTATCTTCTACTAACTGACCGGCATTGAAATCAATCCAATTAGATTTCTTTCCTGCAAGTTTTGAATTACTAGAAATTTTTACTGTAGGAACTGGTGATGCAAATGGTGTTCCTCTACCTGTTGTAAAGAGAACGATATGGGCTCCTGATGCAGCCAATGCTGTAGAAGCTACCAAATCATTTCCAGGTGCACTTAAAAGATTAAGACCTTTTGTGCTAACTGGTTCTGCATATTCTAACACACCTCTAACTAATGCATTACCAGATTTTTGAGTACATCCCAGTGATTTATCTTCTAATGTAGTGATACCACCATCTTTATTCCCTGGTGATGGATTTTCATATATTTCCTGACCATTTTTAATGAAATAGTTTTTAAAATCATTAATAAGAGACACTGTCTTATTGAATAATTCTTCATTTTCACAACGGTTCATTAATAATGTTTCAGCACCAAACATTTCTGGTACTTCTGTAAGGATAGTTGTTCCACCCTTAGCTACTAAAATATCAGAAAATGCGCCAACTGTTGGGTTAGCTGTGATACCAGATAATCCATCAGAACCACCACATTTCATACCAATGATAAGTTCTTTTGCATTAATCTTTTCTCTTTTGAAATTAGCTGCATAGCTCATTAATTCTTCCATGATTTCAGCAGCAACTTCCTGCTCATCTTCTACATCCTGAACCTGTAAGAATTTAACTCTGTCTGGGTTAACTTCACCGATATAGTCTTTTAATACTTCAATACGGCTATTTTCACAACCAAGACCTAATACTAATACAGCACCAGCATTTGGATGATTAATTAAATCAGCTAATACTTTTCTTGTATTTTCCTGATCTTCTGTAGTCTGCGAACAACCATATGGATGTGGGAATGCTACTACTTCTTCTACTCCTTCTGGTTTAGACATTCTGGCAGTTGCTTCAATAGCACGAGCAATTGAATTAACACAACCTACTGTTGGTATAATCCATACTTCATTACGAACACCAACCTTGCCATTTTCTCTCATATAGCCTTCAAAATATGCTGCTTCTTCATCTTTTTCTACATCAATACCTGTTGGTTCATATGTGTATTCTAACAATTCACCGAGAGCTGTTTTTAAGTTGTGTGTATGTATCCATCCACCAACTTCTACATCTGCCTGAGCATATCCGATTCTAAAACCATATTTGATTACATCATCACCTTTTTTAACTGGTTTGATAGCAAACTTGTGTCCCTGTGGAATATCTTCAATAGTTGTAACATTAGTTCCTGCTACGTCTACTGTTGTTCCTTTTGCAATTGGTTTTAATGCAACAGCAACATTATCATTACTATTAATCTTAATAATATCCTGCATAATTTCCTCCGTATTAATACATTATTGTGAATAATTTTATTTCAAGACTTCCTTATGAGTCTTATATACCAGAAAAGAAAATGCAATCAAATACTGCGATTAGTCACATATTTCAATTACATTTTCTCTTCCAGTTATCATAATACAATAGCCCTTATATCTTAAATCAGCTTCAATACCAGCCAATAAGATTATATTATTTTACTAAATCTTCAACTACTGCTCTCATACCTCTAGTTCTGATATCAGCGATATAAGCAGCGATAGCATCTACTAAACCATCAACCTTAGATAAGTCTTCTCCTCCGAAGAATTTAGTATTGCTAAGGTATGCTTTTGCAAATTCTTCTGGTGATTTTGCAGAGTTTTCTTTGAAGAAATCTAATACAAACTGATCATCTCTGATGTTATATTTTTCACCATTTCTATCACCAACAAGACATCTTCCACCATTAACTTCTCCTTCTTCCTGAGTAGAGTAGAAGCTCATTAAAGCTGCCATAGAGAATGTTAAATATTTTGGTAATTTATTGAATTTCTTAACATATCCTAAGAATGAAGGCATACAGCGTGCTTCCCATTTAGATACTGAGTTAAGTGAAATATCTAATAACTGATGTCTAATGAATGGATTCTGGAATCTTTCAACTACAGCATTAGCAAATTCTTTACAATCTTCTTCTGATAATGATAATGTAGGAATAACTTCATCGAATAATGTTTCTTCCATATATTTACGGATAACAGCATCATCCATAGATTCTTTAACAATATCTTTACCTGCAAGGTATGCAGCAAGAACGAATGAAGTATGAGAACCATTAAGGATTCTTACCTTTCTTTCTTTGTATGGATGATGATCCTTAGTAAATACAACATTAAGTCCTGCTTCTTCAAATGGAAGTTCTTTTCTTAACTGATCAAGTTCAAGGTTAGAATCACTTTCTACAACCCATAAACCAAATGTTTCAGCTGTAACGATTAACTCATCTTTGTAACCGAACTCTTTACATAATTCTTCTGCTTCATCTCTTGGGTATCCTGGAACGATTCTATCTACTAATGTTGGACAGAATGAACAAGCTGTATCTACCCAGTTCTTGAATTCTTCACCTAAGCCCCAAAGTTCGATGAACTGCATAATACATTTCTTTAATTCAATACCATTGTCAGCGATAAGTTCACATGGAATAATAATTAAACCTTTATCTGCTGCTCCGTTATATTTTTCAAATCTCTTATGTAAAAGTTTTGTTAATTTACCTGGATATGTGTTAGGTGGACATAAATCATATTTGTCATTTTCGTCAAATACGATACCAGCCTCTGTAGTATTAGAAACAACGAATCTTAAAGTTTCACAACATCCATATTCCATAAATTTCTCGTAATCTTCTTTTGCAGCTACTGCATCTACTACAGATGTAATCTGACGAGTAACCTTCTTAGGCTGTCCATTTTCAAAACCTCTTAACTGAAGAGTGTACTGGCATTCCTGATTATGAAATCTTTCTAATGAACCAAATTCGATTGGTTTAACAATAACAATACCACCGTTAAAATCTGTCTTTTCATTAGTCACATCAAAAATGTAATCTACGAAAGCTCTTAAGAAGTTTCCTTCACCAAACTGGAGAACTTTAACTGGTCTGTCTACAGCGTTTGTAATCTTTTTACTAATTAATTCCATTTCTTCACCTCATAATAATGTCAAAGCAATTATTCCTTTTGCCCTGCTATTTATTATAACCAAAAAGGCTCTTTATATCGTAACTTTTTGGTTAAATTCATTTGTTTCATATCTAGGTATTTGCAAAACAATTTGTATCTCTTTTGTAAATACTTACATTGATAATTGTACATCTCTTTATCATTTAAGTCAATATGTAAAATATTTCTTTTATCATTTTAATTTCCCATTATAGACGTGCTGTTTATTTTATGTTTTCGCATTTTTTCGAATCCCTTGGTATTTGGTGTTTTTTTTAAATATTTACTTTGTATGCTTGAATTTTTAAAGGTACCATTGTATAATTAATTTATGTTGTTTGTAAGTATTTACAACTTTTCTTGCAAACGCTTAGTTTTATCAATAAGCTTTGTGTAAAATTTACTATTGCTTTTTAGGAAAATGCTTTTTTCCTTACAGGATGTTGTTTCACAAGCTTATTATTTTACGAATTAGAACAGTAGAATGCAAATTTGCACTTATACTAGTTCGGCATGTAAGACTTATAATCGAGTCTTAAAATTTTTTTCGGTAATTTTATTTTTTGTAGCAAAAGTATAAACTATTTTGTAAAAGGGAAGTTAAAATGAATATATACGACGTATCAAAGGCAGCTGGCGTTTCTATCGCAACAGTATCGCGAGTTCTTAACGGCAGCCAAAATGTAAGCCCTAAAACAAAGGAAAAAGTATTGAAAGTTATTGATGAGATTGGTTACACTCCTAACGCTTTTGCCAGAGGGCTGGGTCTTAACACAATGCAAACCATTGGCATTATGTGTCCGGACTCTTCTGACCCATACCTTGCAGATGCTATTTACTATCTGGAGCGTGAATTACGTCAACAAGGCTATGATTCCATTCTTTGTTGCACAGGCTATCAATTACAAACTAAACAAAAATATCTTAAGTTATTACAGTCTAAACGTGTTGATGCCGTAATACTTATTGGTTCCAGTTTTGTAGAACCAAATCCAAAACAAAATCAATATATTATTGATGCTGCTACTAATATTCCAATCATTTTAATGAATGGTTTTTTAGATGCACCTAACATATATTGTACGTTATGTGATGATACACAGGCTGTGTCTGATGCAGTAACGTATCTGGTTGATTCAGGATGTAAGGATATTTTATATTTATATCATTCATTGTCTTACAGTGGCATCCGTAAATTAGAAGGTTTTAAAGCAGGACACGTTGCGAAAGATTTACCAATCAGGGACGAGTATATGCAACAGTTTTCTGGTTCAATTCACCAGACAAAAGATTTTCTTATTGATTTAAAAAATAAAGGTCTGCACTTTGATGCTATTATCACATCTGATGATAGTCTGGCAGTTAGTGCCATCAAATATGCCAGAGCCTTCAATTTATCAGTTCCGAATGATTTAAGCATTGTAGGTTACAATAATTCCATAATGTCAGAATGTTGTGAACCAGAGCTTACTTCTATAGATAACAAAGTAGAAAGTGCCTGTGTTAACTCAGTTTCTTCATTAATGCAAGTTCTTTCAGGTTCCAGTGTTCCTGCTAAGATGATTTTCTCAGCAAACATTGTAAAACGTGGAACCACACGATTTTAAAGGAGGATTATTACTTATGAAACCATTTATGGACAAAGACTTTTTATTATCAAATGATACTGCAAAAATTTTGTATCATGAACATGCAGAAAAAACACCTGTCTTAGACTATCACTGTCACATCAATCCAAAGGAAATTGCAGAAGATAGAAAATTCGAAAATATTACTCAGGTTTGGCTTGGTGGAGACCATTATAAATGGCGTCAGATGCGTTCAAACGGTGTAGATGAATTCTATATCACTGGTGGAGCTTCTGATAGAGAAAAATTCCAGAAATGGGCTGAAACACTTGAAAAAGCTATTGGTAACCCATTATATCACTGGAGCCATCTTGAACTTCAAAGATACTTTGGTTACACAGGTCACTTAAGTGGCGAAACTGCTGAAGAAGTATGGAATATCTGTAATGCAAAATTACAGGAAGATTCAATGACTGTTCGTAACTTAATCAAACAGTCTGGTGTAACATTAATCTGTACAACAGATGACCCAATCGATTCACTTGAATGGCACAAAGTTATCGCTGAAGATGATAGCTTTGATGTTCAAGTATTACCAGCTTGGCGTCCAGACAAAGCTATGAACATTGAAAAACCTGATTACTTAGATTATCTTGCTAAATTAAGTGATGTAAGCGGAATTAAGGTTAATAGCTTTGCTACATTAAAAGATGCATTAGTTAACCGTCTTGACTTCTTTGCTTCTATGGGATGTCGTGCAACTGACCATGCTTTAGAATATGTAATGTATTACCCAGCTACAGATGCTGAAATTGAAGCAATCTTTGCAAAACGTGCTGCCGGTGAAACAGTTACCAGAGAAGAAGAATTAAAATTCAAAACTGCATTTATGTTAGCTATGGGACGTGAATACCACAAACGTGATATGGCTATGCAGCTTCACTATGGATGTAAACGTGATAACAACGTATTCAGATATAATCAGTTAGGACCAGATACAGGATATGACTGTATTAATAACTTTGCTCCATCTGCTGAAATGGCTGATTTCTTAAATGCCCTTAACTCAACAGATGAATTACCAAAAACTATTCTTTACAGCTTAAATCCTAACGACAACGCTTCTATTGGAACTATCCTTGGATGTTTCCAGGATTCATCAGCTGTAGGTAAAATCCAGCAGGGTTCTGCTTGGTGGTTCAACGATCACAAAGTAGGTATGCAGGATCAGATGATTTCTCTTGCAAACTTAGGTTTACTTGGAAACTTCATCGGTATGTTAACAGACTCTAGAAGTTTCTTATCATACACTAGACATGAATATTTCAGAAGAATCCTTTGTAACTTAATCGGTACTTGGGTAGAGAACGGTGAATATCCAGCTGATATGAAGGTTCTTGGTAGAATGGTAGAAGATATTTCTTACAATAATGCTGTAAGATACTTTAACTTTGATTTATAATTATTGTAGGCAATGTTAGTTATAGTACGCTTGGCAAAAAATAGCTTAGACCTTATGGTCTAAGCTATTTTCTTTTAAGAAACTTTTTTGTATCTCTTAACCAAGCTACTATGATATGAAATCATTATTGGCACAGGTACTATTACACCACCGCACATAGGTACAACACACCATATTGAATCACCAATCATTACTCCTATGAAATAAGAAATCATAATTACAATACCATATACAATCCACATTGTACCGTGTTTTCTATTCCACATATTCATATCTGTTAAATCACTTTCACTAGGTGGATTCTCCCCAGAATAGAATGCAACCGGCTTCTTACTCCTTAATTGAGATATTCCTATTCCAATCATAAAAACGGCAACCAACACAAAAATTGCTAATCCAAATACATTTTCCATAAAACTCCTCCTTTTTATTATACCCTTTTTCCTACAGCAAGATATATACTGATAATATCACCATTTAAACTATTTGAGAAGACTATACCCCACCAATTAAACATATGTTATATCTAATATCATAATGCTATTCAACATTTCCCAGCTATATTACTCTTTTGAGTTATAATAGAAAATATCATAATAAAGTGTGCTCCGCACACTCTCGCGAAATCTATACACTTTAACATAACAAGGTATTTCCTATGATATAAAAAGAGTGAATTTCACCCACACAATAGACTTATCATCTATCATTTTAAGTTACTCTTCACTCTGTATTCTAATAAAATATTTTTTAATCTTTTTCTCACACATTATCATTAATTTGTATGTGAAAATTATGAAAAACACACTTTGCAAGTTTCGTTAGTTTCGCGGCGCTCGTCGAAAACCTATGTAAACATATTTTTCTCCTCGTTGCTCGCGTAAATCAAATATCACCTATATTATTTCTTCCAAAGTTTTTCTAACTGCACCGTTACCTGATAACATCCGGCTTAGATAGTTACATACCTTATCGCTCATACCTACTTCATACAGATTAACTCCAAAAATCTTTTCATTTTCAAGGATAGGTTTTACAACTGTTTCGATCTGAGCTACATCAGTCATACCAATTGCTAATTTATCCGCATATGGTTTAACTGTATTAAGCATTGGGTCCGGACTTAGTTCAAATTCTCTTCCGTTATCATCAATACCCATCAAGTATCTTAACCATCCGGCGAATACTGCTGGAATTAACTTCAAATCATCTACATTTAAGCTATCTGATGCCTTATATGCCTTAATAGTTTCACCAAATCTAATAGCTAATTTTTGTGATGTATCTGTGGCGATTCTCTGTGGTGTATCTGGCATAAATGGGTTAGGAATTCTTACATTAAGTACTGTATCTATAAATTCCTTAGGGTCTAAAATGCCCGGATTAACTACTACCGGTAATCCTTCTACATATCCTATACCTTCTACTAATTTTCTTAATGTATCATCCTTCATTTCCTTAGAAATTAAATCATATCCCAATACACATCCAAAGACAGCTAAAGCAGTGTGTAATGGATTTAAGCATGTACATACTTTCATTTTTTCTACTTTGTCTACCGTTTCCTTATCAGTAAACATTAAGCCACCTTTTTCAAGGTTAGGTCTTCCGTTAGGGAATGCGTCTTCAATTACTAAATATTCACATTCTTCTGCATTTACAAAAGGTGCTACATAGGTATTTTTTGAAGTAATTACTGGTTCTAATTCTTCAATACCATCAGCCCCTAGGATTTTTTCTACTGATGCGTCTGGTCTTGGAGTAATTTTATCAATCATAGACCAAGGAAATGACACCTTATCAGCATCATTTACATAGCTTTCAAATCCAGCTTCTGCTACACCATTAGCTACCCAGTTCTTAGCAAATGCATTTACCGCTTCGTACAATTTAGTTCCATTATGAGAACAGTTATCCATACTTACCATAGCGATAGGTTTAGCACCATTCTGGTAACGTGTATATAATAATGATACTACTTTTCCCAAGTAACTTTCAGGCTTACTTGGACCTGCCTTAAAATCATTTTCTATAGCTGGTAATACTTCACCCTTGGCATTAGCTATAGCGTATCCTTTTTCTGTAATTGTAAAGCTTGCCATCTGCAAAGAATCTTTTGTAAAGATTTCTTTTAATCTTTCAAATTCTACTTTATTATCTGAATCTAATGCTAACGATTCTACAACACTACCTACTACTGTTTTTTCAACGTTTCCGTCAGCCTTTAAAGTAACTAAGATATTGTAGTCATCATGAGGATGATTCATTTTCTCAACGATTTCATAATCATAGCCTTCTGCTACAATAAGACCTCTATCTAGTGTACCATCATTAAGCATATTCTGAACTACATTTGCCTGAAATGCTCTGAATATATTACCTGCTCCAAAATGAATCCAAAATGGATTTTCTTTTGTGGCTTTTGTAACTGTTTCTCTATCAAACTGCGGTAATTTATAGCCTTTATCTTCCCATGCTTTTCTATCCTGTAAACCTGCATTATTTAACTGCATACTAGCGAGCTCCTTTCTCAATAGCTTCCCATAAACCGTTAATATAAGTTGCACCTAAAGCTCTGTCATATAATCCATAACCTGGCATTGCCTTTTCTCCCCAAATCATTCTTCCATGGTCTGGACGAATAGGTCCTGTAAATCCGATATCATATAGTGCCTTTACAATTTCATACATATCAAAGCTGCCATCAGCCGAAAGGTGAGCTGCTTCTTCAAAATCTGTAGGTGTATTAAATTTCAAATTTCTAACATGTGCAAAATGAATTCTTCCCTTTAATGAACGAATCATATCTGGCAAATCATTTTCAAGGTTAGTACCATAAGAACCAGAACAGAAAGTTACACCATTATGAGGGTTATCTACCATTTCCATCATTCTTAAAATGTTTTTCTTATTAATAATAATTCTTGGAAGTCCAAATACACTCCATGCCGGGTCATCCGGGTGAATAGCCATGTTAATATCATATTTGTCACATACCGGCATAATTCTTTCTAAGAAATATTTAAGATTTTCAAATAATTTTTCATCATCTACATCCTTATACATTTCAAATAATTCTTTTACTTTTTCCATTCTTTCAGGTTCCCATCCTGGCATTACTGTACCATTCATGTCACCTGCGATAGATTCAAACATTTTTTCAGGTATAAGAGCATCTACTGCTTCCTGTGTATATGCCAATACAGTTGAACCATCTGGTCTCTTTCTGGCTAATTCAGTTCTTGTCCAGTCAAATACCGGCATAAAATTATAGCATACCAAATGAATATCTTCTTTGCCAAGATTTTCCAATGTTTCAATATAGTTATCAATATATTTATCTCTATCTTCTGAACCAATCTTAATTGCATCGTGAACGTTAACACTTTCGATACCAGCCACTTTTAATCCAGCTGCTGCAACTTCATCTTTCATCTGACGAATTCTTTCCTGGCTCCACACTTCGCCTGGTGCTGTATCGTATAAAGTTGTAATAACTCCATGTACCCCCGGAATCTGTCTAATCTGTTCCAAAGTAACAGTGTCAAATTTTGAACCATACCATCTTAACGTCATTTCCATAGTTTTTTTCTCCTTTTTCTTAATCTTCTTCATATATACAATGTTTTATGCTAACCAATTTAAGTATCTCTATACCCCTATTATAAAAAAAAGAAACAGAAATACCATTGATGTAATTGTTGTTCACATTGCAAATCTTGTTGTTTTATGCTATTTTTAAATTAATAAAAAAGGAGAGAAGAAATGAAACGAAATCTAGAAACTACTTTTAGTACCAGACAATATATGCTCTCAAAAGATTTTGAGATATATTATTATAATGATGCCGGTTTAGACAAGGTTAATCTGCACAGCCATAACTATTATGAATTTTATATTTTTATAGAGGGTGATGTGACTATTCAAATTAATGAAGATATGCATCCATTAAAATCCGGCGATATTATGCTGATTCCGCCTAATATTCCACATAAAGCTATAGTTCACAATCATTCTATTCCTTATAGACGTTTCGTATTTTGGATTAGTCAGGATTATTGCAATCATTTAGTAGATATTTCCTCTGACTATGGTTTTATTATGCAGCATGTATCTTTAAATAAAAATTATATATTCCATACTGACAAAATCATTTTTAACGCAATCCAATCTAAAGTATTGCGTCTGTTAGAAGAATTACATTCTGACTCCTTTGGACGAAATGCACAGATTCCTTTATGTGTAAACGATTTAATTCTTCACCTTAATCGTTTTGCCCATGAACAGTTATATATTGCAACTCCAAAGGCAAATATTCCTCTGTACCAGAGTATTTGTCAGTTCATTGAAGAACATATAGAAGAGGACTTGTCCCTTGATAGATTAGCCAAGGAATTTTTCTTAAATAAATATCATATAGCCCACATATTTAAAGATAATATCGGTCTGTCCGTTCATCAATATATAACAAAAAAACGCCTCTCGTTATGCCGAGAAGCGATTCTTAGTAATGAAAATATTAGTGACATATGGCAAAACTTTGGCTTTGGAGATTATTCCAGCTTTTACCGTGCCTTCAAAAAGGAATACGGCATTTCGCCAAAGGAATTAAAAACCAAAGCCTCTGCTATTATTCAATCTTCAAAATAACCTATTGTTTAAGTATTTCAATTGCCTTTTGTAATTGATTATCCTCTTCTTCTGTTCTAACTACCTGACTGGCTACTGCTTCGTCAAGCTCTACCTCCACATCTGGTTCAATACCAATTCCATGGATATTGTTTCCATTAGGTGTATAGTATTTAGATATTGTAAGCTTAAGAGCTGTTCCATCTCCCAAGTCAAAGAGTCTTTGTACTATACCCTTTCCAAATGTGGTAGTTCCTACGATTGTACCAACACCATAATCCTTTACAGCCCCTGCAAATATTTCTGATGCACTGGCACTATTTCCATTAACCAATACTGTCATTGGAACATTTAACTGATGCTCTTCATCTGATTTGTATTCTTCACGATTGCCATATTTGTCTTCCGTATATACAATCATTCCTTCCGGCAGAATCTCATCCAGCATATTTACTACTACATCTAATACTCCACCCGGATTATCTCTCAAGTCAACAACTAATCCTTCCATTCCCTGATTAGTTAACTCAGCTAACGCTTTGCTAAACTGTTCATCTGTTACTTCATCAAATTCTGCAACTTCAATATATCCAATATTATCTTCTAACATCTTATAACTAATGGTTGGAACTTCAATTTCACGACGTTCTACTGTCATCGTTATATAATCATTTATGCTTGTTCTGGCAACTGTTATTTCAACAGTAGTTCCAGCTTCACCTTTTATCTTAGATACTACTTCTGATAAATCCCTACCAGTTACTTCTTCTCCATCGACCTTGTATAAAACATCACCTGGTAATATACCAGCCTCTTCTCCAGGACTGCCTTCAAAAGGTTTAACCAAGGTAATAATACCTGTTTCTACATTCTGTGATACTGTAACACCAATTCCACAATATGTACCATTCGTACTTTCCATCAAACTGTCAAATTCTTCTTTTGTATAATACACAGAATATGGATCATCCAATCCAGCCATATATCCCGCATACATTCCTTCTGCCAGCTTAGTATCATCCGCTTCATCTAAAAAATATGCCTCTACAATCTTATCTATTGCTTGTAATTTCTGTACTACCTTAGAATTAATAATCCCTTTATCTTTACTATCAGATGTTTCTTCTGTCGTATCTTTAATGTCCTTAATTTTGAAATTAGCCAAAACGTTGTTTATTGAAAATACTAAAAAAACTACTACAGCTATACTAATCAGACAGCATACATAGCCTTTCACAAAACCTTTATTATCGCCTTTTTTAGTATCCATATCATTAATTAATTCAATATCGCTTTTTGGGTCTTCTTTTTCAAAATCGCTATTATATCCATTATTATTATCCATTTATCTATCCGCCTTTAACCTACATAATTATGAGGATTTACATAACTTCCATTCAAACGAACTCCAAAATGTAAATGTGGACCTGTTGATCTCCCCGTTGAACCTACAGCCGCAATACTTTGTCCTTTCGAAACCTTATCCCCTGTTGAAACATACAACGCAGAGGCATGCATATATACTGTATATAATCCATCTCCATGATCTATCATAACATAATTCCCCATAGATGCATTATAATCAGATGCAACTACTGTTCCATTATATGCAGCCACAATACTGCTTCCAGTAGCTGCTGCAATATCTATACCACTATGAAACTTATACACCCCCAAAACAGGATGTAATCTATTCCCGTATTCACTACTTATTGTTCTACTGGAAGGACATGGCCATGTAAAGGTTCCTCCATCATAAGTTAACTGTACATCAGCATTCGCACTTTCCTGCTCTTCTTTCTCTAATCGTGCAATTTCAGCCTTTTTTGCTGCTACTGATGCTTCTAATGCCGAAATAACCGCTGATTGTGCCTCTAAATCTTCCTCATACTCTATTGCCAGCTGTTGTGCTGACGCAATGTTCTTTTCATATTTAGAAATTTCCGAAGATTTTGTATCTATCAGTGCCGCAAGCTCCTGCTGTTTTTCTTCCTGTTCCTTCTTTAATTCAGTTAACTGTGCGTATTCTGTATTGAGTTCTTCTTCTTTGGCTTCTACCAATGCCTTTGTCTCCTGATATTTAATCAACATGTCTCTATCATACAACGACATTGAAGAAATATACTCTACTCTCGAAAGCATTTCTGAAAAAGAGCCAGCCGTAATTAATGTTGTGAAATAACTACTTAATCTATTCTCATACATATACTGTATGCGTTTTTTCATAGATTCATACTGCTTTTTTTCATCTGCTTTAGCTTTATTTAATTCTTCTTTTGCAACATTGATTTCTTCCTGCTTATTTTCTATGTCAGACAAAGTCTCCTCTATTGAGTTTTCTACTTCCATCAGTTCCTTGTCTAACTCTTCAACATAATCCTTTACAGAATTCTTTTTATCCGTCAAAGAACTAATAGCCTTTTTGGTTTCTTCTAACCCTTCTTCCAGGTCTTTAGATTCCTGATTGGCATTATTTAATTCTTCTTCAAGCTTCTCTTTCTCTGCTGTTGCTTCTGTTGATGTCTTAGCTTGGGTAACTTCTGTAAATGACATAGCCATTAAGCAAATCAATATAACGCCAACTATAGATTTCTTAAAAGCACACATTCATTCACCTATACCTTTAAATGTTTTCTAATTGTAGAAATACTTCCTAAAAAGCCTATTCCTACACCAATTAATAGAGATATTGGCACTAGTGCAGAGAAAACCTGGCCTACTGAAAGAAATTCAATAGATAAAATACTGAATTTTTCTGCTACAAATTTGATAATGCTACTATATATGTAGTAAAGCAATACAAGTGGCAACGCAGAACCAATCAGCCCAATAATAATTCCTTCGAATACAAATGGAGCTTTTACAAAAAAGTCTGTTGCACCAATTAATTTCATAATTGAAATCTCTTCTTTTCTAACTGCAATACCAATAGTTACTGTGTTACTAATCAAGAAAACAGCAACCCCTAATAATACAATAATAATTGCAACGGATGCATATCCAACTAATACGTTAAAGCTGGTTAAAGTATTAGCAACTACCTCTGAGCGTTTAACCTCTCTTACACCATCCAAAGTCTCTAAATAAGTAACTAAAGAATCCTGCATGGAAACGTCATTTAAATATATTTCATAATGGGCTGAATTCGCCAACGGATTATCATCCTGGAATCCTTCTGCTAATTCAGACTTTCCCTGAAAATAGTCTTCTTTAAAACTTTCCCATGCTTCTGCTGCTGAAACAAAATTATGATTAGATACTTCTACTCGTTTGCTAATCTCATCACCGATAGCCGTAATTTTATCATCAGATATTCCTTCTTCAAAATAAACTACTACCGATACACCCTTTTCAGCTTCTTTTACAACGAACTGAAAATTGGTAACAATAGCATAGAATATTCCTAATAGGAAAATACATGCTGCCATTGTTGCAATAGATGCCAAAGAAAACATCTTATTTCTATAAATATTTTTAAAACCTTGTTTTATACTATAAGTAAACGTACTAATCCTCATATGCATACCCACCTTTACGTTCATCGCTGACAATTACGCCCTTATTCATTGTTATAACTCGTTTCTTCATTGTATCAACGATTTCTCTATTGTGTGTTACTACAAGAACTGTAGTTCCTCTTTGATTAGCCTCTTCTAATAACTTCATTATTTCCCAAGAGTTCTTAGGGTCTAAGTTACCAGTTGGCTCATCACATAAAAGAATTGATGGATTGTTTACTAACGCTCTGGCAATAGCCACTCTTTGCTGTTCTCCACCTGACAATTCTTTCGGATTAGATTTGTATTTTTGTGCAAGACCAACCATAGATAACATAGCTGGTACCTGTCTTCTGATTTTTTTTGTAGGTACTTGAACTACCCTCTGAGCAAATGCTACATTTTCGTATACATTTCTATCTTTAAGTAATCTAAAATCCTGAAATACTACACCTATGTCTCTTCTATATTTAGGTATATCCTTGCGTTTTAATCTAGATAGTGTTTTCCCATTAACTCTAATCTGTCCTGACGTTGGGTCTAATTCCTTTAGTAACAGCTTGATAAGTGTCGACTTACCTGAACCACTACTACCTACAATGAATACAAACTCACCTTCATCTATCTGAAGTGAAATTCCATTAAGTGCAGGCGTACCTGTAGAATAAGACTTCGTCACGTTATCTAATTCAATCATAATTACTCCTTACATCTTTTAATAATCAATGTTTTCCATATATTTCATATATTTAACAACCATCAAAGCTATCTTAAATGTAATTGCATCTTCAAATACCCTTAAATCAAGCCCTGTACTCTTTTGTAATTTGTCAAGACGATATACTAATGTATTTCTGTGAATATATAACTGTCTTGATGTTTCTGATACATTTAAACTATTTTCGAAGAATTTGTTAATTGTAGTAAGAGTTTCTTCATCAAATTCATCTGGTGATTTACCATCGAAGATTTCTCTAATAAACATTTTACAAAGTGGAATTGGTAACTGATAAATCAAACGACCGATACCTAGCATATTATATGCAATGATATCTCTGTCATCAAAGAAGATTCTTCCTACATCAAGAGCCATCTTAGCTTCTTTGTATGAACGTGACACTTCCTTAATTTCACTTACAATTGTTCCATAAGCAATACGCACTTCTATATTGTTATTTTTGAACATATCCAAAATAACTTTTGCAGTCTTGTTCATTTCTTCGTATGTATCGTTGTATCCAATTTCCTTTACAACTATAACGCTCTTTTCGTCAACTGCCGTAACAAAATCTTTTGTTTTTCCACCAAATAGACTACGCACCATTTCAAGACTATTAATCTCTTTTTCATTAACAGTCTCAACAATTAATACTACTCTCTTAGCTTCTGTATCAATGTGTAACTTTTTCGAACGATTATAAATATCCACAAGTAAAAGATTATCCAGCAATAAATTCTTGATAAAGTTATCTTTATCAAAACGTTCTTTATAGGCAACTAATAAATTCTGAATCTGGAATACAGCAATCTTTCCTACCATATACACATCATCACTTCCACCATTAGCCAATAACACGTATTCTAACTGATGTTCATCAAATACCTTGAAAAATTGATAGCCCTGCATCATCTGACTGTCTGCTGGTGACGAAGCAAATGAAAGAACTGCATTTTCATATTCTTCTGCCTCATTAAATGTTGTAGCAAGAACTTTTCCTTCTGTGTCCATAACACATAAGTCAACTCTTGTTATTGCTTTTAATCCTTCGATTGTGCTTTGAAGTATTTGATTCGATATCATTCAACTTCCACTCCTTTTTAACATTGGTATATTTGTCTATCTTTTAATTAGCAATTTTAACATAAAAAAATCGACTATATTTTTATCCTTTATGTAAGATACATCATATTTTAAACTATTTCAACAAAAAAATAAAGAGGAAATCGTTGGTTTTTATGCATTTCCTCTCTATTTTTTTACTTTTTAAGTTTCAATTCAAATATACATTCTTAACAATTTTCGAATTGTCAGTCTTTTTGTTGATTTTTACTATTGATTTTTCACTATTGATTCTTTTTCCTAACAACTGCGTGTTCTATAAATCCTTCGCCATGTACTTCACGGGCATCTGTTACAATAACAAATGCTGCCGGATCTATCTTGGCAACTATCTCTTTAACCTGAACGATTTCTTTCTTAGATACTACACACATAAGTACATTCTTTCTCTGTGCAGAATACATACCTGTGGCATCTAATCCTGTAACACCTCTATCTAACTTCTCCATAATTTCCGCTGATATTCTCTCATATTCATCACTGATTATATAAGCCAGTTTAGAGAATTTCATACCTTCTATAATGGTATCTGTGACCTGTGAAACCACATATATGGCTATTACAGCATACAAAGCCTTATTAAGTCCAAATACATATGCACCTATTATTACGACCAAGCCGTCTACAACCTGCAATATCTGCGCAATTGAATACTGCTTGAAATAATGCTGAATAATGGCGGATAACATATCTGTTCCGCCAGTAGTAGCTCTGGCTAAAAAAACAAATCCTATACCTACACCACTTATTACACCGCCAAACAGCGAAGCTAATACAAAATCCTCCATTACCATTAATGATGAAGGCACTATATACAGCCAAGCTGACAAAGCTAATGTAGCAAATGCTGTTCGCCCAATAAATCTAAACCCTTTAACCTTCGCTGCCAGAATAAATAGTGGTATATTCAAACAAAGGTTGGTCAGCCACAAAGGTATATCAGCAAATGCCTTTACGATAATTGCTATACCTGTTACACCACCTGTTACCATATTAATAGGGTCAAAAATGCAATTAATGCCTATTGCCATTAATCCTGTACCCAGAATAATAAATAAATAGTCTATATATATTGGTCTTTTACTTGGTATTTCCATTGTTATTCTCCGTTTTCATTATCATACTTTCTAATTTTACTTAGCAAAATCTTTTTATCAATTAGTTTGCCAAGCCAGCTGTTCTTTAACCCCACTGCATCAGTAAGCAGACTTTCCTCCCCAAGTCCAAGCCATAACTTTGCGTTTATTTTATTTTTATTATTACTTACAAATTCTTCCTGGAATGGTGATTTCAATACCGAAATCACTACATCAGGTGATATACTGTTAATTTCATTAACTATGAAATCCTCATTCACCGTTTCTTCACCAAATGCGTATTTCCCATAGAAATTCATCTGAGAATACTTTCCTGAAAGATATTTATAATAATTATCTACATCTTCTTCTCGCTCCCCTAAAATGTAGACCGTATGTCCATTTTTCTCTATATACTTAAAAATATTCTCTACTAAAACATTATCTGATATATCATCAAGTATATTTGTATCTTCAATCCCGGCCGCCTCTAATATTGCTCTATCCGCCGGCATTGTCATATCCATATCCTCAATGTAGCCTCTTACATTCTCATCATCTATAGCTAGTAGCAACGTAGGTATGTGAATCAAACTAATTGTATTCATACAAAAGTTATTCAAATACTCATCCAACATTACATACAGCTCGTCAATGGTACTGTATTTCAAATCTACACCCAGAACATTAACTCTGTTCTCCATACACTCACCTTATAAGAAATATATTTGATATATTCAATCTATTCATCATTGTTGACTATTAACTACAAAACTTCGATTTACGCGACGCAACATGAGGAATAATCTGCTTGTAAGATTATTCTATGACTGCCGCGATAACTCTAAAAACTTACAAAGCAGATTTTACTCAGTTGCATTTCATAATTATTTTAGATTTTTTTAATAAATAAAAGTATATCAAATTCTATCACTTATTTCAAGGTTTTATAAGTCTTTAGTTCTATTATACCCTAATATTTGGAGATTTATTATTCAATACAAGTGTTTTCTATTTACCAATATATTCAAGTTTTACGCCTATATTGAAGATTAATATGTTTTTTAAAAAACAATATTACCTACTTTAATATTCTTCTAATAGCCACTCTACTATATCACATATTTCGATTCCTTCATATGTGTATTTAGGATGTTTCGTTCTTGCAATAATCATCTTAGGATACGCATCCTTTATTTGCAACAATGGTGAATACTCTCTTTCAAAAGTGTCCTGAGCAGATATATTATCACTAACTTGAATGTAAATTTTTTCACTTCCACGCAGAACAACAAAATCTATTTCCTTTTGGTAAAGTTTTCCTACATATACTTCGTATCCTCTACGTAAAAGTTCCAAACATACTATATTTTCGTACACCCGTCCATAATCCATGTTTCGACTTCCTAATATTGCATAGCGCATACCTGAATCACACATATAAAACTTATCTGAAGTCTCTAAATATTTCTTTCCTCTAATATCGTATCTTTTTATATCATAAAAAATAAAAGCATTACATAAATACTTAATATATTTTCCTACGGTCACATGATTCGTTGGCACTTTATTGGCTGTCAAAGTGTCACTCAGTCTGTTAGGAGAAGTTAAATTACTAATGTTGTCCATCAAAAACTCACTCAACTGTCTTAATACTTGTGTATCTGACAAGTTATATTTCTGCACCAAATCTCTGTTAACGATAGTTTCATATACTTCCCGGATATAAGTTATCCTGTCTAATTCAGTGTTATATGCATACGAACCTGCCAATCCACCTTTAACAAAAAAATCTTCAAAAAGTTTATCTTTGTCACTTTCATCATCATAATATTCACAATATTCTTTAAAACTAAATGGAAACATATGAATCTCGATATACCTTCCAATAAACAATGTTGCCAAATCAGCACTGAGCAAAAAAGCATTAGAACCTGTTATATAAATGTCATATTTCTTTTTTGAATATAAGCTATTAATTGCCAGCTCAAAATTTGGACATAACTGTACTTCTGCTTGTGTCAAGTAAAAAACAAAAAAAATATGATTTTTTTTCGGTAGGAAACCAAAGATTTGATTTCCTACCTGCTATTATACCAGATTTTGCTCCGGTATGTCCTGCCAAATTATATATTCAAGTATTTTTTCTTCATCCTCTTTATCAAGATTCATAAAGTCAAGAATTTTCTCCCCCGGAAAATATGACTCACAGTAATTCGGGATTACACCGGCAGGTACAATTCCGATACGGTCAACACCAAGAAACCGGTCTGCCATTGCTCTGCCGTCACGAATTGTAACCGGATAACCAGCCCGATATATTGACAAATAAAAATGAGCAGCCTCAACCGACCTGTTCCATGCGTTACCTGCTGTATAAAAATAATATCCTTTTTCATCCCTCATCACATAAAGGTCAACATGAGTAGAATTTCCTCCCCGGCATACTTCCCACGGATGTCCTCCGGAACGCATACGATCATTGTACCATGTTTCAAATGCATCCGGACTGTTTTCATCAATGCCACACAAGCCTTCATCTCGCCCATCGGCATGTTTCAAATACTGCTCCTTTGGAGACAATTCGCATCCCTGATAGTGATTTGCTTCATATCCCAATGCACAACAACGAAAGAACAATCCTGATGTCATTGCTTCCAGCCTGCCATTTGGCTCAGGCATTTCTTTTACTCCATCCATAAGTCTGATAAATTCATCATAATCAGATTTTGAAAAGTCTTTCAGATAATTTTCTTTAACCTCCGGGAACGCCCTCCAGTAATCATTTCTGATAATTGTACCAGTCCGGTTTTCCGGTGTTAAATGGTTCTTTACATACTCATTGTATGTGCCTTCCTGCATCTGATTAATGCAACACTTTACTGATGCTGTCAGCCATTCCACGAATGGATTGACTGCATCCCCCAATCGGTCATATTGTTCTTCCATCAAAAACGGATTCACCTCAAGCACCATTCGGTTTTTGAGAAATACCGCCATATATCCATCGTTTTCTACCGTCACAAGATGATACCAGTACACATCATCGGGGTATTCCTCTTTCCACCACCTTTCAAACTCCTCATAATTTTCAACATCTCCATATTCTTTTGCTGTCTCATAATCTCCAAAGCCAGTTATTGTTCCTTTGGGTACTTCAAGCCAAAGTTCCCTGCGTTCATTATCACCGCAGGATTTAATTTTTTTCAACTCTGCAAACAGTTCTTTCATAATCTTTATGGTATCTTCATTTACTATGGAAGAATTTCGGTACAGAGTATGTATATAAGTATCTACTGACGGGGCAGCCAGCTGACTGCCCATTTTGCTGATTCTATTTACTGTATTTCCCATCAAAACATCTCCTTCCTATGCGTCGAACATTTTTGAAATAAAATCCTCCGTATTCCAGACTATTTCTATTTCATCCTCACTATAAATCTTTATTTCACAGATAAGTTTATCAAGTATATCTCTGTCAAATATTTCAAGGTGCTTCAAAATACTAAGCTCCTCTTTCATATCTGAACATTCATTTTGTGCAAGAAGATTCGCCTCACTTCTTTTTTCTTCAAGGCTTTTCTGTAACAAATCTATTTTTTCTTTCAGGACTTTGTTTTTTTCTGCCATAGTTTCTCTTGTCATCTTGCCCTTTGTATATTCATCATATACTGTAAATTTCTGTTTTAACAATCTATCAATGGATGTTTCAAGAGCTTTCACTTCACTCTCGATACCTTCCTTTGCACCTTTCCCATTTGCCATATCCAGCTTGTCAAGCGATGCTGCTGCGTTCAGACGCAATGCCTGCAATACATGTTCCTCAACATAATCAATATCAAGTCTGATATGCTTATTACTACAGTAATACTTCTTGCCGTTTTTTGTCATTCCTTTCCCACATATGCCACATCTTACAAGACTTGGTTTCCATCTCCTGCTCCCTTTTTTCTGGTATTCCCTTCTTCCCAGCATTTCATGAGCCTTATCAAAAAGTTCCTGCGGGATAATTGGTTCGTGACAATTATCAACAACAATCCAGTCCTTTTCATCATTTAACACGGTTTTATGACCAGTGTCAATGTTATATGAGGTTTTATTATTAATTACCTTCCCAAGATACGTTTCATTATAGAGAATGTTCATGACCGATGTTGCCGACCACCTTCTCTGCCCCACATCCCTGCTGTGACTTCTTTTAACTTTAATTCTGTCATAATATTCAAGAATACTGTCATATCCCATTTCATTCAGTTTCGAGGCTATTTCCGTGTATTTTTTACCGTCTGCTGCCATTTCAAATATCAGCTTTACAACGGGAGCTGCAATCGGATCAGGCTCAAGCACATACTTATCTTTCTTTGATTTCTGATATCCGAATGGCGCATAGGAAGCATAGTATTTTCCCTGCTTTGCAAGAACAAGTTTTGCAGAACGCACCTTTTTTGATGCGTCCCTGCAATACATGGCATTGACTATGTTCTTAAGTGCCACACTCAGTCCACCGGTTGCTCCACTACTCTCTTTGCTGTCATAACGCTCGTTCACTGCAATATACCGGACACCCAGCATTGGAAAAGTAATTTCCATATAGTTTCCGACTTCCAGATAATCTCGTCCAAGTCTGCTTAAATCTTTGGTAATAATGGTTCCTATGGAACCGGCTGTTACAAGCTTCATCATCCTTTGAAACTCTGGTCTGTTGAAATTTGCTCCCGAAAATCCATCATCCACAAATTCCATTATGGAACAGTCTCTCAAATCATCCTTAGAAGCAATATAGTCCATAATAAGACTTCTCTGATGCACAATACTTTCACTTACATCTGATGTCTTATCATCATCTTCGTCTGACAGTCTCAGATACAATGCTATCATGTTATTCCCCATGACTCACCTCCACTTCCGCCGAAATTTCGAGCAGTTCTTTCAGCATATCATCATAAATTAATCTTACTTCTATCTCAGAATTGCTATGGACAATTATCCTATCCACAAAAGCATCGACCATATCCTGTGACAGTTTTCTTTTCCTAAAATACTTGTCAACAATTTCTTCCCACTCTTTATCCATATGAAAATTCTTTTCATAGTAACATTGTCTTGACTTGATTTCTGCTATCTGTGTTCTGACTGCTTCTTCCTGCTTCTCATACTCAGCTTTATACTGACATAATTCCTCTGCCGATATCAGCTGTTCCCTATAATCCTCGTAAAGTCCGTTCTTCTTTGCCGCAATCCGTCGCTGTTCTTTCTGTAGTCGTGCAATCTCCTTTGCATATATTTCATACTGTTTTACACTATTCGGACTGCCATTAAGTTTACGGATAAGAGAAAGCTTATCCACACATAATGTCATATGCTGTCGTATTACCTCAAAAACATTACTTTCCATATCAGTTAAAAAGATGTTGGAACTATTTTGGCATACCTCCCTGAAGCTGTGATGGGAACGACAGGTATAATAAAACTTATCCTTATACCATCTTCTTTTAATAAAGGTTTTCCCGCATTCAGCACAGTAAATCTTTCTCTTAAACTTATTTTCCGGTGGTGTAGGTAAGTCCACACGAGGCTGGCACTTCTTGCGGTTTTTTTCAGTTCTTCGTTTTATTTCTTCCTGAACCTTATAGAATGTATCCTTGTCGATAATAGGCTCATGCGTATTTTCTATCCGCACCCATGTTTCCGGGGGAGTAAGGATATTCTTTCTTCCCGTCTCCAATGCACGTCTCTGTCTGCCATGGACACTATTCCCAATATAATACTCTTCACCCAATATCTTTTTCACTCTGTCACCGGTCCAGCCTTTTGCCTTTTGAGCAGCTTCTTCTTTTCCACTTTCCATCAGACGATATTTCTGTGGCGAAAGGTTCCCACCTTCTTCAAGCATTCTTGCTATCTCATTATAGCCTCTGCCTTCCAGAAACCACTCAAATATATGAACCACATTTTCCCTTGTTTCCTCATTGACTACCAGATGTTTATTCTCTTTACGATATCCATACGGTACAAGGAACTCACAGAATTCCCCCTTTAGCCAGATTGCTCTTTTACCTGTGGATACTTTTTCTGACAAATCCTTTGAATAATACTCATTTACAATATTTTTCAATGGCATGGATAAGTCTGTTCCCGGTCTTGCCGTGTCAAAATCATCTGTAATGGCTATAAATCTGACATCAAGAAAAGGAAACACCCTCTCAATATAGTTACCTGATTCCACATAATTCCTTCCTAGTCTGCTAAGATCACGGGTAATCACTGTGTTTACCCTTCCTGCACGAATATCCTGCATCATACGCTCAAATTCCGGTCTTTCAAAAGTTGTTCCTGATACGGATACATCTGCATAGATATCCACTACAACCATATCCGGCTGTTCAGCCACATAATTATTAATGTATGCTATCTGTGTTTCAACCGTATCTCTTTCCCTGTTTGCCTCCGATTCATGAGACAATCGGGCATATACTGCAACCTGATAAGGTTTAGGCTCTTTGTCCAATTCCATAACTGCCTGAGATGTCAGATTGCCAGAAGGAACGCTGACATTTACCGGCACATTTTTTCTGCTTTTTCTTGCCATATTACACAGCCTCCTTCACTCTGATATTCAATTTTCCGCTATCGGTTATCTCAACCGTATGACCAAGACCTCTTATCACATCAAGACATTCTTCATATCTGTCATCAAAATCAAACACCACTTCAATATGGTTCTTGTCATATACTTTGATTTGCCTAATAAGCGAAACCACAGTTTCTCTTGTGAGTTTTTCAATATTCTGATGTTCCGTAAAATAATCCAGCCATAAAAATCCTTCACTCTTGCGGTTTAGAACATCTTCCATTTCTAATTCAATCTGCCGGATTGCAATCTGTGCATTCTTCCGTCTTGTCTCATAAGCAGCATGAAGTTCTTTGTAATCTTCTTTTGAGATTATGCCATCCCTCATATCTTCATAAAGCATCGTTCTTAGGTTCGTGCAGCGTTCAACTTCCGATACTTTCTTTTCCTTTCGTTCTTCCAGTTTCTTCATATCAAGTTGCTGAAACGGAACAGTTCCGATAAACTCCAGAATTTTTTTCATATCCATAATGTTTTGGATATGTAGCTGTAGCAGTTCCAAAATGCTTTCCTCCAGCTTATTTGTCGGAATCCTATGAGAACTACACTGCTTGGTATCCTTATTTGTTGCACAAAGATAATAAGCATATGTCTTGCCACCGACTTTTGAAGTCTTTCTAATCATTGGCATACCACAGTCTCCACACACTACAGTTCCTGACAGCGGATATACATTTTCCTGATCAGGAGATGTCCTTGTATCCATATCCAGCAACCGTTGTACAATTTCAAAATCCCTGTCCGTAATGATTGCTTCATGGCTCTTTTCGATTCTTATCCATTCGCCCTCACTTTTAAGAATTGTCTTTTTTACCTTGTGGTTTGGTGTGGTCTGCTTTCCCTGAACAAGATTACCAATATAAATTTCATTTGTTAATATTCTGCGGACCATAACTGATGTCCATTCTGATTTCTCTTTGGACTTAAAACTGGTCTGGTAATTACTTCCAACACTTGCTTTATATTCCGCAGGTGGAAGAATCCCATTCTCATTTAATTTTCTTGCTATGCTGTCCTGGCTCATACCACGAAGTTTATATTTGAAAATATCCTTCACCACACCTGCCGCATAAGGATCGGGTTCTATCTGGTGTCTGTGATCCTCCTTTTTCCTGTATCAGTATGCCACAAAATCTGAAATACACTCGCC
>CAYOMP010000020.1:0-28082 GCA_964405075.1 uncultured Lachnospiraceae bacterium
TATGACGAAAAAAATGCATCTAGACTTTTAAAAGCTAGAAAGATAACTGCACTATTAGAATAAATAGTGTGGTTATTTTTTTGAAATTCATAGGAAAGGCCTCCCATAAATTAAAAATGCTCTGCAATGGATGTGTACTCGCGCGAAGATGTTTATAAAAATTTCTATAATATGTATTTTTTATTAAAGTTAGCAAAATATGGTATTTATCGTTGAACAAGATAATGCACAATGTTAAAATAAGGATATGGACCTTAAAATATTTTTTCGTGAACTTTAAGAATTTCAAAATTAAAAGGGATTTTTGCGTTCTTAAATGTGGTCTCGTAATTGTTTTTTGATTTTGTTTTATAAGAAAGCATAGTATAAACAGTTGTAAATGTATTAGACACTGTCAAATGTACAAATCAAGGAGGAATTAAAATGAAAGATATCGGACTTGGCGTAAAAATGGGAATGATGGTAGCTTTACTTGGAATTTTGGCTATCATAAATGGTGTAATGGGTTTAGTGGCTCTTTCCAAAACATCTCCTGAAGGTGTTGGTGGATCAGGAATAGGTTTATTTTTGTTCCTGGTAATTGTTATTAGTTTTCTTACTGTATTTAATATTGTTTATTTGATTCTAACAGTAAAAAGACCAATAGAAAAAACAGAGCAGGAAATTAAAGAAATTGTTACGGATATAAATGATGCTCAGGGTGATTTAACAAAAAGAGTAAAATTATATACAAGAGATGAAATAAGTGCAATGGCAGGTAGTGTTAATGAATTATTAGCAGTTTTGCAGGGAATTATTAGTGCTATAAAAGATGAAACAGCTATATTACAGAATTCAGTAGATACTATTGATAACAATATTAGAGAATCAGATAAAAATGTTAATGATGTGTCTTCAGTTCTTGAGGAATTAGCTACAAGTATGGAGGAAGTATCTTCGACTGTTGCTACATTAAGTGAAAATGCTAAAGATATACTTGAAGCTGCTGAAGTTATGAATGAAAGAGCTGAAGAAGGTAATGAAATGGTAACTGCCATTAAGGAAAGTTCAGAAGAAATGAATAGAAAGGCAGTACTTAGTAAAGAACTTACTACAAGCAAGATTGACAGTATTAACAAGGAATTGTCAGCTGCTTTGGAAGATAGTAAAAATGTTTCCAAAATTGATGAACTTACAGTTCAAATCCTTGATATATCTAGTCAGACTAACCTTTTAGCACTTAATGCATCTATTGAAGCAGCCAGAGCGGGCGAAGCAGGAAAAGGCTTTGCAGTCGTTGCAGATGAAATTAGAGTGTTAGCGGACAATAGTAGAGACACTGCTAATAATATTCAGCAGATAAGTCAGATGGTTATTGATTCAGTTGAAAAATTATCAAGAAATGCAGAGGAAATGCTTAAATTTGTAAGTACTACAGTTATAGAAGATTATGATAATTTTGTTAACGCATCATTGGATTATAAGAGAGATTCAGAAAATGTTAATGCTATTATCAATGAGTTTGCAATTAGTTCTAATGAATTGAAGAAGACGATTGATGATATAACAGAAGGTCTTAATGGAATTACTGTTACAATAGATGAGGGCACTCAGGAAATCGTTACAGCTTCAGATAATGCAAATGATTTAGTAAGTGCTATGTATGTTATTAGTGGTGAAGCAAATGAAAGCACTAATATAGCTGAAAGATTGCGTAAGTATACTGACAAGTTTACTAATGTATAATTTGTAAAATAAATAACAAAAGAGTGTATCCAGATGTATTAACTTCAAAAGTAGATAGAGAAGTCTATGATTTTGTAGTAAATAATTTGTGATACACTCCTTTTTATATATTTGGTGTACAAGCATTTATCTTTTTTCAAATGGTGGATCACCAGGATATCCGCCATTTATTTTTTGCATACCACGAATAACAGCATCTTTTGAATTTTTCCAGTCAGCATCTTTATTTCTATAATCAAATTTGTCAACTAACCATGAAACATCTTCGCTAAGTCTTTCTAAATTTTTTAACATTAGTGAAAATGTAATGTTTTTGTATTCTTCTAATTGTGAGTCGTTTAATTCTGTAACGGCTTTATTAGTTAATTCACCAAAATGATGCAGACAAAATCCTTTTGAGGATTTAATTATATCCAGAAATTCTGGATTATTTCTAAATAAATGGAAAAAAGTAGCCATATATCTGTCATACGTATTATTTATATAGTCGCATACAAAGCAGGTAGATTCTTTTCTTGCAATCCAAGCCGAAAGAGTATTGGTATATGTGGTGTCATTTTTTTGTTTGGTTAATTTTGAAAAGAAAGACTGTTTGTCAACTGAAAATGATTTTAATTCGGAAGCAAATTCTTTATTTAATCTTAGATAATGAGTTTTTAAAATTAAAGCATTACCTAAGGTGTTACCGTATTCATACATCTTTTTATTGTGATGGCGACAAAATCCCATAGTGTCAGTTTGTTCACGTATATCACTTTCCATATACGAAGCAGATGAGCCTAGTGTGAAATCTAGAGCGTCCTGTTCTAATTTTCTTTCTATAAAACAAAATGGACATTCATCATTTTCTTTGAAAGCATCCATTAGTGGTATTGTATATAATTTTTCCTTCATGGTAATCCCCCTTAAAACAAGTCTGTTCTCGATATGTTAAAAGTTTATATGAGATTATTAGTTTTAAACATACTAATTTATTAAGTAAGAAGTCTGTTTTAGTTATTTAAATAATAGTGATTAAAACACATAAATTCTTCAATATTAATTTTAATAAATCTTTTAACATTCGCATTTTAGTCAATTATAGCATAATTTGTAAAGATTAGATAAAGGGTATTTGATAAATATCTAGAGTAGTGGTTTTTCCTACAATATTGTAAAAATGGGCTTTTTTGAAAATTGCGTATATGATAGAATAGTTTTATATGTCTTTATGATAAAAGGAGATACGAAGAGAAATGAAAGGAATACTGAATATACCTGAGGGATTTTTTAGTTTATTTATATCGAAAAACAGATATATATACATAGAGTCCTTAATTTTGATATATGATGAATATTTATATAATGATTATTTTCTTACGAAAGATACTTGTGTACAACTATTAGCAGATTTATTTTCTAACAGGATTGTTGACATATCTGCAGATGACACAGAAGATGATGTTGATATGTCGGAGCCAATAGCTGCACGTATTTTTACCAAGTTAGTTAAGTTTGGCTGGTTGAGAAAGATAGAGGATTATGGTGCTTTTAAGACGAATGTAGTTATACCTGATTATGCATCGTCTTTTATTGAAACATTTAAGAAAATTAATGACGCTAATGCAGATGAAACCGATTTGTATATTCAGAATATTTATACAAATATATATTCCTTCTATCATGATAGCAAAGCTGGGATTGAACTTTTAAAAACTGCAATGGTTAATACATCAAGGCTTAACAGGGCTTTACAGGAAATGCTTCATAATATGGATAGATTTTTTGAAACATTATTAAAGCAGGAGAATTATGAAGATTTGCTTGCTGAGCACTTAAATGGATATGTTGATAATGTGGTTAATAAGAAATATGCTCTGTTAAAAACAGGAGATAATTTTTATATTTATAAGAACGATATTAAAACATTACTTAGACAAATCAGGGATGATGAGTCCAGAATGGATGTTTTGAAACGTAAAATGGCACCAAAAGGCAAAACACCTGAAGAAGTAGAATATGAAGTAATGGATATGATTGAGAGTATTGAGCGTGGTATTGCCAATATGGAAAAGAGAATAAATCATATCGATACGGAACATAACAAATATGTAAGAGCAACAGTAAGACGTCTTGAATATATGCTAAATAGCGACGACAGCGTAAGGGGAGACATTGTAAACATACTTGGAATTATAGGCGAAAATAACGGTAGCGATGTGCTGGAGAAATTGGCTAATACCATTAACATTAATGATTTTACAGTTATTTCTCAGGATTTGTTATATAAGAAGCGTGGAAGACGAAAGACATTTGAGGAGACTGTAAGTGCATTCGAGAGTCAGGAGAAAGAACTGACTGCTGAGGAGATTTTAAAGCTGAATCATAATAAGGCAAGATATTCAAAGACTGAAATTGAGAATTACATTATTGATAATATGAAAAATGGAATATATAAGGTTAAAGAAAATCCTGTGACGAATAAAGAGGAATTTGAATTGTTGATACTTGCTTATGATTACAGCATAAGAAAAAGCAGTCCTTTCAAGGTTAAAGAGATTGGGGAGGAACTTTTACAGACTGAATACTGCACTTATCCAGATATTGTGTTTGAGTTAAAGTAAACAATGAAGAAAATTATAAGTTGTCGAGTTAATTTATTTGTGTATTAATATAGACTTTTCTTTGACAACATAGACACATTTACTATTTTGATATTAATTTAAATTGAATCAGAATAATGCATTCAGAACACGCTTGCGCTTAATCTCGCTTACTTACGTTACTAAGATTCTTGCTACACTTAAGTTTGCAAGAATCAAGTAACGAGTAGCTCGCATAGTTCTTCATAGCATTGATTCTGATTCTTTTAAATTAATGATAATATTAGATATTGTTGTGCCTATGTCAGAAAAGAAAAGTCTATATTTATATTTCTCCAAACACTTCTCCAAATTTTTATTGTTTGGAGAAGTGTCTAAAGGATAGTATGCTGATTGGAGCAAAATATATACACCAAAATTCTAATACCATAACACCTGTACCACCTTCGCTATCTGCTGTAAACAGTCCAAGCATAGGACAAATCAGACAGCTTATAAAAAATACCCCATGTATTAATAACAAGCCTTTAAGCCACATGTCAGCTTTGGATTGTGATTCAATGGTTAATCCGGCAAAAAATGTTGCCAATGCCATTAATGCATATCCCAACATATCATAATTGAAAAAGAGTCCAAACTGTTGAAAATCAAGGATTGTAGCTGCTTGATTGGTTAAATTACCGGCGTGTACAGTGGTCATTTGTGCGAAGTACACCAAAGAAATGATTGTAGCGTACATAGTTGCAAAACCTACGGCTGTATTTCCGGCTAACTTTGTTTTTTCACCAGAATAAAAAGCGTAGGCACATATCATTGGTACAAAGCTAAAAGCAATAAACAGTGAAGAAAAATAGCTAATAAAGGTATTACCAATAAGCATTGATATTGCAAAACCAATGACTGCCATTAAGTTAATAATTGAACTAAACATTCCGATTTTTTTGTTCATAATTTTCATTCCTTTCTATTATCTTCAAAAAGAACAGATACTAACTTTTCAATATAAGCTGACCTGTCTTCTGATTTTGTAAAATCATAACCCAGCACCTTACTTAGGGTTTCGCTTCCTAAAAATGCCACCTGCATTGCGCTGGTAAGGATAAATGCTATCATAGGTTTATCTTCATCTTTAATATCCTTTGTGAGTGATAACATAAAACCTTGCTGTGAACGAACAGTATTACAAGTTGAAGAATAGTTTTGAAAATCTCCTAAGATTGAAATTCTGGAAATTGCTGAATGATCAAATAGAAAATCAAAAACATAGGTAGCACAGGCTGTTAAACGTTCTTTATCGGTTTTGTATTCTCCATTCATATCAAATCCTGCGATTGTTTTGCTGATAATTCGTTGAACGCAAATGGTTATAAGATTTTCTTTGCTTCCAAAGTGGTAGTTTATAAGTCCCAATCCGATACCAGCCTCTTTGGCAATCATACGGGCTGTAATACTTTTGGTATCCCCATCGTATTGTTCAATTAATTTGGTTGTTGTTTCTATGATGTTTTCTTTTACATTTGATGTGTTCATAATTATTACCTCTAATTTTAAGAATTGAACAATGTTCAAGAATATTATATTGAACATTGTTCAATATGTCAATTGCTTATTTGAAAAACTTCATGTCTTTTTTACGAATCTTTGTGATTTGAAGCAGAATACTCGTAAGCAAGTCTTGAATATTGCCACTTGAATTAAACAGGGAAGAAAGATATTTTTGTGAAAGATAGGAGATAAATATTTGGTATTTTACTTATCTGTGGTAAAATAGTATGGATAACAAAGAAGGAGTAACGTTGAATGATACCATATTTTGAACAACTCTCGGATGATGATAAATCAGATATTACTGAGGTAATCAAAACCCTTCAGATGCAGACATTTATCCTGGAGAGGAAATACGATAAAAAGACAGAGAGATATCAATATAATAAAGAATATAGAGTTTGTGAAAAACATTTAGATTTTTTAATGGAATATTTTAAAATAGCGGGAATCGATTTGGTTGAGAATAGGCAGTATGGTGTTATGGCACTAAAGAGTCAGATACCTATGGGCGAGAAATTGAGTAAATGTACAACATTATTTATTCTTATACTAAAGCTTATTTTTGAAGAGAAAATGAATAGTGTATCAAACTCTGTGCATGTATATGCTAATTTGAGTGAAGTGTATGATAAGATTAATCTATTTAGATTATGGGATAATAAGGCGCTTCCTATTACGGAAGTTAAAAAGACCATTTCGGTTTTGAAAAAATATCAGATTATAGATTTGATGGATTTTGATGGAGAATTAGATGGGGATACCAAATTAATTATTTATCCGTCAATTAATCTGCTAATTAATGCTGAAGAAGTAAGAAGCATAATTGCACAATATGAAGAAAGCGAGGACGAGGAAGATGACGACAGCGTATCAGGGGATGACCAGGATGTGTCTGAACAATTGGCACTATATTAATGAAAAAGTGCTGTCCTTCAATACAGGAATTAATTTCTTCACAGGACATTCAGGAAGTGGTAAATCTACAGTGCTAGATGCATTGCAGTTAATGTTATATGTAGATACTAATGGTCGTGGATTTTTTAATAAGGCGGCAAAAGACGATTCTGACCGTAGTTTAATGGAATATTTGCGTGGTATGAAGGTGGTTTCTGAAAATGATGAGGCAGGATACCTTCGTAATCAGAACTTTTCTACAACAATAGTTTTGGAATTTACTAATACACAGACGGGTGAATGCCAGTGTATGGGTGTTGTATTTGATGTAGATGTGGCAGCTAATGATGCTGACAGAATGTTTTTCTGGCACAAAGGCAAATTGTTTGCTAATCATTACCGTGTCGATAATAGAGCAATGTCAATTAATGAATTAAAGGATTATTTAAGAGCTAATTACACTAAGGAACAGTGGGATTTTAGCAGAACTAATGAAAAGTTCAGAGTGAAAATGTATGACACATATTTAGGTGGATTAGATGAAAAGAAATTCCCGGCATTGTTCAAAAAAGCCATACCATTTAGGATGAATATGAAATTGGAAGATTTCGTAAAGAATTATATATGTATGGAAAAAAATATTCATATTGAGGATATGCAGGATAGCGTAGTTCAGTATGTACGTTTACGAAGAAGATTAGAGGATACTAAAAATGAAATTGCTCTATTAACAGAGATAAAAAAGCAGTATGAGAAATTCAGATTTCACTGGGAGCATTCTCTACAGTATCAGTATAATATTGATAAGTTAGACATTTACAGCATTGAAAAGCGATTGGAGGAAATTCAGGAAAAACAGATAGCTTATAAGGAAGATTTGTTGAATCTTGAAGAAAGTACCAAAACACTGGAAAATGAGATAGAAAGTTTGCAAAAACAGCGTGATGAGGTAATGATAGCCATTGAAAATAGTGGTTTTTCTCATTTAGAATCAGAATTACGTTCTGTAAATCAGGTATTAGAATTTTTGAATAACAGTAAAAATAAATACGATAAAATTGCGCAGGGTCTTGAAAACTGGTTAGATTATTCTGATATAGACACGGATAGTAAGGCAAATATAGTTAAGTTCATCAATTATAAGGCTGATACTGCCATTATAGTAGATATAAAAAATACCATAGCAGACATTCAAAATAAAATACTAGAAAGAAAAGCTGAAGTAGAAGAAAAGGTTAGAATACTTAAGAATCAAATATTAGAGTTGGAAGCTGAAATATTGGAACTTGAAGAAGGTAAAAAAGCATATCCATCCTATGTAATAGAAGCGAAAAACTACATAGAAGGCAAACTGACTCAAAAGTATGGTACAAATGTGCAAGTAGATATATTAGCAGATATTATTGAAGTGGCAGATTCTAAATGGCAGAATGCTGTAGAAGGATATATGGCAAATAACAAATTGTCATTAATAGTATCACCTGAATATTCTAAGGCTGCCATTGAAATCTATGATTCTATGGATGCTAAGAGATTTCATAAGGTGTCAGTAATTGATAGTGAAAGAGTTATGAAGGCTTCAAGAACAGTTCTAGATGATTCTTTGGCAAATGAGGTGGTTTCTGATGTGGATTATGCCAAGGCCTATGTGGATTTCTTAATGGGAAGTGTTGTTAAGTGTGGAAAAATAGATGAATTACGTCAAAATAAGAATGCCATTACCCCAGACTGTGTGTTGTATCATAATTATAAAATACAGCATATTAATCCTAAGAATTATACAGATTATGCTTGCATTGGAAAAGGTATTACAGAAGAGAGAATTCAAAGAGATAAGCGCAAATTGGACAAATTGAGTCAGGAAATTATACCTTTGAAAGAAACTATAGAAGAGTATAACAGATTATTAAAAAATGAAGCGTTAAATGATGATGTAGAAACTTATGAAAAATATTTAACGGATATTGTTCAGATTAGTGAAAAGAATATAGAAAAAGAAAATATTGAAAAGCGTATTGAAGAATTAAAGACATTTGACATTAATGCATGGAAACAGAAGAAAGAATTATTAGAACGGGAAATTAAGGCAAAATCAGCCACTAAAGAACTATATTCAGGTGAATATAGGGGCAAAAGCAAGGCACTTAAGGATTTTACAGGCGAGGTTGCAATGCTTAACAGTGATTTGGTTATTAAGGAAAAGAGTTTTAATTACGACGCTGAGAGAGAAAAACAGTTCCAGACAATGATTAAAGAGCGGGCTAATGAGAGAATTGAACGTATTAAGAATGATTTGGCTAGTAAGAAGATAACATCGGATAATAGCTCAAATGTGGAATATGAAAAGCTGATATTAGTCAGAGACAGATATTCTAAGGAATATTCATTTAGAGGATTTAATGCTACTAGTCGTGAAAATACAGATTATGACAATATGTTAGCCAGATTAGAAAGTGATAAGCTGCAGGAATTCACAGAAAAAGCTAATGACCAGGCTAAGATTGCCATTCATCACTTTAAGACTGACTTTATCTATAAAATACGAGATTCTATTAGAGAAGCTATGCAACAAAAGGATGAGCTTAACGAAATATTAGCCCAATCAGATTTTGGTAAGGAAAAATATAGATTCACTATTACCAAAAACAAGGGTGAAGATGGCAAGTTTTACGATATGTTTATGGATGAAAATCTGGAAGTTAATCCTACTCAGTTATCTAACCATATGGAGAACCAAATAGATATGTTTAGTCAGGAACATTCGGAAAACTATAAGGATTTAATCAATGAACTAATAGAAATCTTTATGCCACCTGATAATAGTGATGCAGCAGAATTAGAAGAAGCAAGACACAATATGGAAAAATATGCTGATTACAGAACATATTTATCCTTTGATATGGAACAGCTTATTGACGGAATGCCACCAATGAAATTAAGTAAAATGCTTAGTAAGAACTCTGGTGGTGAAGGACAGAATCCATTGTATATCGCTCTCTTAGCCAGTTTTGCCCAAGTATATAAGGTTAATGCCAAAGAAAACTCTAAGAGAAAACCTACAATGCGTCTGGTAGTATTAGATGAGGCATTTTCTAAGATGGATGGAGAAAAGGTAGGCAGCTGTGTGGAATTAATTAGAAAAATGGGATTTCAGGCAATTATTAGTGCAACTAATGATAAACTGCAAAACTATGTGGATTATGTAGATAAAACATTTGTATTTGCTAATCCAAATAAAAATCATATATCGATTCAGCCGTTTGAAAAGAGAGAATTTCAATCACTTTTAGATATAGCTGAATAATACAATCTGATAAAATGTAAATATTCTTTTTATATGGTAAAAAATATAGTTTGAATAATAATTACAAAAATGGCAATGATTGTTAATGGAGGTGGATTTTCATGAAGAAAATTGTAACATTAACAATTGTTGCTGTTTTTGTTTACGCAGTAATCAGATATGTTGATTTGACAGGTAATAAAGATAGCGAAAAAATAATAGCGGAGGCATTCAATCAGACTAATTTGGAAAGTGTGGAAACTACAATAACTTTTGAAGATGAATATAATGGAGAATATTTAAGTAGAGAGAATGCCAAAAAAGTTTTGAGTACATTGGCAAAGGAAATAGGAGTAGTTAATAATTATCAGATTGAAGAAGAAAAGAGAGAAGGCTTTGGCAACGTTTCATTAGTTAAGGATGGAAAAAATGCGAAAACTCATTTGGAAATAATAACATATGAAAATAGTGGTTCTGATAATGAGATTTGGACAAAGCAGTATCTAAAGGTAGAGATTATTGTTTATGACAATGTTGAACAGGCTTTAATCTGGAAAGAAAAATTAGATAGTATTTTAAAGAAATATATACAAAATCCTAGTGGAAAGATAGGAATTAGTGGCGAATATGCAGGGGAACTAACAGTAAATAAGAAAAATGTAATTACAGACAAATTAATGAGCGATACAAAGACTAAGGAGATTATATCTCATAGGAGTGAAAATATGTACATTATATATGGGTTGAGTGATATTATTGATACCTATAGAGAAATTGATGGTGCTAAGATTAATATGAGTATTTCTATTGATTACGATGAAAATAGAGAAAAAACCATGCTTACTTTGGCGTCGCCTATTTAAAAACCTTGACTTAAATAAAAACAAGAGGTATTATAAGAAAGTAAATGAGTATTTTTATTAGAAAGATGAAGGAGGTAATGTATTATGATAATGAAGAATGTTTGTAGAATTAATTTAAGATTGCATATAATTACCTCGAATGTTAGTATCTAATAATTTGTATATATGATGTTAATAGTACGTTTTGGTGTGCTTATTTATATCATAGGAAATTACTTGATAAGCTAATGTAAGAAAGTGTTGGGATTTCCTATGATATAAAAACACTTCGTGCAATATGCGTAGCTCGCGGAGAAGAATTTTGCCATAAAGGCACCGCTCGCGCGCGAAGAGTTTGCAAGCAAACTCTTTGTTCTGAATGTATTAGAAGTTAGTTGATAACCGTGGTAATTTGTTTTACTGCGGTTTTTTTGTTGTCAGGCATACGACAAAAAGAACTAGTGGACTTTTTTAGTTCAGTAGTATTATATGCAATCTGAAAATCGAAAAAATAGTAAAAGTATTAAGAAGAATTTAGTATTTAAAAAAGTAGATTAACGGAGGAACATATATGAACAGTGTGATTTTAAAAGAAATTGACGAAAGCAATTTTATTGATGCATTTAATTTGGAATTAGCTAAAGGACAAGAACGGTTTGTTTCTAATCCGGTAAGAAGCCTTGCACAGGCGTATGTTTATCGAAAACAGTGTATGCCATTTGCTATATATTCTGATGATATTATGGTTGGCTATGTAATGGTGATTTATGACTATGACCTGGAGGAATATAATATTTGGCATATGATGATAGATAAAAAACACCAGCATAAGGGTTATGCAAAACAAGCTATGATTAAATGCCTAGAGTATATAAAGAGCAAACCATTTGGAGAATCTTCAAAGGTAGTTTTGACTTGTAATAAGGAAAATGAAATTGCAAATCACTTATATACTCAGTTGGGATTTGTAAAGAACCAAAATGAAGACGAAGATGAAATAGAAATGGAGTTATACATTCATGAATAATTTAGAAAATAAAAAAAGCATTAGTAACAGCAGTACATCGTAATAGATATGAATTAGTGGAAAAATCTATGATGAAGAAAATAGGAAAAGCCAGAAAAGATTTATCGAGAAAAAGAAAATAACAAAAAGAAATATTGTGCATATAGTAAATTATAATTATGTATAAAGGAGTTAGAAAATGCCCTATACTGATTGGAAAATGGAGCAAAATGATGAATTTGTACGTAAGATGAATCGGGACTTATCTAATGGAATGAATCAAAGAAATAGGAATAATAATATGTATATGGATTATGATAATATGAACCAAAGAAATGTGAATTCGCCTATTAATCCTTATATGAATATGAACAATCCATACGGAAATCGGCCATATATGTACAATAATCCACAAATGTACAATCCATATTTTCAGAATCCTTGGATGTGGCAAAATGACAATGCTGCTATGTATGACGAGGGGGAAGTAGAAAGACAGGCAGAAAAGGATTTGGAATACTTAATTGAAATGTACCCGCAAACTGCTAAAATTATACAGAATTTAATTAAAGATGAATGTGATAATATGGAATATGAAGGCAGTGTGATGTATGATGAGTATCCTGATAGGATTATGCTTAGAAAGATTTGCTCGCGGGTGCGTGAAAACTATGAAAATATGCAAAACGATAATATGCAAAATCAAAGAAATATGCGTGGAGAATCTTTTGAAACTAAAGAAGAAGGTCTAGTTGAAGGTCAGGATGTGGAGGCTAATAATAGAAGAACTGGATGCAATGGTAACTGCGGCAATTCTAATAATCAAACCGGTATTGACGATTTAATAGAAGTAATGTTGTTCAATGAAATGTTTAGAAGAAGGTGCAGACACAATAGATGTCGACGCAGAGGACACGGTTCTAGATACAGATAATAATTGTTAAACAATTAAATTTGTGGTTGTGGTTTTTTAATAAAGGAATTAAAATATAGTCAGGCCTTTTTGGCTGTGACTATATTTTTAAGGTGGAATACACATGGAAAATTTGAGAAGTTTACTCAAAGAGAGTTTAAATATAAAATTAGCAAAAATAATTATTAGTAATCCAAGAGTTAAGGGTGAGCTTACTAAAATAGTGATTCGCCCAATTGAACTTAGAGGAATACTTTTTTTTCAGGAAACGTCTTATGTAGGAACTAAGGTTATTCATAAGAATTATAATGAAAGTCAAATAGAAGACATTATTGTGGAAAATATGCAGAATATTTTTAAACAGATGGTAGTAGAACACACTAAGTTTAATGCCAATGTTTTAGTGAGTAAAAAGGGTGTAGTGACAATTAAGAAAAAAGCCCGGATTAATCCGATTACAAATGTGAATTTAGCACATAATAAAACTAAAAAATATATTTTGGAAAAAGGCAAAAAAGTAGATTTTCTAATAGACCTTGGTGTTATGACAAAAGAAGGGGAAATAGTAAAGTCTAAGTATGACAAATATAGACAAATTAATAGATTTTTAGAATTTATTGAGGATGTAATACCTAAGTTATCAAGAGATAGAGAAATTACCATTATAGATTTTGGCTGTGGCAAATCATATTTAACTTTTGCAATGTATTATTATTTACATGAAATGCAGGGGTTTGACATTAATGTTATTGGATTAGATTTAAAAGAAGATGTTATTGATAAATGTAATAAATTAAGCAAAAAGTATGGATTTGATAAGTTGAATTTTTATAAGGGTGATATTGCGTCTTATGAAGGTGTAGACCATGTTGATATGGTTGTAACGTTGCATGCCTGTGATACAGCTACGGATTATGCATTGGAAAAGGCTGTTAAATGGGGGGCTGAGGTTATTTTGTCTGTACCTTGTTGTCAACATGAAATAAACAGTCAGATTAAGAATGATATATTAGAGCCTGTTTTAAAATATGGTTTGATTAAGGAAAGAATATCTGCATTAGTTACAGATGCCTTACGAGCTGAAATGTTAGAATGTGTGGGATATAATGTTCAAATATTGGAATTTATTGATATGGAGCATACTCCTAAGAATATTTTGATAAGAGCAGTGAAAGGCAAAAATAAAGCAAAGAATATTGAACAGTATGAAAAATGTGTGGAATTTTTAGGTGTTGAGCCAACACTATGTAAACTTTTAGAGGAGCAGATATAAAATGAAAAAGAACATAATAAAAGTAATAGTATTGGCTTTGGTTTTTGTTATTGGTGTGTATGTACTGAGTAGTTATAGAGAAGATAAAACTGTTACAGAAACTACAATTACCATGTCAGAAGCTAAATTGCCAATTGTGATTTTAAATACATTTGATAATATGGTTAATCCTTTGCATGGATATGTATCTGATATGGAGGCATGCTATATGCGTGACACCATTACTCCATTAGATGATACGAGAGAATTAAAGTTGATTATAGATAAATATACTTCTGTTGTTACAGGGATTAAGTATGAAGTTCGAAGTCTAGATACATCCAGACTGGTTGAAGAAACACAGGTAACGGATTATGTAGATGATAACAATAAGATACATGCCACTTTGAATATTAAGAATCTCTTAGAAAAAGGTAAGGAGTATATTTTAAAAATCACCTTGAGTTTGGATGATGGAAGTAATGTAAATTATTATACAAGGATTATCGGAACTAAAGATTATGATTTATATGTTGGAGAAAAATTAAATTTTGTAAAGGAATTTAACGAGAAGACATTTGATAAAGAATTGGCAGAGGATTTGGTTATATATTTGGAGTCAAATCATTTGGGAGATAATTCAACATTTAATAAAGTTAATATTAATTCCAAATTTGAACAGGTAACCTGGGGAAATCTGAATGTTGAGGTTAAGTCAGATGTTATTCCACAAATAAAGGAGATAAATTCGGATACAGCATCTATTACATTTGACTATGTAGTTAGCTGTAAAAATGAAGATGTACAAGAGTATTACAATATTTCAGAATATTATCGTGTGAGATACACTAGTGAAAGAATGTATTTGCTGGATTTTAAACGTGAAATGAATGAAATCTTTTCAGAACCTAATCAGGTTATTAAAGAAAACAGGGTTACATTAGGAATCGGTGATTCGGATGTAGAATATGAAGAAAGTACAGATGGCAGATTTGTTTCTTTTGTATGGCAAAATGCTTTGTGGGCGTTGAATCCAGAGGAGAATAAAGTTACATCGGTATTTACATTTAGAGATGATATTGCAGACATGAGAGTTAATTATAATCAAAATGCTATTAAAATTCTAGATGTAGAGGATGAGGGAAACATTGACTTTATTGTGTATGGATATATGCCGAGAGGAACTAATGAAGGTAAGTGTGGAGTGAGTCTGTATCGATACGAGAGGGAACTTAACACAATAGAAGAAAAAGTATTTATTCCATCAACCAAATCTTACCAATATATGTCTAAGTATGTTGAAACATTGGCATACTTAAATGATAGGAATACCCTATATATTATGATAGATGATTCAGTATATTCTATTGATGTAGAAACAACTGCTTGTACGGAGATTGTTACAGGGATTGAGGATAAGAATTATGTAGTATCAGAGGATGGTCAATTTCTGGCATGGCAGAATGAATCGGGTACAGCAAATGCAACTAAAATATTTTTTATGGATTTAGAATATGCGCATAAAGAAACAATTGAAGTTGAGGATGATACAAGAGTTTGTGCAATAGGGTTTATAGATGAAGACTTTATTTATGGAAAAATAAGTGTTGGTGATATAATGACAGACGATACTGGAAAAGAATGGTATCCAATGTATAGTGTTATTATAATGGATAAGGATGGAAATGTTCTTGAAGATTATCAAAAGTCAGGTACCTATGTGGTAGGGGCCAATATTGACACTAATATGATTCGTCTAAAATGCGTGAGGGCAGTGGAAGGTGGCTACGTATACGTAGATGATGAGTATATTATGAATAATGCTGAGGTTGTTGAAAAGAAAAATAAATTGGTACAAATTTCTACTGAATTAAAGGAAACACAGATGCAGTTAAACTTGTACAATAGTTTTTCTACTGATAAAAAAGTTACTTTGATAGAACCAAAGGAAATAGCTAGTGTAACAAATCATACATTGGAAGTTAAAAATAAAAAAGATCAAAAAGACAGATATTATGTTTTTGCTGAAGGTAAGCTTCAGGAAATATATGATGAGGTGAACGAAGCTATTATATGTGCCAATGATTTGATGGGCGTTGTTGTATCGGAAACACAAGAATATGTGTGGGAGAGAGGTAGCAGACAGGTAAGGACGCAAGTAAGTGGAATTACGGATATCTTAGAGAGTAGTGAAAACTCACTGGCAGCTTGTTTAGATGCAATACTTTTAAAAGAGGGAACCAATGTATCTGCCAGTGTTATGCTTGAAAAGGGAGAGACAGCTCTAACTTTGCTTGATTCCTATGTAGAGGGCGAAGTTTTTGATTTGACCGGAACACCAATGAGTGCTGTACTGTATTATGTAAGCAAGGGTGCACCGGTGATAGCACTTAATGACGAAGGTTATTACGTTTTGATTGTTGGATATGATGAATTAAATATAACAGTAATGAATCCAGTTAGAGGAACTACACACAAGATAGGAATGAATGATAGTACAGAAATGTTTGAAAATGCCGGAAATATATTTATCGGTTATTTAAAATAGAAAATATAATAAATGGAGGAATATAAATGATAATTGTTGCAAAAGATGGAAGTGGAGATTTTAGAAAGATAAATGATGCTTTAAAATCTATCGAAAATGAAACAGAAGAGAATATTATTTTTATTAAAAATGGTGTTTATAAAGAAAGAATAGAGGTAAAGAAGCCTAATTTAATTCTTAGAGGGGAATCTGTGGATGAAACAGTTATTACCTATGATTTGGGTGCAAAAGAAATCTTAGAAGATGGATTTAAAAGGGGAACATTTAGAACTTATACAGTCTTTATTGATGCAGACAATTTTACTGCGGAGAATATCACCTTTGTAAATAGTGCTGGCTTGGGAAGAGATGTTGGACAGGCACTTGCTATGTACGCAGATGCAGATAATTTGACTTTCAAAAACTGCAAATTCTTAGGAAGTCAGGATACATTATTTACAGGACCATTGCCACCAACAGTAATAGAGCCTAGAGGTTTTGTGGGACCAAAGGAAAATGCTCCTAGAATTAATGGCAGACACTATTATAAGGATTGTTTTATTCGTGGTGATGTTGACTTTATTTTTGGTGGTGCAACTGCTTATTTTGAAAATTGCGAAATTTTCTCACAGAATTTAGACCAAGAAGTTAATGGTTATGTAACTGCACCTTCAACACCTGAGGGACAAAAATACGGTTATGTATTTGAAAGTTGTAAATTTACAAGTAATTGTCCGGAAAAGACAGTATATCTTGGAAGACCTTGGAGAAATTTTGCAAAGGCAGTATTTTTAAATTGTGAACTAGGTGCTCACATAAAAGAGGAAGGTTTTCATGATTGGAATAAACCAGATGCTCATGAAACTATGCTGTTTGCAGAGTACAATTGTTATGGACCAGGAGCTAAGGGAACTAGAGCTAGTTTTGCAAAGCAGTTAACAGAGGAAGAAGCTGCTGAATATACAAAAGAAAAAGTTTTAGCATCTAAATAGTGTTATCACAGGTTGCGTGCGAATTCTAATAGCAAACTTGAAGAATTTGTGCGTAACCTTTTTTACTCATTTCTAATTAGTAAAGTGGCTTTTGTATAATGATTCTGATATGCTGCCACGAATTCAATATGTGCGTTTTTAAACCACATATCAGAAATATCTTCAAGTTCTTTTTTATTTGTAATATACATAAATGAATGTTTGAGTTTAAACTTACCAAGGATTTTATAGTAATCTTTTTTCCAGTTAATAGGGCCAAGGTTTTCATATAAATATATGGTGTTATGGAATATTAGTCCGGCTTCGTAGAGCTCAACTGTATTTCTGATATGAGATATATACCATATGCCAAAGGTGAACGAAAAGATGCCAATTAATATTAGGAAGATGCTAAAAGCCCAAGCTACAGTAGATAAGTTCAAGGTATCACCTGAATATAGTAAAAAATAGGTTAGTAGCAGACAGAGTGTTGATAACGAAAAGTCTATGAAAAAATTCAATAATATGAATTGTTTATTTGAGTGTAAAGTAGATACATGATTACCAAGTTTATTCATATACATCCCTCCGGTAAAATATGTTACAAATATTTGGATATAAAAAGACAATATATTTAGTCTTAGTAAAGATTTTTATGGATATATTATATCAAAATAATTCTGATTTGAGGCAGAATACTCTTGATTTCTTTTCTATATAGTGTTACACTAACAAAGTTGCAAAGCCCATAAAAATAAGGTCTTAAGGGCAAATAAACCGAGTGTTCGAGACCTTCCACTCGTAAAACAAAACTAAAGGAGAAAACTAAATATGAGAGAAAAGAAAGTGTTATTTATTGTGCAGGCTGCAATGATTGCAGCTATTTATGTTGTACTTACGATTGTATTTGCAGCATTTAGCTATGGTGAGGTTCAGGTTAGAATATCAGAGGCATTGACTATTTTGCCATACTTCACACCGGCAGCTATACCGGGATTATTTATTGGATGTCTTATTTCAAACATAATGGGTGGATGTATTGCTATTGATGTAATCTGTGGCAGTATTGCTACCTTGATAGGAGCCATTGGTTCATATATGTTGAGAAAACATAAATATTTAGTTCCATTGCCACCAATTATCGCTAATGCCATAATTGTACCATTTGTATTAAGATATGGTTATGGTGTAGCTCTTCCTATTCCGTTTATGATGTTAACTGTAGGTATCGGTGAGATTATTTCATGTGGAGTATTGGGATTAATATTATTAACAGCACTTTACAAATATAGAAATGTAATATTTAAAAGAGCAGAAGCTTAATTTGAAACTTATTTTTGTGTAGACTTAAATAGGAATAATTAGGATATTTATTTGATACAAGCGAAATCTTGTATTAGTCAATAACCTGATTATTCCTATTTTTTTGCACTGTGTAAGTAGCCAAGGATGTTGTGAAAACTCTTTGATTGTGTTTCTTGTATTTCATAACTAAAGTAATTGGTATTTTTGTAACATAGAAAAATTTTTGTTCGTTTAATATAAGAAAGCATTAGGTTTTCTATGATACTAAAAGTAGCCCCAATGCTTAATTTAGAGCAAAAAAAATGAACTGTGCAAGATGCACAGTTCGTATAAGAAGAAATTACTGTAATAATTGAACAATTCCCTGTGTTTGAGAATTAGCCTGAGCAAGCATCGCTTGACCTGCTTGTAGCAAAATGCTGAATTTAGAATAATTTACCATTGTATCAGCCATATCTGCGTCACGAATTCTGCTTTCAGCTGCCTGAGTATTTTCGGAAGTGTTATCTACGTTGGCAATGGCCTTTTCAAAACGATTCTCATAAGCACCTAATTGGGCACGATGGTTACTTACCATATTGATGGCATCTTGCTGCCTATTGATCTGGAAGCAAGCGAATGACTTGATACAGAAACAGTACCATCTAAGCCTAAGTTATGTAATTCGGTATTTGGAAGATATAGTTCAACACCCTCACCTTCATTGGCACCTGATTGTATGTTTAAGAACTTAATCCCGGCTGTAGCATAACGTTGTATTTCATATATTCCTTCATTGAATAATCCATATGAACCACCAGGAGAAACGTTATCTCTTTCATCAAAGAGTAGAAGTCTTCCGGTGGGATTACCTAAAGCATCTTTTTCGGCTGCATACTTTGTGTAGTGATTTTGAGGCTGGTATGTTGTGAATGCATTGCCGTTGCCATCTAGTGTTGAGTTTGAAGAATAACCAAGTGCTGGTAATATTTTGTTGATTAAATCATTTCCGTTTGTTATACCATTGATATCTATTTCGTATATATAATTATCTCCCTGCTGATCTATTCTGTCACCTGTATCAACAAACTTGATACTATATCTATTGTCACAGGTACAACAAGTTGAATGGAATCCAGTGTTTAGCAATTGATTTATATTTGTGGAATCAACTTGTGAAAAATCAAGGTAAGCGGCGACGTGATTTTTTAGTTGAGGTGTATAACTTTCTTCTACTTCTATTGTGTAAGCATTGCCATTTATATCGTAAATAGGAGTGCTTATATTGCCAGTAACTGGTGTTGTGGTAGCACTAGTACCTAGTAAAGGCGTAGATGAATTGGTACTATAAGGATTACCAACTGTATAAGTGCCTGAGGCTGTTTGAATGGTGTTAACTGGAGTGTTCGTTGCATCTACAATTTGAGTTATTGTTGAGGAATAAGCCGCATGTGTAATAGGGACTTGAGCACTTAAACTCCCTAGGGATGTTGAATTACCTATCCCCCCATCGGCACTTCCAAGAACAAATGCAGGTAAACTACCGCTTATACCAAATATTGGTGTAGTAACTGGATCTCTCCCTTTTAAAACTTCAATATTGTTAAAGGTTGTTTTATCTGTAATTGAAGTGATTTCTTCTAATAAATCATCTATTTCCTGTTGAATAGCGGCTCTGTCTTCGGAGCGGTTAGTATCATTACCGCCTTTTACACATAACTCGCTAACTCGTTGAAGAATACTGTGAATTTCTCCCATGGCTCCGTCGGCAACATGAACTAAAGAAATAGCATCATCCATATTTTCGCTGGCTTGGTCTAAGCCACGTACTAAATTACGCATTTTTTCAGAAATACCAAGTCCTGCAGCATCATCAGCTGCTGTATTTATTCTGTAACCAGTTGATAATTTTTGAGTTGATTTGGCAAGTTTGCCGTTAGTAATACCTACCTGTCTGTTGGTAGTCATAGCGGCCATATTATGCTGTAATATCATTTGTATGTTCACCTCTTGAAGAATATATTGTTCATTACTAATTATTATAATATGAATTGAGTATAATTAAAATGAAAAAAATCTAAAATAAACGAATAGATTAATTAAAATTTGGCGCGAGGTTATACTTATATTGGATTGGAAAGTCGATATTGTATGTGTCTCATAACTAAAGTAACCAGTATTTTTATTTAATAGGAAAGTTTTTCTTAATCAAATAAAACGCTCCGCGAATGTGCTTTGCACATTCTTTATTATGAAATTATAAAACAAATTTTCCTTGTTTTTTTACTTAGGTATGTTATCCTAATAGTATAGAAATAAATACAGTTTTTGGGTAGTGTTACTGTGAAACAACTAATAAAAATGCATAAGGAATATAAGGAGATGGTAGGATGCAAGAAATTAAATTTGATTCGGAAGAAACCAGAGACTATTTTGAGCAGGCTAGAAGAAAATACCATATGGGGATTCCAAGTAATTGGTCATCAGATATGACAATTACAAAAGAAGATGTAGATGGATACATCTTAGATGCAGAAAATGTTTTAGATTGTTAGAAATAGGAAATACACTTTATGCCAAAACGGTTAAAGTGTATTTTTTTTGTTTACGCGAGCAACGAGGAGAAAATTATGTTTACATAGGTTTTCGACGAGCGCCGCGAAACTAACGAAACTCGCAAAGCGTGTTTCTCATAATTTATATGAGGAGTAGATAAAATGATACAAGATATTTTGCCGGAAAAATTAGATAATCAATATAAAGATATACAACCTGAGAAAGATGACAGAGTAATTGCTTTTTATGAAAGAATGACTTTTATCAATAATGAAGGTGAGAACATAGAATTTCTTACATATGAAAAGATAGAGGAAATATGTAAGGACAAATGTGTTGAAATACCTAAATGTCAGTATCTTATTTCTGTTGGTGAGGATAAATTTTTCTTGGTGGATTTGACAGAAATATTGGGAAATGTAATTGAAGATGGAGAATGCTGTAAACATAATTTATCGTTGGCAGATATGGCTAAATACGGATTGGAAGGCTTTAAGTATCATAAAATGTTTTCAATTCGTGCTATGAAACCTAAAAGAGATGTATATGCTATATCCACAGCATGGCATTTATATTTGTGGTACAAGAGCAATAGATATTGTGGTGGATGTGGAAAAGAATTAGTTCATGATAAGTCTGAAAGAATGTTGAAATGTCCGGTATGTAATAATATGGTATTTCCTAAAATAGCACCTGCTGTTATAGTGGGGGTTACCAATGGAGATAAGATTCTAATGACTAAGTATGCAGACAGAGAATATAAAAGATACGCACTTATAGCGGGATTTACAGAGATTGGAGAAACTGCAGAGGAAACTGTAGCCAGAGAGGTTATGGAAGAAGTAGGTCTAAAGGTGAAAAATATTACATATTATAAGAGTCAACCTTGGGGCTTTGATAGTAATTTGTTATTAGGTTTTTTTGCAGAATTAGATGGTGATGATGAAATTAACATAGATAGGAAAGAATTATCAGTGGGTGAATGGATTCATTGGAGTGATATTCCAGAGGATAAGGAAAAATTAAGTCTTACAGCAGAAATGATGTGGAAATTTAGAACTGATAATGAGAAATAACTATGTTGTTTAAAAGGTTAATACTTGATTCAATAGCATATATAAGCGTTTGTAAAAGTAGTATAATAAAGTTTTAGACAAAGATACTTACCAAAAGGGTGATAGATAACGGTAAGATAAAGGGAGATTTTGTTAAGGGATATAGATACTTTTTGATAAAAATTGACAAGTTATTTACTTGACAAAGGCACTTTAATATAATATAGTGTTCCTAAATAGTATCACTTATAATAGGGGCATAAATGTAAGAAGAATGAAAGGAAACACATTGTTATGGAAAAGAAACCATTTGTAACCTTAGAACAGGTTCAGGAGATTACAAAAACATACCCAACACCATTTCATATTTATGATGAGAAGGGTATTAGAGAGAATGTTAGAAAATTGAAACAGGCATTTTCTTGGAATAAATGATATAGAGAATATTTTGCAGTAAAGGCAACTCCAAATCCATATCTTATGAAGATATTAAAGGAAGAAGGTGTTGGTGCTGACTGTTCATCATATACAGAACTATTATTATCTGATAAAGTCGGATTATCAGGACATGATATTATGTTTTCATCAAATGTTACACCAGCAGAAGACTTTGCATTGGCAGCTAAATTAGGAGCAATTGTTAACTTTGATGATATTACACACATTGATTTCTATGGCAAATATGCTGAATATCAGGAAACAATGAGCTGTAGATTTAATCCGGGTGGTGATTTTACATTAAGAAATCAGATTATGGATACACCTCAGGAAGCTAAATATGGATTAACAAGACCTCAGATGACTGAAGCATTCCTTAAATTAAAAGATAAAGGAGTTAAACATTTTGGTATACATGCCTTTTTAGCTAGTAATACAGTAACTAATGACTACTATCCAAAACTTGCCAGAATATTATTCCAAACAGCAGTTGAATTACATAATGAAACAGGAGTACATATTAAATTTGTTAACCTTTCTGGTGGTGTGGGTATTCCTTATAGACCAGATCAGGAACCTAATGATATTCTTGCTATTGGTGAAGGTGTAAGAAAAGCCTTTGAAGAAATTCTGGTTCCAGCTGGAATGGGAGATGTAGAAATATATACAGAATTAGGTCGTTTTGTAATGGGACCATATGGAGCATTGGTTGCTAAGGCTTTGCATGCTAAGCATACACATAAAGAATATATTGGATTGGATGCATGTGCAGCTAACCTTATGCGTCCGGCAATTTATGGAGCATATCATCATATAACAGTACTTGGTAAAGAAAATGCACCATGCGATCATAAATATGATGTGACAGGTGGTCTTTGTGAAAATAATGATAAATTTGCTATTGACCGTATGTTACCTGAGATTGAATTAGGTGATTATATATATATTCACGACACAGGAGCTCATGGTTTCTCAATGGGATACAATTATAATGGTAAATTACGTTCGGCAGAATTATTATTGAAGGAAGATGGTTCTGTAAAACAGATTCGTAGAGCAGAAACTCCAGAGGATTACTTTGCTACGTTAGATTTTTCAGAATTATAAGCATACGTCAAATAGGAATGTGAGAGAAAAACATGGAATTAGTAGAAAAATTAATGAATTTCGGACTAACAAGACAAGAAGCGGTTATATATCTTACAATGCAGACTGATGGGGCACTAACAGGTTACGAAGTAGCTAAATTAACGGGAATATCCCGTTCGAATGTGTATACAGCATTAGCCGGACTTGTGGAAAAGGGAGTTGCATACGTTCAGGAGGAGAATGTTACTAAGTATACACCAGTTAAGTTTGAAGAATTTAGTAGCAATTTTATTCATAGACTAGAGGGAGTCAGGAAGGAAATCCTTGAAGAAATGCCATCTAGACGAGAGGAATTAGAAGGATACATTACCATACGTGGAAAGAAAAATATATTGGATAAGCTTAGAAATATGCTGTTAGAGACACAAGACAGAGTATATATGTCAGTAAATAATGAGCTGTTTATGATGTTTAAAGAGGAATTGACAGAGCTCATTACCAGGGGAGCAAAAGTGGTGTTACTGGCAGATAAGTCTATAGAATTAGAGGGTGCAGTATTTTATCATAAGGAAGATGTTGGTAATGAAATTCGTGTTATATGCGATTCCCATAAAGTATTAACTGGAAATGTGGATAAAACAAGTGAATGCACATGTTTGTACTCTCAAAATCAAAATTTGGTAGAAATATTTAAACGAATGCTCAAAAATGAAATAACTTTGATAGAATTAAAAGAATAATATAAAATAGAAAGTAAGAAGGATTAAGTCCTTCTTATTTTTGTATAAAATTGTTTAGATAAAAGCTTGATTATGTAATTGGCTTTTTATATTGACCTTATGATTATAGGTTTGTTCCGGCATCACTTGTAAGTTGGGTTGATATATATTATTGAAAAGAATAGGAAAAATGGTTTATTTCTGATAAAATGTAACTATAAACATGAAGGTATATATTTTTTGATTTCAATGAAAATTCTATAATGAAAACGTGATTTTTCGAGAAGCAAATAAAGTATACAAGGAGATGAGTGTATGAAATTTTTTGTGTATTTACAGGAGTTTAATACAGTATCGGTTACGATAAGATTAGTATTGGCAGCAATTTTCGGTGGGATTATCGGATTAGAAAGGACTAATCAGCGAAGAGCTGCAGGACTTAGAACCTTTGTATTAGTTAGCATTGGTTCAGCTTTGGCAGTGATAACTAATCAGTATTTGATTATTTCGGCAGGAATAGACGGAGATCCATCACGAATGGCGGCTCAGGTTATTAGTGGAATCGGTTTTTTGGGTGCAGGTACTATTATCATCACTGGACGAAGTAATATTAAGGGACTAACAACAGCGGCAACTCTTTGGACTACTGCATCTATGGGATTGGCATTAGGCGCTGGATATATATATGGAGGAGTGCTAAGCTTCGTGTTGATAATGGTAACAATAAAGGTACTGCAACATGTAAGCTGGCATCAGGAAGAAAATACAAGATATCTTGGTATGACAATGGAAGTGGACAAACTTAAAGGTTTGGATGTATTAATGGATTATGTTAATGAACACGGATTCCTGATAAGAACCCTTGAAAAACAAAAAGAAAAGGCAATAAAGGAATCAGATCATGTACTATATGTAGATATTGACTTAAAGAAAAAAATGAATCATGCTCAAGTTATTCAGGAATTAATGAAAAAAGAAGAAATAACATTTGTAAAAGAATTACGTTATTAATTTAAAATAGAAATTATGAGAAACACGCTTTGCGTGTTTCTCATAGTTTAGGATAATAGAAAAATTGCAAGTTGTGTTTTCTATTGTAGTTATATTACTTTAGAGTAGTGGCTCTGTCTTCGATATTTTTATTAAAATTGATAACTGTATGCTCATAGGTTTCGTTTATGAACTTAGATGTAATCATAAAGTCTGCTGAAGACTTGTTGTTAGCGATTGGAATATCATAAACCTGTGCGATTCTAAGTAATGCCTTAACATCTGGGTCGTGTGGCTGTGCTGTTAATGGATCTGAGAAGAAAATGATTAAATCAATTTTACCTTCTACAATTTTTGCACCTATTTGCTGATCTCCACCAAGAGGGCCACTGTTATATCCTTTTACAACGAGACCTGTAGCATCCGTAATCATACGGGAAGTAGTACCTGTTCCACATAGTTTATGTTTCTTTAAAGTCTCAATATGAGTCTGACACCAGCTGATTAACTCTTTTTTCTTGTTATCATGTGCTATAAGAGCGATGTTTTTCTGTTCTCCTAATGTTAATGTTATAAAGTCATTTGCTGCCATTATATCACTGTCCTTTCGTAAATGAATAAAACATTATGTTTAATGTTCTCCTACATTGAATTGTACCACAATATAACAAAGATAAGTAGAGTTAATTCGCATTTTCGTTAAGAAAATCTAAAGTATCATTAACTTGAGGAAACTTTTAGAATGGAGGATGGACTGACACGAGAAGTTCATCATTGACGAAGGTTAGTATAATTTGTATAATTACTCTTATGAAAAAATGTGTATATGTATATAGTTAAGAAAGGTTAAGATATGTGGATAGCAGATTCGTGGAAAGATTATGAAGTAATAGATACATCTAATGGAGAAAAATTAGAGCGCTGGGGTAATTATATTTTAGTCAGACCGGACCCTCAGGTTATATGGAATACACCTAAACAGAATAAGGGTTGGAGAAAAATGAATGGTCATTACCATAGGAGTAAAAAAGGCGGTGGAGAATGGGAGTTCTTTGATTTGCCGGAACAATGGACAATAAACTATAAAGATTTGACATTTAACTTGAAACCTTTTAGTTTTAAGCATACAGGACTTTTTCCAGAACAAGCTACCAATTGGGATTGGTTTGGTGAAAAAATTAAAAAGGCTAACCGTCCTATAAAGGTTTTGAATTTGTTTGCTTATACTGGTGGTGCAACGTTGGCAGCAGCAAAAGCTGGAGCTAGTGTAACTCATGTGGATGCATCAAAAGGAATGGTAGGCTGGGCAAAGGAGAATGCAATATCCTCTGGTCTTAAGGATGCTCCTATCAGATGGATAGTTGATGACTGCGTTAAGTTTGTTGAAAGAGAAATAAGAAGAGGCAACCATTACGATGCAATCATAATGGACCCACCTTCATATGGAAGAGGACCAAAAGGGGAAATTTGGAAGATTGAAGAAGAAATTCATCCATTAATTAAGCTTTGTGTTCAGTTGATGTCAGATAAACCATTATTCTTCTTAGTTAATTCTTACACAACAGGATTAGCACCAGCGGTATTAAGTTATATGTTGGCAACAGAATTAAAGAAATTTGACGGCAAGGTTGATTCACAAGAAATAGGATTGCCGGTAAGTAGCAATGGATTAGTTTTACCATGTGGGGCATCAGGCCGTTGGGAAGCAAAATAAAGAATTATTAACTAATATTATTTCTAAGTATTTTTGCATAAATGAATAAAGTGTATAATATTGAAAAGATGTCTTAATTAATTTGGGACATCTTTTTGTCGTATATAGATGTGCATGAGATTTTTCTTTATATGGTAATTTATAATAGTTCCTAAAGTTAGAAAGTGTTTGGATTTATGTGCAGTATGAAACATATATTATAGAAGAAACTGGATTGTTATGTAGTTAATATTGTGTTTGAGATGAATAATGTAAATTATATAATAAGGAAGGAATAAAAAATGATTGAGTTTTATCTATATTAATAGGTGTAATGTAAATGGATTGTCGTTAGGTGGGCATTAAGTATAGAAAATAGAAAAGGTGAAAACACATTTATTAATAAAAATGCAGATATTTTGGTTAGAAAGTGAAAATGATAGTATTAATTGAGAAAAGGATTTTGGAATGTTTGAAAATTGGATAAGTATAAAATGCTAAAAATGCAGGAGTAATTTTGTTCAATTTGCGAATTTTTGATTGTATCAAAAAAAATGCAAAAAAAATAAAAAAATGCTTGCAATATATTCTGGTGTCGTGTATACTGATTAAGGTTGTGACATTGATAGCGTAGAAGCGTGAGGTTGCCACAGTAATGTGGGTTTTCCGTGGAGCGAATGTCAAGTTAGAAAACTGGCGACAAGTCACTGTACAA
>CAYOMP010000021.1:0-935 GCA_964405075.1 uncultured Lachnospiraceae bacterium
TTCCTTTTTAACTGCTTCTGCAACTTCTACTACAACATCCTTAACGTATTTTAATTCCTTCTTTTCTCCAACTAATGGAATCATAATTTCTGGAACAATGTCATATCCTTTTTCATTCTTAACTTCGATTGCAGCTTCCATAACGGCTCTAGTCTGCATCTTAGCAATTTCTGGATATGTTACAGCAAGACGACATCCTCTGTGTCCCATCATTGGGTTGAATTCATGTAATGAATCACATTTATTCTTAACTTCTTCCACTGAAAGTCCCATATCAGCTGCTAATGCCTTAATATCTTCTTCCTCTGTTGGAACAAATTCATGTAATGGTGGATCAAGATATCTAACTGTCATTGGTTTTCCTTCAAGAGTTTCATACATAGCTTTAAAGTCAGCTTTCTGGAATTCACCAATTGCTTTAAGAGCTTCTTCTCTCTGCTCTACTGTATCAGAAAGAATCATTCTTCTAAATTTAGGAATTCTGTCTTCTCCAAAGAACATATGCTCTGTACGGCAAAGACCTATACCTTCAGCTCCCAATTCTACAGCTTTTGCTGTATCTTCTGGAGTATCAGCATTTGTTCTAACTTTAAGAGTTCTATATTTATCTGCCCAAGCCATAATTCTACCAAAGTTTCCACCAATTTCAGCTTCATTAGTTTTGATGTCACCTTTGTAGATTTTACCAGTTGAACCATCAAGTGAAATATAGTCTCCTTCATGGAATGTATATCCACCAAGTTCAAATGTCTTAGCTTCTTCATCAATTTTAATTTCTCCACAACCAGATACACAACATGTTCCCATACCACGGGCAACTACAGCTGCATGTGATGTCATACCACCACGAACTGTTAAAATACCCTGTGCTGCATGCATACCTTCAATATCTTCTGGAGATGTTTCAAGACGAACAAGGATAACTCTTTCACCTC
>CAYOMP010000021.1:945-22096 GCA_964405075.1 uncultured Lachnospiraceae bacterium
TTCCTGCTTCTTTAGCTTCATCAGCTGTGAAGTATACTTTACCAGCTGCTGCACCTGGAGATGCTGGAAGCGCTGAGCCAATAACTTCTCCTGCTTTTAATGCTGCTGCATCAAATGTTGGGTGAAGTAACTGATCTAATGATTTAGCTTCAATTCTGCAAACTGCTTCTTCTTCTGTAATCTGTCCTTCATCTACTAAATCACAGGCAATCTGAATAGCTGCTGGAGCTGTTCTCTTACCATTTCTAGTCTGTAAGAAGTATAACTTACCTTCTTCAATTGTAAATTCCATATCCTGCATATCATGGAAATGATTTTCTAATTTCATAGCTAAATCCATAAACTGTTTGTAGCAGTCTGGTAAATCTTTTTCAAGCTGGCTGATTGGCTGTGGTGTTCTAACACCTGCAACAACGTCTTCGCCCTGTGCATTAATTAAATATTCACCAAATATACCTTTAGCTCCTGTAGAAGGATTTCTTGTAAATGCAACACCTGTTCCAGATGTTTCTCCCATATTACCAAATACCATTGTCTGTACATTTACAGCAGTTCCCCAGTCACCTGGAATATCATTCATACGTCTGTAAACAATAGCTCTTGGGTTGTCCCATGAACGGAATACTGCTTTAACAGCTTCCATTAACTGAACCTTAGGTTCCTGTGGGAAATCCTGACCATTCATTGCTTCTTTATATACAGCTTTGAATTTTTCAGCTAATTCTTTTAAATCTTCGGCAGTTAATTCTGTGTCGTATTTAACTCCCTTTTCTTCTTTCATTTCATCAATAATCTTTTCAAAATATGATTTTGGAACTTCCATAACAACATCTGAAAACATCTGGATGAATCTTCTATATGAATCGTATGCAAATCTTGGATTACCTGTCTTTTTAGCAAATCCTTCAACTGCAACATCATTTAATCCTAAGTTAAGAATAGTATCCATCATACCTGGCATTGATGCTCTGGCACCTGAACGAACCGATACTAATAATGGATCTTCTGTATCACCAAATTTTTTACCATTTTCTTTTTCAAGCCATTCCAATGCTTCGAAAATCTGTGTCTGAATTTCATCAGAAATCATTTTTCCATTATTATAATAATCTGTACAAGCTTCAGTTGTAACTGTAAATCCCTGTGGAATTGGCATTCCAAGGCCTGTCATCTCCGCTAAATTACAACCTTTTCCACCAAGAAGGTTTCTCATTGATGCGTTACCCTCTTTGAATAAATATACCCATTTTGCCATTTTTAATTCCTCCTAAATGATAATTATACTTGCTTGAGTCTATTTCTAGTATAAATTTTAACAATCTTTGTTGCCATCAAAAATCGCCAAAAAACTTAGTGCCACTAGCAAAAATTATATTTTTGTAACCCACAACCATATTTTAACATAGGATTTTTTATAGTCAAGTGGTTTTTATAACAAACAACAAAAATCAACATATTTTGCATATAGTTTTTTCGCCATTTCCACGCAATGCAACATACTGTATACAGTATTTTAATGTTATTTTAACCATTATGTGTTTAATATCAAAGTGTTTTTTGTGCATTTCATACAATTTTCCATTTTGTAAACACTTACACAATTAGTCTATAATTGTCAAAAAATAAACAATATTTTTATTAGTTTTTTTGCATCAATATTTATAAGAACAAAGACAAATAGTTTTCTTGAAAACTCTCCGCGCGCGAGCGATGTTGTTTACGCCCCCTTCATCTTTCCGTAGTGTTTTTATCATAGGAAATCTATACACTTTAATACAACAATGTATTTCCTATCAAAAAAGGATCTAATACAAACAAGTATTAAATCCCTTTTGTTCCTTATTAATATAAAAATAATGTTATCTCTAATGATTATATTTAAACTACACTGTCAAAAATCTCATCTTAGGATTTCTGTCTTTTCTTGAAGCAGGAACTTCACCAATTTCCCCTTCTTCTAATGTTTCAGCTAAGTCTGCCACCAAATGACTAGCACATTCCGGACAAAACTTACCATATCTGATAGATATTCCGCATCCATGACACGAAAGAAAATATGTTGAATCCTCTTTAATCTCAATACGTCCTTTTTTGATATAATGATTAACTCTAGCCACAGGAATATCCAACGCACTGGCTACATCCGATACCGTTGCATCCTCATGATCTGTAATATATGTTCTAACCTTGCCCAGAGTACTTTCTTCCTCATATCCACAGTTACGACATATATATATGCCCAATTCCACCCTACCATATGGAGTGCCACATTCAGGACATTCAATTGCATTATAGTAAGGTTTTGTTTTAAATTCATAATTACTCATTTTATCTTACACTTTCTATAATAACTATCTTCCAAAAAAACGCATTTTAGCATCACTCTTAGTATGTGGTTTTTCTCCCACCATACCTTCAGTTAATGCACTGGATAATTCATTACATAAACTTGCTGCACATGACTTACAAAATCTTCCATATTTAATCTCTGTCTTACATTTCTGACATTTTAAAAAATATGCTGAAGTATCTTTTATCTGAATTCTGCCATTTTCCAAGTATTCATTAATTTTGGCAATAGAAACTTCTGTTGCCTTAGATATTTCTGAAACTGTAGCTCCTTCGTTCTTCTCGAGATAAGTCCTAACTACACCAAATTCACTTTTTTCTTCATTTCCACACTTAGGGCATATATAAATTCCCAACTCTGCGTTACCATATTTATTTCCACATTTTGGACAATGTACTTCATTTCTAACACAAATATTTTCATCCATTATCATAAGTGTCACCTTTTTTCTGAAATTTTTATAAAAATATTATAAAACAACACATATTAATTTTCAATACAATAGGCATAGTAAAAAAGTACTGTTTTTATTGTTTTATCCTTACATCTATTCAAATGAAAATTTTTCTTCAAAACACTGAATTTAAAACCTTAATTTAATACAATTTATTTTACTTAACAATACTGTACATTAAGTAAAATATCTGACTATTATCTAATGTTTATCAAACTTACTAATATATTATTCGAAAATTCTTCTTACAATACAGGAATCTTTTTGTCCATTTTTAGAATATGATTTATAAGCCAACCAAGTAAGAATTCAAGTAGTTCTTCCAGATATTCTTTCTGCTTGTCATCTACATCATCTAAATTAATTTCATTCAACCTTTCTATAAATGCTGAATGAGCAATGCGTTGAAGCTCCAAACCATCATAATTAACACTTTCCATATACTCTTCTTCATCCTGAAAATGCATAATTGTATAATCCTTCAACTCACTCAAAATATGCACAATAACATCATATTTATCATGGACTAAAGTTGCTTTAATAACATCATTTGTTTCCTTAACGATTTCAAACAACCTTTTATGTTCTTCATCTATCAAGGAAATTCCTGTCCTATACACATCCTTGAACTCAAATGCATCCTCTATTGTATCCTTATTTGTATTAGTAAATTTTCCAATCATAATATCACTACCAAGAATATGACGATAAAGCCATCTAGCCATAAAAAGGAGTATTTCACATACCTTTTCCTTGCATTCTTCATCTGTAATTTCATCTAATTGATAGCTCTCAATCTTTTCGATAAATTGCGCATGTTCTTTCTTTTGGCGTATAAGCTCCATATCGCCAATCTGCTCCATATAAGCTTCCTCGTGTACAAAATGAGTACTTGCATATTCCTTTAATTCTTTTACTAAATTTTTTCCCAAAATTTTTACATTACTGCCCTGTCCTATCAACTCTTGTGTCTCATTAATTAATTGAAATAATTTTCTATGTTCTTCATCAATTTCGTTAATTCCAATCATGCAATCTTCTGTAAATTTGTACATACTTTTTCCTCCCGATGTTTACTTATTATTTCTTCAAAATTCAAGACTATCTATTCTTCTATACTATTTCATTCAATAATAGCAAGTTTTTATTACTCATTTTGAACTGTGTCTTTTACTCATAATTCGAATATATCATAAACACATAAAATTCTAATTAAAAATACGTAAAAAAATGGGTTTCAAAAAACGAAACCCATTTTTTGTAGGAAGTTTGAATAATTAATACATAAAATAAACATCATCATCGTATGAATCATTTTCATACTCTCTAGTCCAGTCTATATTATTAGTTCTCTTTACTTTCTTTTGAGGTCTGGCATTTGGTGATTTGCCACCCTTATTATAATTATCATTTTTCTTTTGAATAGCTTTTTTCTCTTTTTCTAAACGTTTAACAATATCCATTTTATCCGGCTGTTGTTCTTTAACTTTTGTATCTGCTGAAGCAGCGGACATTCTATCAGAATTTCCTCTTGAGAAGTCTCTTGAAGCGCCTCCTCTATTGGAATTACTAAAATTCTTTTTAAATTCACCACCGTGGTTATTATCTTTTTTACCTAAATTATCGTTTTTATTAAAGCGATTATTTTTTCTTTCCCCATCGTTTGAATTATAATCTTTTTTTCTTTCAAATCTAGTATTATCCGATTTAAAATCCCTTTTAAAATTATCTTTACTCTTATACTCTCTTCTTTCTCCATTTTCACGAGTTTTGTAGCCTCTATCGGCACGTTCTTCACTTGTATTACTGCTAACCACGAAAGTTATCTCCTCTCAATATTTTTCACTCTTTTAATTTTATTATAATTTGTGATAAAGTCAACATATTTTTAATGATTTTATTATTATTTTACATATTGTTTTTTCTGATAATACCTTGCTTTTATATGTTACTTCTGATACAGTTAAATTAGTTTATAACAATATGCTTTAAGCATAAGAAAAGAGGTTAATATGGCGAATAATAATGAAGATTACGGTTTTGATTTAGAAATGGGTTTTGATGAAAACTCAACAGTAACATTAACTTTAGATGACGATACAGTTATTGAATGTTCTATCTTAACTATTTTCCCAGTAAATGATATGGATTATATTGCACTTTTACCACTTGATGAAAATGGTGAACCAAATGAAGATGGCGAAGTATTCTTATATCGTTATTTAGAAAATGAAGATGAAGAACCTTCTTTAGAAAACATAGAAGATGATGACGAATACGAAGCAGTAGCTGATGCATTTGATGAATTATTAGATGCTGCTGAGTTCGACGAATTAGACAACTAACACAAAATTCTGTAACCTACGTTTTTAAAATTATGATAGCAGTTGAATAACCTACTTATACGATTGTTAGATTATTAAATTGCATTATATTAGAAAGAGAACATCCCGTAAAAACTAATATTTTGGGGATATCCTCTTTCTTTTTTCATTTGATAGAAAATTTCTTTCCTAATCCAACTAAAAAAATCTACTGAATCTTTTTTGTCGTATACTTGACAATAAACGCTCTGCGAAAATACGCACATTTTTGCCAGCTCTTTTTCATTCATTTTATGTCTAAATTCATAAGTATTCAATATCAAAATTAAAAAGAATAATTCATCTATTCTATAATTTTAATTAATCTGTTTCTCACACAAAAATCCTTATTCAATTTAATAATTCTTTTATCATCAAATACAATTGTTATACTAGTATTTTCAACAGCCTTAATTTTACCATCTCCATATTTTACATGATGGATTCTCGCATTTTCTCTAAGCTCACTAGAATTAATTAGCATTTCCCCAACGTATCTGGATACTTCCATATCCTTTCCTAGCCTGTTTTGAATAGAGTATACATACAGATTCTCCTTTGCCCTGGTTATAGCTACATAGAACATTCTTCTTTCTTCTTCCATATCCTCATCCAGCAAAGCTTTCTTGTACGGTGTAATCCCCTCATTGACATCAATTACAAATACTGTATCAAATTCCAATCCCTTTGAGCTATGCATAGTTGCCAGTAATACACTATTATGCACTTCATTCTTCTTGCGGTTTTTTATCTGCAATTCCTTGGCATAATTATCCATATGAATAAACCATTCTCCGTATGTCTTAAATGGCTTTGCCGTTTCCTGTATTTCATCCAAGATTTCTAATAATTCTTCTGGCTTTATTTTTCTAAACTGTGCATACTCTACTAAATATTCTTCATATCCCACAACATGTCTAATATAATTAATTGCCGCATAAGGTGGCATATCCTTTAACATTTTTATATCGTGCCACAGCTTATTAATTCGCTCACACATCCAATCCTTATCTTTATAATAATCCAGCAATGCTTCAAAGGATACCTCCTGAAAGCTCAGAGCTTCTCTATTAATATATCGTTTCGGTCTGTTAATTATTTTCAGGAATTCTTTTCGCTCCCTTGAACCTGTGGCTATATTAATATAGGAAATAATATTCTTTGTAATCCAATGTTCATAAATATTAGGAACCGTATCACGCATTTTAAATGGAACGTTATACTCTATAAGCTTCTCTATTAGCATTCGCGGTTGAGTATTTGTTCTATATAAAATTGCAATATCAGAAAAATTTTTTCCCTGATTTTGTAATTTCTTTATTTGATTAATCACTTCCATATTCTCATCTTGCTGAGTTTTGAAGGTTTTTATCTCAATATTCCCATTTTTTTCATTATTAGCATTTATCTTTTTTTCAAATCTGCTTTTATTATTAGCAATTAAATTCAATGAATGCTCTACAATGTTTTTACATGAACGATAATTATTATCCAACAATACACTCTTGGCATTATCAAATTCCTTTGTAAAATTGAGCATAATTTCAGGCTTAGAACCTCTAAATCTATAAATGGACTGATCGTCATCCCCTACTATAAATAAGTTATTATTAGGTAATGCCAGCATTTTAATGATTTCATACTGAATTCTATTAATATCTTGAAACTCATCAATAAGAATATATTCATATTTTTTTTGCCAAGCGGATAAAATGTCTGGTCTTTGTTTAAACAAATCATAGCAATATACCAACATATCATCAAAATCTATTAGTCGTGCCATTTTAAGCCTTTTGCTGTATTCTACAAATATTTTTCTGAAAATATCTTCCGGACAATTTGTTGAATAATAGTTTTCAATTCTAATTCCATCATTTTTTATTAAACTGATTTCACCAGCTATTCCATTAATAAAATCATTTTCATCATCTATATCTAAATCAAACTTGTTAATTATGTCCCTTAAGTATTCATTTCTAATTTCTTCTCTAATAATATTGTCCGCTGAAAAACCATATGCTATTTTCAATATCTTAAAAAAAACAGCATGAAAAGTACCAAAAGATACAGGCAATTTGTATCCCATTAAATTTTCAAAGCGCTCCTTCATCTCTGTAGCAGCTGCTTTTGTGAAAGTAATTACTAATATATTAGCTGGGTTTACTCCACATTTCTCTATTAAATACTTTGTTCTATGGGTAATTACGAGAGTTTTGCCACTACCTGGCCCTGCAAGAACCATCATTGGACCTTTGTTATGACATATGGCTTCAGACTGGGATTTACTAAAACCCATTGATTTTCCCTCTTTCGTTTAGAATATTCATTTGATATAATATACCTTAGTTTATCTTAAACTACTGTTTTTATCAAGCAAAACCATAAAATAGTTTGTATTTAGGAGGCGCAAATGAGTAAGCATATACTTGAATTAAAAAACATTTCAAAAAGCTTTGGCGATACAAAAGTGCTTAATAACTTAAGCCTTACTATAGATTCTGGTGAATTCATTACAATTCTCGGTGCTTCTGGATGTGGCAAAACTACTACCCTTAGAATAATTGCAGGTTTGGAAACTGTTGATGAAGGTCAGGTTTTTTTGGAAAATACTGATGTTACCAACCTTGAACCTAATAAAAGGAATGTAAACACAGTTTTTCAAAATTACGCTCTTTTCCCACACATGAACGTTGAAAAGAATATCGGATACAGCTTAAAAATCAAAAAAGTCAACAAATCTGAAATAGATACAGCTGTAAAAAAAGCACTAAAATTAGTCCAATTAGAAGGTTTTGAAAAAAGAATGCCAAATGAACTATCCGGTGGACAAAAACAACGTGTTGCTATTGCCCGAGCCATTGTCAATCAACCAAAAATACTATTATTGGATGAGCCTTTAGGAGCTCTTGATTTACAACTTAGGCAGCAAATGCAAATAGAATTAAAAAAATTGCAAAAACAGCTTGGCATAACTTTTATATATATTACCCATGATCAGGAAGAAGCTTTGAATATGTCTGATAGAATTATCATAATGAAAAATGGTAATTTTGAGCAAATAGGAACACCAAAAGATATATATGAAAGACCATTTTCTTCGTATGTAGCTGAATTTGTTGGCAATTCTAATATTATATCCGGCAAAATAATTGATATTGGTTCTGATACCATTACTATGAATGTTTCTAATACCAATATTAAAGTCCGTAAGCCTTCTTGTAAAATTGAAGTAGGACAAAACGTCCGTGCAGCATTTCATAGTGAATCTGCTATTATCTCGCCTACTCAGGAAGGAAATTACCTTGTTGGTAAAATTACAGACAAAAGTTTTTCCGGTGGAATGCTTAAACTAACTGCTGCCCTAGAGGATGGAACTATCATTGTAGCTAGTCAGTTTGGATTCATTTCTGACATTAATATAGATGATACTGTATTTTTCAATATTAAACCTATGAATATTACATTAGTGGATTTGGAGGGGTAATTTATGAGTAAAAGAAAATCTCCCTCAGTATTATTAATGTTATTACCAATTTACCTTTTTACAATCATTTTTGTTTTAGGACCATTATTATATATGGTATTTCTTAGTTTTATGCAACAAGCCGAAGGATGGGGCGTAGTTTTTAATTTTTCACTTAATAACTATTTAGAAATTCTGGAACCTATTTATCTGAATACATTTAAGGAATCTTTTAAACTGGCTTTTATTACTACATTTTTTGTAATATTAATAGGCTATCCATTCGGATATTATATGGCAAAATTAGAGCCTTCAAAAAGAAAAATTTTTATGTTTCTTTTAATGGTTCCCTTTTGGACAAGTTCATTAATGCGTCTATATGGTTGGATAATTATTTTCCGCTCTAACGGAATTCTCGACAAAATATTAATGGGATTAAATATTATCAGCAAACCACTTAAGTTACTCTACACTTATCCTGCAGTTGTTGCCGGTATGGTATATACTCTTTTACCATTTATGATTTATTCTGTATATTCCAATGTAGAAAAAATGGATTGGAGTTTAATTGAAGCAGCAAAGGATTTAGGTGCTAATAGATTTGTTGCTTTTACTACAATTACATTAAAGCTAACGCTACCCGGATTATTTTCTGGAATAATATTTACCTTTATTCCATCAATGGGATTGTTCTTTATAGCAGAAATACTAGGTGGAAACAAAGTAGTCTTAGTTGGTAATTTAATACAAGAACAGTTGATGAAAGCTCACAATTGGCCATTCGCCGCGGCATTATCTGTTACTCTGCTACTGTTAACCAGTATACTTTTATTCATTAATAAGAAAATAACTCATTCTAAGAATTTGGAGGGTATTTTATGAGAAATAAAAAGATTAGATTTTCCGATATATACCTGACATTAGTGCTTATTCTAATGTACATTCCAATCTTACTTGTTATTATTTATTCCTTTAATGAAAGCAAAATCAGTTCTGTTTGGGATGGTTTTTCTCTTACCTGGTATAAGGCTTTATTTAATAATACACCCTTATTTGAAGCATTAGGTATGAGTATATTTTTAGGAATTACCAGTAGCTTAATTGCAGCAATAATAGGTACTCTTGGTGCCATTGGAATGGCCAGAAGTCATTTAAAAGCTAATGGCTTTATTGAATATATATCTACATTACCTATTATGATTCCAGAAATTATTCTAGGTATGGTATTTTTAGTTTTTTTCAATTTTATCAATCTGCCTTTTGGAATGATAACCCTTATAATTGCACATACTTCATTTTGTATTCCATACATTTTTATTCAGGTAAAAGCCAGATTAAATGGTATTGATAAAAGTTTATTAGAAGCAGCCAAAGACTTGGGAGCCAGTGAATTACAAGTTTTTCGTGATATTACACTCCCTTTGCTACGTCCTGCCATTATTTCTGGAATGATTTTAGCCTTTGCAATGAGTTTTGATGATGTTATAATTAGTGTGTTCGTTACAGGAGTAAACACAAACACATTACCTATCAAAATATACACGAAGCTGAAAACAACAGTTACACCTGAAATTAATGCTTTGTGTACATTGATATTCTTTTTCACTCTTATTCTCGGCATTATTTCCAGCCGGATAGGAAGAAAAGAACGAATTTAGCACTACAAGGAGGACTTTTATGAAAAAAATCAAAAAAATCGTTGCTATATTATTAGCATCAACATTTGTTGTTGGATGTGGTTCAACACCTTCAACTAATAATGGTACTACACCTAACATTAGTGCCAATACTGAAGAAACAACAAAGGATAATGATGGTTCCACACAATTGAATCTATATACATGGGAAGGTATGTTTCCTCAGGAAATCTTAGATAGTTTCGAATCAGAAACCGGAATCAAAATCAATTATGTAAACTTCGATTATGATGAAACAATGCTTTCAAAATTACAAGCTGCTAATGGTGGAGATTATGATCTAGTAATTGCCGATGACTATATAATCGAAACAGCTATCTCAGAAGGATTGGTACAGGAATTAGATTCTAGTAAGCTTACAAATTACAAAAATATCAACTCAATTTACCAGAATCAGTTCTTTGACCCAGCTGGAAAATACACATTTCCCTATGGAGCAGGTATACAGACAATTGTTTACGACCCAACTCTTGTAGATAAAGAAATCACATCATATTCTGACCTTTGGGATTCATCTTTAGCTGACAATGTTGGAGTTGTTGCTAACTATCGTGTTATTAACGGTATGGCTTTAAAGACACTAAATAATAGTTATAATACAGAAGATATTTCAGAAATTGAAGCTGCTGGCGAAAAACTATTAGAATTAGCTCCTAATATTAGAATTATCAAAGATGATAATCTTCAGGATGATTTATTAATGGGTGAAGTTGGTGCTGCTATTATGTATACATCTCAAACAACATTGGCAAAATTGTCTAATCCTGAACTAAAAGTTGTCTTTCCAGAAGAAGGTATTGGATTCGGTATTATGGCAGGATTTATTCCATCTAATGCTCCACACCCAGATGCAGCGTACAAATTCATCGACTATATTTTAGATGCTCAAAATGCTGCAACTTGTTTTGAATATTTAGGTTATTATTGTACTAATCTAGCTGCTGAAGACTATATTTCAGAGGATTTCAAGGAATTCCTTACACTTCCGGCTAATATAGAAGAATCTCAAATGGAAATGATTCAAAACATTTCCCCAGATGCTGAGGCTACACACGAAAAAATATGGACAGCATTTAAAACAGCTTGCGGAAATTAACAACGATTATATAAAAAGTTGTAGTAAATCAAAAACTTTACTACAACTTTTTTATATAATTTTTTTACATTTGAATTTACAATTTCTAATGAATAAACATCTCCTTATTGAGAAATAATATCTATAAAATGTACTCTTAGAATCCTTTTATATGTTTAAAAGATTTCGAGAGTGCATTAAACAAAAAAGGAGGTATTTTTATGCCATTATTAGATTGTAGTGTACACAAATGTGCATATAATGATGATTGTTTATGCAGTAAACACGAAATTAAGGTAGATGGAGAATCAGCTACCTCTTCTGACAAAACTTATTGTCATAGTTTTAGAAAAGAAGATATGAATTCCGCTTCTAACTCTGCTCATGATGCTGCTCGTGCAACTGGCGTATTATGCGATGCTGTAAAATGCTTGTATAACGAAAACAAATATTGTACCGCAGAACAGATTGGTATCGTAGGTGCAAATGCGACAGATGCACAGAGTACAGAATGTGCTACTTTTAAACCTAGATAGAGCTTTATTTAATTAAGCCACTTGGATAAAATGTATTTTTATACTACAGATAAAGGCACAGGCAAAGGAACATAGTTCATTTGCCTGTGCCTTACTTTTATGGCTATTATCTTTTTAGACTTTCATTTTTGCCTTATTTTCATACATCATTTTATCAGCTTTTTCCATTCCATCTTTTTCCAGAATCTTTCCATAGCCAATTGCAAAACTTATCTGAATAATTCGTTCTTTATTTAATTGCTTGCAATTCTCCTCTAAGCTTTTCAAATAACTTTTAGCATCTGTCCCATTCCATAAAACTACAAACTCATCTCCGCCATAACGGAATACTGTACCATTCTTTCCAGCTGTCTTCTTTAAAACCTTTGCAAATGCTTGAAGCAATTCATCTCCTGCAGAATGTCCCATAGCATCATTAGTCGTTTTAAGATTATTCAAATCTGCCAAAAAATAATAGGCATCTACACCATCATTTCTTAACTGCGCCAATTCTTTCTCAAAGGAATTACGATTACGAACTCCTGTCAAAAAATCATAGACTGCCATTTTATTAATGGCATCCTTGCATATTTCCACAACCTTTGCCATCACTTCATCATTACTAATACACTTATTCAAATTAATCTTCTTGTACTCCAATGACATTTTACTATCACATCGTTTATCAACATAATCTTTTACCGATATTATTACTCGTTGTGCTGACTGATTGGAACTTGCTAAAAAGACAAAACCATTTTCCCCTACACGGTATAGTTGACACTTTAACTCTTTTCTGCAAAATTTTTGTATATGCTCCAAAACCGTTATATACTCTTTCCACTCAATAGCATCTCGCACATTTTCAGACTCACTTAATGTCATTACAGTAATAATTTCATTCTTTTTTAAAGAAATATATTCATTAATTACAATTCCTAAAGCGTATTGGTTAAACATACCTGTTTGCTGGTCAATATATTTTTCACTATTCTCACTGCTCATTATTAACCCGGCAACTGTCAATGTAACATATACAATAGTAAAAAGTGCCTCTGGCACTGCTATATTTAATACTAATATACTAAAAAAAATTGGAACAGACACTATAATCGCCACACGTTTCTCCTTAGTCAGAAGTTTCCAATATTTTATACTATAATATAAAATCAAAATATTATACAGTATAGCACTTAAATATAAGGCATATATTTTAGGTCCAAAAGAATAGTTAGTATATGTCCCTTCTATATATACAATAGGCAATAAAATAATCAAAATAGACGTAATACCAAACGGAATCCCTTGAATTATTCTACCGGATATTTTCACCTGATTTTCTAAAAGGCTCCTTAAATAAAGAAAATACAAGTAAACTATTATATTAATCGATAAAAGGTAAATTATATGTACAATACGATTAATATTATCCGGCACAATATCCATATGATTCACTGTATATAATGTGATCAAATCAAATACTATTAAAATAACCGCACTGACATAATAATATGAGAATACCCTTGTAGCTTTCAACGGTAAATGTCTATTGTAAAAATAGAAAATCCCCATATATACAACAAATATTAAACAAATCAAAGATGTTTTCATTATCATCATAACTTATATCTCCTTCACAAAAAGTCTGCCGACACTCTTACTTTTTTACAATATGCGCCCTACTATTCAAGACTCTCTTGTCAATTATTTCTTATATTTTTTTCCATCTTCTTTTCGAAATACTTTCATTTATATTATACTGTCATATTTTGTCTAAAATGCCACTTTTTCTAATTATACTTTCTTGCATTTCACATATCAAGTATTATTTATCTATATATGCGTTTCATATATTTATGTCAATCCTGGTAATTTTTCCAATCAGATTAGTTTTCTTCCAAATTCACGTAGTTGCAAAAGAAGCCAAAAACCCTATGGTTTTTGACTTCCCCCACATATTTTCATTATTAACAAGTAAAAATCATTTTTATTCTACTACAATGAAGCTGCTCTTTCTAATGCTGCATCAATGTTTGCACAGAAGTTATCTTCCCCTACTTTTTCAACAAATCCAGCCTTTTTCATAACTGACATTGGCTGTTCCTGTACATGTGAGAAAATAAGTGTGATACCTTCTTTTTTACATTTATCTAATACACCCTGTAATGAGTGAATAGCTGTTGCATCCATAGCTGGAACACTTCTCATACGAAGAATTACATTCTTAGTATTCTTCTCTGTTGAAATATCCATAAACTTATTAGCAGCTGCAAAGAACATAGGTCCCTCAATTTCGTAAACCAATGTATTCTTTGGTACCACTTTCAAATTAATAGCTTCTGGATCGTCTGTGTTCTCTTCCTCATCAACATATTTCCATCCATGTACATTGGTAACATCAGACATACGTTTCATGAAAAGAATTGCTGCTAATAATAATCCCACTTCGATAGCTACTACTAAGTCAAATACTACTGTTAATACAAATGTAAGTACAAGTACTAATATATCACTCTTTGGAGACTCTTTACATAATCTTACAAATTCTCTCCAACCACACATATTGTATGCAACCATAAAAAGAATTGCTGCAATTGTTGGCATTGGAATTAACGCTGCATATGGCATTAATACTACTAAAATAAGTACTAATGTTATTGAATGAACCATACCAGCTATTGGTGTACGTCCACCATTTTTAATATTAGCTGCTGTTCTTGCAATAGCACCTGTTGCCGGAATACCACCAAATAATGCTGATGCTACGTTACCAGCTCCCTGAGCTACTAATTCCATATTAGAGCGGTGTCTGCTACCAATCATACCATCTGCTACTACACATGATAATAAAGATTCAATAGCTGCCAATATTGCTATTGTAAATGCATCTGGCAAAATATTTCTGACTGTTTCAAATGTAATTGTTGGAACACTTAAAGTCGGAAGTTTATTACTTATTTCATATAATGAACCAATAGTATTAACATCCATTTTTAAACCTTTTACCATTACAATTCCTACAATTACTGCTATTAATGAACCAGGAATTTTTTCATTAATCATTGGCCATACAATAAGCACTATTAAGCATACTACACCAACAATAAGAGCCTGTACGTTAATTGTATTAATGCATTTAAATACTTCTGACAATTTCTCCATAGTTTCTACTGGTGACTCATTAAAAGTAAGTCCTAAGAAGTCTTTAATCTGACCAATAACAATTGTTACTGCAATACCTGCCGTAAAACCTGTTGTAATAGTATATGGAATATATTTAATAAGACTTCCAAATCTACAAAGACCCATAATAACTAATATAATACCTGCTAAAACTGTAGCAATAATAAGTCCATCCATTCCATTCTTAGCAACGATTCCTGCTACTATTGTGGCAAATGCTGCTGTAGGTCCCGCTATCTGTACGCGACTACCTCCCAAAAATGAAATAACAAACCCTGCTGTTATAGCTGTATACAATCCCTGTTCTGGTCCTACACCTGATGCTAAGGCAAGGGCAATCGATAAAGGTAAAGCAATAATTGCTACAATAATACCAGCAATTACATCCTTAATAAACTGTTCTTTTGTGTAACCTTTCATTACAGAAAACAACTTTGGTTTTAATTTTTCCATTTTAAATGGCCTCCCACTAAAATAGTCCCTACTTCTTTCGAAGAAGGGACTTAATTTATTAATAATCCTTAATAATTTTATTCCTGTAGAAACCATTTTTCAAGACATTATGTCAAAATTTGACATTTTCATCACTTTTTATATTTTTCAAATATTTTAAGCTTCTAATTTGTGAATTTTTTGTGTTTTTTTATCTAAACATTGTATATTCGCCAATCTCTTCAAATCCAATTTTGCGATAAATTGCTCCAGCTTCCGGATTATCATAGAATAAGCATATAAACTGTTTTCCTTCATTAAAGGTCTCTTCACATATTTTTTTTACTACTGCTGTAGCAAATCCTCTTTTTCTATATCCATCCCTGGTTGCCACTCCAACAATCATTGAACCCAGACTATTCGCACCGCTGGTTTCACCTACTGCCACCAGATAATCATTCTCAAATACACCTACTGCCACTCCACCAGTATCCATATTTCTCTCAAATTGTTCAATATGTTCTGCCTCATCGCCATCATTATATGTTTCGGCAAATTCTTCAATAGTCAAATATAAATCATACATTGCCTTTGAATCTGCTTTGGTTAATCTGCGTATTTCTACTTTATTTTCACATATAGACATTTTATCTTCGCATGATTTAACAGCCTCACTTATCATATTGCATCTACTTAAAAATGTGTGTTGACATTTTTTATCGTCATCAAAGTATTTAGCTAATTTTTCAATTATGCTTCTCTTTCCACTAATACAATTAGCTTTTTTGTCTTTGATGTATTCTGCAAAAGGTTCCGGATTATAATCTTCATTCTGGCTATATACAATAAATGACTTATAGTATCTTAATACAATACCATCCCAAAGTGTTATATCTTCCTTAATTTCATCATCAGTTTTATCAATTGCAGTTTCTTTTGCACTAATATATACATCAACTGCCTCATCCTCAAATCCAAAATTTTCAATATCACCTATTATAAATAGATTAACTTCTGGTTCTGACTTTACATATTCTAAAGCCTGTGTCTTATCTGAATCATTTAATTTAATCACTTACTATCTCTCCCATATAATAGAAGCCCTTACATTCGTTTAACTTAACATTTACAATTTTTCCAACTAATTCTTTTTCTCCTTTTAAATGAACTGTTGTATTATTGGTTAAGCGTCCTGTAACAAGGCTCTCATCCTGTTCATTTACTTCCTCAACTAATACCTTTTGAACTGTACCTTCAAATCTGGCGGTCATTTCCTTAGATATTTGCTGTACTTCTGCCAATAATCTATCAAATCTGTCTTTTACAACATCCTCTGGCACCTGATTTTCCATAGCAGCTGCCGGAGTTCCTGTTCTCTTAGAATAAATAAATGTAAACGCACTATCATAGCGCACTTTTCTAACTACATCTACTGTTTCTAAAAAGTCTTCCTCTGTCTCCCCTGGAAAACCAACAATAATATCTGTTGTAATAGATACATCTGGTATAGCTTCTCTGATTTTTCTAGCTAATTCCAAGTATTGCTCTTTATCATATCTTCTGTTCATTTTCTTTAAAATATTGCTGCTTCCTGACTGCAATGGCAAATGAACATGATTACAAATCTTATTAGAATTCTTCATTACTTCAATTAATTCATCCGACAAATCCTTTGGATGTGAAGTCATAAATCTAATTCTTTCAATTCCGTCTATCTTTTCAACTTCCTGCAAAAGTTCAGCAAATGTTATTGGTTCTTCCAAATTTTTGCCATATGAATTAACATTTTGACCCAATAACATAACTTCTACTACACCGTCTTTTGCCAAATTTTCAATTTCTCTAATTATATCCTTTGGATTACGGCTTCTTTCACGACCACGCACATAAGGAACAATACAATAACTACAGAAATTATTGCATCCAAACATAATATTTACACCAGATTTAAAGCTATACTTTCTTTCAGCCGGCAAATCCTCAACAATCTTATCTGTATCTTTCCAAACATCAATAACCATTCTATCTGAAACTAATGTTGTATATAAAAGCTCTGCAAATTTGAATATATTATGAGTTCCAAAAATCAAATTCACGTGTTTATAACTTTTTTTAATTTTTTCAACAACGTGAGGTTCTTGCATCATACAGCCACACAAACCAATCAGCATATCAGGATTTTTCTTTTTTAAACTTCTCAGATAGCCTAGTCTGCCGTATACTCTCTGATTAGCATTTTCTCTAACTGTACACGTATTATAAATTACAAAATCTGCATTTTCATTATCGCAGGCAGCATATCCCACTAATTCTAAAATACCCAATAACTTTTCGCTGTCTTTTGAATTCATCTGACAACCGAAAGTATTTACATTACATGTAAGCTTTCTACCTAACTCTTCACTTCTATTAGATAAATATTCTCTACATTTTGCAATAAAATAGTACTGTCTTTCTGGTTCTTTGACCGGTGCTTCCTGAGTTAAATCTATATTATCAAAATCAATATTTCTATACATATGTATAAATTCCTTTCTTCAAAACTTAACCGCAAGTCTTAAATGTCTAATTCGAGTAAAATTCAAGACTTACCATAAACAAATCTCTATGCATTATATATTATTTAAGTAGGAATTGCAAGAAATTATGACATTGGTAAAACTTTCTACCATATCTATTTCCTTATAATCCCTACTTTTATCTTTTAAAATTTATACATTTTTTTTAAAAATATTTATCCCAGTAATACTGCGTAGCTCATTATCTTTGTTTCTCAACCATATGACATTTCAAAACATTACTTTTATATGAATTTACTTTTTGAAAACTTTTCGTAAATACTTAGTTTAACTAATTAATATAGTTCACCTACTTAAGTCCACACTTATCAAAATACGAACTTGTATATTCCCTAATCTTTGCTACTGATTCTTTAAATCTCTTTTGTTCATCATCCGTCATAGGTAACCTTAAAACATCAGATACTCCACTTCTATTTAGAATTACCGGAACTCCGCAATACACATCATTTTCACCATATTCACCTTCTAATAATGTAGATACAGGAATAATTTTGTTTTCATCATGGAGAATAGCTTTTATAATTCCAACTGTTGCTGTTGCGATACCAAATGATGTAGTTCCTTTTCTTTCCAGGATTTCCCATCCGGCTCTTACAGTTTTTCTAACAATTTCATCTAATTCTATTCCTTCCATAAGTGAAGGATTATCTTCTCTTACATCAGAAAAAGGTTTTCCACCTACTGTTACCAGTGACCATGGAACCATCTGCGAATCCCCGTGTTCTCCTAATGAATATGCGTATACACTTCTTGGGTCAACATTAACTATTTCCGCTATAATATTTTTAAGTCTGGCAGAATCTAGGGACGTTCCTGTTCCTATAACCTGATTCTTTGGCAATCCTGATATTTTCTGAACATAATGAGCAATAATATCTACTGGATTAGATATTATAATAAATATGCCGTCAAATCCTTTAGCCATAATAGGTTCAACAATTGATTTTGCTATCTTGGCCGATACATCTAATGTATCTAATCTGCTTTGTCCTTTTTTAGGTGGTGCACCTGCTGTTATAACAACAATATCCGCATCAGCACAGTCTTCATAATCTCCCAATATAACCTTGGTATTTCTATTTAAGTACTCAACATCATCACGCATATCAAGAACTTCGCCCAATGCCTTTTCCTTGTTGATATCCACCATAATGATTTCGTCACAAACCCCTTGAGTTAACAGACTAAACCCGGTAGAAGCTCCAACCAATCCACATCCTACTATTGCTACTTTACTTTTATTTGTTGTCATAATCAATTCTCCTTTTTGCCTTTTCCTTTTGATTTATTTAGCAACCTATCATATCACTAATCTTCTATAATTAACGCTATCATTTTTATAGCCTCATCTCCATCATTAATTAGTCCATGTCCACATCCATTTTTGCAAAATAATACATCCCCCACTGTCACATTAACATTTTTCCCATTATCATTATATATTCCCTTACCTTGCGTAATGTAGTAAGTTTCAGTCTCTCCGTGATGTTCATGATAGCCCAGCTCACAATCCTTTTCGATTGTTACTTCTGCATATAATTTACATTTTTTACTGACTTCATTATCCCTTAAAAGATGTTCAATAATAACATACCCTTTTCCTCCACACATATTCTCGATTCTTTCTATTTTTCTTTCTCCGATACTTGTCATTTTACCTTCCTCCCATTATTTCAAGACTAGTTGACATTATTGAAAATTTCAATTTATTTTTATCACTTACATCTATAACAAAGAATGTACAAAGTACATTTTAATACAAGAATATATTTTCTATGATACTAAAAAAGGTTCACCGGACCTTTTTGTCGTATGCTTGGCAATAAAGAAAGCAAAGACACAATTTGTAGGCATCTTTGCTTTCTTTATTTTACCACTATTATTTTTAAATGTAAACAAACCAAAATCAAATAAGTAACAATAATTTACGAACGACCAAATTCTGAAAGTACAAGTCCCTCGTTTCTATCAAGAGTCATTCCTATACTCCAGCTATTAACAAATAATAGCAATGGGTTTCCTTTTAAATCTTTAATCTTTTTCATATCAGATGTTCCGCTAAGCTTATCCAAATCAATTTCTTTATTCTCAATCCATCTAATATGTTCATATGGAAGATTTTCCATTCTAATCTCTACATTATATTCATTTTCAAGACGATATTTCAATACATCAAATTGAAGTACACCTACTACACCCACAATAATTTCTTCCATACCTGAATTAAATTCCTGGAATATCTGAATCGCACCTTCCTGAGCAATCTGTTCAATACCTTTAACAAACTGTTTTCTCTTCATTGTATCTACCTGACGTACTCTTGCAAAATGTTCCGGTGCAAACGTAGGAATTCCCTCAAATGCAAATTTTTCTGAAGATGTACATAATGTATCTCCAATCGAGAAAATACCCGGATCAAATACACCAATAATATCTCCTGCGTATGCTTCTTCTACAATCTTTCTCTCTTGTGCCATTAATTGCTGTGGCTGTGACAGTCTAATCTTCTTATTTACACCCTGAATATGAGTTACTTCCATACCAGCTTCAAATTTTCCTGAACAGATACGCATAAATGCAATTCTATCCCTATGAGCCTTATTCATATTAGCCTGAATCTTAAACACGAATGCCGAAAAATCATTACTGAAAGGATCAATCATACCCTTGTCTGACATTCTTGGCAACGGTGACGAAGTCATTTCCAAGAAATGTTTTAGAAATGTCTCCACACCAAAGTTAGTTAAAGCCGAACCAAAAAATACAGGAGACAACTCACCCTTACTAATGGCATCAATATCATATTCAGCACTAGCACCGTCTAGTAATTCAATTTCATCTTTCAAATTAGCAAGATAATCCTCACCAATTTCTCCAACTAATGCTTCATCATCAATAGAAATTACCTTTGTCTCTCCTTCTTTTGTACCCTTTTGAGTATCCGAAAATGTGGTTACACATCTTGTCTTTCTATCATATACACCTTTAAAATTCTTACCAGAACCAATAGGCCAGTTAATTGGACATGTAGCAATTC
>CAYOMP010000021.1:22106-28040 GCA_964405075.1 uncultured Lachnospiraceae bacterium
AAAGATCGGAATATGACGCATTACACATACCTTGAATAACTTTCTAGTCTGTGCTTCTACACCTTTAGAGGCATCAATAACCATTACTGCTGAATCTGCCGCCATAAGTGTTCTGTACGTATCCTCAGAGAAGTCCTGATGCCCAGGCGTATCCAAAATGTTAATACAATATCCATCATAATTAAACTGTAATACAGAAGAAGTAACTGAAATACCTCTTTCTTTTTCAATTTCCATCCAGTCAGATACTGCATGTCTTGCAGTCGCTTTACCTTTTACTGAACCAGCTAAATTAATAGCTCCTCCATATAAAAGAAACTTTTCTGTAAGTGTAGTTTTACCAGCATCCGGATGGGAAATTATCGCAAAGGTTCTTCTTTTTCCAATTTCATTTGTTAAATCAGCCAAAATTCTTCCTCCTAAAATTCTATTACATTCTAATATTGTCTGTTACATCTATAAAACTCATACAATACTAATACTTTTATATTTAAAGACTCTCTTACAAGTCTTGTATACTAAATTTGTGAAAACGTAAGCTTATATATTTCCTGTTGAAATTCATACATATTCGGATAAATTTCAAAACTTGCTTTCTAATTCATATCTATATCTAAAAATAGTCTGGATACACATTTTTATCCATAATACGTTTTATCTTTAAACAACTTTTTAATTTTATAATACTCTCTCTATTATTGTCAAGGAATTAATGAAAATCCCAATAATACAAAAAAGTAAGGTGTAGTCCGAGGGAGGTGGACTACACCTTGAGGGAAAGTGAAATATGAAAAATATTTTTAACAAAGTATTGGATTTCTTTGTTGATTATATTCTACTTTCAAATTGTGTTCTTCTTATGGAAAAGTTGTGAAAAAAGTGTGTCTTTTTTATATTATAGGAAATACATTACTCAATTAACGTAAAAAAATGTTAAAACTCCCTATGATAGCATACTTTTTTCTATTTAATTAAATCTTTTCCACCCATATATGGTCTTAATGCTTCTGGTATTCTAATTGATCCATCTTCATTTAAGTTATTTTCAAGGAATGCAATTAACATTCTTGGTGGTGCAACTACTGTGTTATTCAATGTATGAGCAAAATATTTACCACCTTCACCAACTACACGAATCTTAAGTCTACGAGCCTGAGCATCCCCTAAGTTTGAACAGCTACCAACTTCAAAATATTTCTTTTGTCTTGGTGACCAAGCTTCAACGTCTATAGATTTAACCTTAAGATCTGCTAAATCTCCTGAACAACATTCAAGAGTTCTAACTGGAATATCTAATGAACGGAATAAATCAACTGTATTCTGCCATAATTTATCAAACCACATTGGACTCTCTTCTGGTTTACATACAACTATCATTTCCTGTTTTTCAAACTGATGAATTCTATATACACCACGTTCTTCAATACCATGTGCTCCCTTTTCTTTTCTAAAACATGGTGAATAGCTTGTTAATGTATATGGAAGAGATTCTTCTTTATTAATTGTATCAATAAATTTACCAATCATTGAATGCTCACTTGTTCCGATAAGATAAAGATCTTCACCTTCGATTTTGTACATCATGGCATCCATTTCGTCAAAGCTCATTACACCGGTAACGACATCGCTTCTAATCATAAAAGGAGGTACACAATAAGTAAATCCTCTTTCAATCATAAAATCTCTGGCATATGAAATAACTGCTGAATGTAATCTGGCAATATCTCCCATTAAATAATAGAATCCATTACCGGCTACTTTTCTAGCACTATCAAGGTCAATTCCGTTTAATTTTTCCATAATATCTGTATGATATGGTACCTCAAAATCAGGAACAACTGGTTCACCATATTTCTGAATTTCTACGTTTTCACTATAATCTTTTCCTATTGGTACACTTGGATCAATGATGTTTTGAATTGTCATCATAATCTTTTTAATCTTTTCACCTAACTCTGCCTCTTTAGCTTCCAATTCAGCTAATCTGTCAGCATTAGCATTTACCTGAGCCTTTATCTCTTCCGCTTCATCCTTTTTGCCCTGTGCCATTAATGCACCAATTTGTTTAGATAAGCTCTTTCTACTAGCTCTTAAATCATCTGCTTCCTGCTGAGTCTTTCTACTTTCTGCATCTAATTCAATAACTTCATCAACTAATGGAAGCTTTCTATCCTGAAATTTTTTCTTAATGTTTTCTTTTACTACATCTGGATTTTCTCTTAAAAATTTAATATCTAACATTTTTTCCTCCTATTTTAAACGGATTACTCCGTATATTTACTTTTTAATATTCAATACAGTAATCGTTGATTGGCATAAAAAAAATCCTAACATCCCTAAAAATATGGGACGAAAGAATTCCGCGTTGCCACCCAAATTGCAAATATATAATTTGCCTCTTTGATGTACGATAAAGGATACAAACCTTAGAGCTTTGTCACTCTCTGCTAGAAAGTAGATAGATTTACCGCTTTACTGATTCTCACCATCCATCAGCTCTCTGAAAAAGTTAAATAAATCATTGTTTTCATCATTGCTTTTACTATATTCAACTATTTAATATAATAAAACATCCCCCCCATATTTTGCAAGCCCTTTTATGAATTATTTTTCCTATAATTTAATATATTACACATTACACAAAAACCTACTAAAGCTTTTACACTTTAGTAGGTTGGGTTTAATTAATACTTTGCTATCACTTATCCTGTATAATTAAACCTCTTCATTGTATTTTTCATAATTACCATAATACCTTTCTAGGCTAAAACCTCCCCTAGCTTTTATACTGAAATAGGTTAAGTTAATTTATTATAGTATTTAGTTTTTTAATGTATCTTTTTATCTTGTTAAATTACATCATGAATATTTTGTAAGAGTTGTAATCTTTTTCTGAACATATTTGATTCTTCTTTATTCATACTTTTCTCAATATCTAATGTATCCTTTATCTGTCTAAGTCCAACTTTTTTAACTGCCTCTATTGCAGTCTCTCTTTGCGACTTTATTGCTGGAAATTCCGGCAAACACATAGCCCCGTCTAATGTATCATACGCTTGAAAGCTTCGATTAAAATCCATAATAGGATACAAACTAATTGATTTATTACTACTATTTTCAATTAGTAATCCCCAATTTTCTTGGTGTCTATCAGTATTTCCAACTAAATAATCAATAATATTCATACCATAGTATCCTATTGGGTCTAGCTCTTTTATAAATAATAGTGAGTCTATATCATGATTACATGCATAAACATCAAAAGCCATTTTTGTTACCAATGAATATTCTTTTGAAGTAATAATATCACTTTCTGTAACTGGTTCTCCTTTGTAATCAGCTGCTCTATAAACTACCTGTGGGAAATCGAAACATTGTGCTACTGCACTTGCTAGCAATTCTTTCCTAACTATCTCTCTTCCACCATCTTTTAATAGTTTAAAGCCCTCTTGTGTTCTAATCCATGCCTTTGGGAATACCCCACCAGTAGATAAATCCTGTGCTAACTCTTTATTGGTTACAGTTAGCATTTTTCCTCTTAAAGATAAATCTACAACTGCTTTATTTAAGTTGTTATCATATAAATTTATTTCTTTATATTTTATATCTTCATTTTCTTTCTTTACCCAATAAACATCTATTAATGATACACAATGATAAGCAATTGAAATCATCGCTCTCTCTTTATCAGTATTTGCCTGAGCAGCACCTATACAATTCATAATTTCCTTTGCGTATTGTCGGTCTAATGTAAGAACTCTTGAAGCACACCAATGATAAAAATTAGTAACATTGTTTACTAAAGTATCAATATCTGTATCTTCCTCTAAGTACAAATCGTATGGCATAAATTTATACTTACTTCACCTGATGTACTAACTGTAGCAACAACACTTTCTTGGTGCATAACACAATATACCACTTTTTTATGATTAAAATTATTTGATTTTGATAATTGCATTTCAACACCTCCTCGTCTTATCATACCACTTTTTCTGTATAAATAATACTAGTAAAAAGAAAACCTACCTTAGCTTTTACACTAAGTAGGTTTGGTTAAAATACATTTGATTTTTCTAAATCGTCTGACTGTGTTTTTAATAATGTAAGAAACTTTTCAAATTTTGTCCCTATAAGTAGTGATTTAATTTTAGGATTCTCCAATTCAAATTCGCACTTTTCTCTTTTAAAATCATTACATTCCGTGCATTCTTTATAATAACAATCAGACAACACTGAATGCTTTCCTTTATGATATCGTGGTTGTATATTATCGCAATACTTATTTGCAGCATATTCAAAATAGTTCTCCCAGCTATTGTAACGATTAGCATACACAAATAAATTCTCTAGCTCATTTCCCAATTCTTTATTATCTTTGAAAAAATTACTTCTAACAACTACCTCCTCAAAACATTCATAATCATCTATTAAAGTTATTTTATGTGTTTGTTGATTTAGTCCTATCAAACCAAGTATTTTAAAAATATTAAAACCGAAAGATGCTGTATCTAGCAATATTAGAATATTTCTGTGTTTTTTACATAGAAGTTCTATATCTTTATAAATAGAGTCCTTCCCACAAGAAGCTGCCTGTACTTCTATATCAGATATTCTGTTATAGAAGTCATAACCCCTCCCGCTATCTTCACAGACACAAATCGTATACTTTGTAGCATAATCGCTCTTGTAAATTGGTTCTAAATATCTAGTTATGCCATCTTGTGTGGTTAATCTAAACATTGCTTGTGTACTAATAGGTAATTTATTCAAGGCATCTTTAGGTTCCAATTCTTCTCTACATATAGAAATCAACCATAAATTATTCTCTACTAAATATTTCATTATGCCTGCAAATCTTTTGTCACTTAAAACAGAGAAATCATCGGCAATAAGAATACTATCCTTCATATTTGTAATAGTGATTAACCAGGTATCTTCCTGCAGTATTACCACTGGATATGTTGCATCTATTGTAACCCCAATTATATCACCTTGAATAAGATCCACCAAGTACGTTTTGCCAACACCACTATCGCCTCTGATAATATTTATTCTTCTGTTGAATTCCAAATTACATTTATAAAACTCTGAATCAACCTGCAACTTTATAGAATTCATGATACCAACCCCATCTATCATTTATTATTGTGTCTGTGTCTAATATTAATGCTGTAAAATCTCTAGGAAATGTCATATAATATCTTAAGCATATTGTTAAATCTTTCATCTCTGCCAGCTCTAAAATAAATGGTGCACAATTATCTCCACAACTAGTAGCATTGAAAATATAATCTGTTTCATACATCATTATAAGTGCTTTTGCTCCTGTAGATAACTTATCTGCTAGAAAATTACCTTGTTGATTCCTAAGTATATCTCCATCTACCACCTCAGCGTGATCTATTTCCCTTATAACTCTCTTCACAAAGTCATGTTTAAACCATTCCGTTTTTTTTATATAAGTAAAATTCTTATCTATTTTAGTGATAACTTTATCGAAGTCTTTTCTTATCTGAATCTTTAACATATCATCACCTCACAATTATAATATTCTATTATAACACTTATCTCTTGAAAATAATACTCTTAGTAAAATAAAACCCACTCTAGCTTTTACACTATGAGATTATATTTATTTCTTTCGGATTATGAGAAAGCGAATTTATGAAAGATGTTTTTTCTCCCTTGCTTGATCCCATATCTATCTTACATCCACAATATAACCAAAGTTAAAGGAATTAATTATAGCAGTATAACTACTCTTTCTATTCTTTAACGCGATTTACCAAATAAATACCACTACATACAAGAACCAATGCTAATAAAAGTTCCACTCCAAAAGTTGATTGCTCTCCTAAGAAAATAAATGATAATATTACGCTAAATATTGGATTAGTAAAAGAATATACCGCAACCTTTCCTACAGGATTG
>CAYOMP010000022.1:0-27279 GCA_964405075.1 uncultured Lachnospiraceae bacterium
CTTCGAAATATTCTTCCTGTACTTCGCTATATCCAAAAATTCCGTGTTCTGTTTGTTTCAAAATGGCCTCCTGAATATATGAGGATACTTTGAAATCCATATCTGCCACCCAAAGAGGTAACAAATCTTCCGGCATATTTCTCCTTTTTGCAAAATCATATTTAAGACAATTTGTATTTCGCCTGTCAACAACAGTATCAAAGTCAAGATTCTTCTCTGCCATCTTATTCCTCCCTTGCCTTTTTAAATACCCTTTCAAATTCTGCAATCAAATCCTTACCCGATTCAATTCCCACCGATAAACGCAAGACTCTGTCATTAATTCCATTTTTCTCCAATAAGTCCTTTGGAACATCAGCATGAGTTTGTGTTATAGGATAAGTGATAAGTGTTTCCACACCACCTAAGCTCTCTGCAAATTGAATCAATTGAACATTCTTTAAAATACTTCTTGCAAATTCTTTATCTGCAACTTCAAAAGTTATCATTGCTCCAAAGCCTCTGCTTTGCTTTTTCATTATCTCATAACCTGGATGTGTAGGTCTACCTGGGTAAACAACCTTTGTTACCTCACTTTGCTTTTCAAGCCATTGAACAATTTCAAATGCATTTTCCTGAGCTTTTTCCATTCTAACGCCTAATGTTTTAATTCCTCTAAGAATTAACCAACTATCAAATGGTGCAAGTCCTGCTCCTGTAGTCTTTATAATAAATCTCAGTTTCTCTGAAATTTCTTCACTGGATGTTACTAAAAATCCTGATAAAGTATCATTGTGCCCGCCAAGATATTTAGTCCCACTATGTACTACTATATCAGCTCCTAAATCCAAGGGATTTTGAAAATAAGGAGACAAGAACGTATTGTCTACTATTAACCAGATTCCTCTACTCTTTGCAATTTCACTTAATGCTCTGATGTCAATTACATTCATCATTGGATTAGTAGGAGTTTCTATATAAATTGCTTTTGTATTAGTTTTTATATTTTTCTCAACATTTTCACCAGTACAGTCAATTTTAGTAATCTCAATTCCATTTTTTTCACTAATATTATCAAAAAGGCGAACAGTTCCACCATACAAGTCCGTATCCACAATTATGTGATCCCCTGGTCTAAACAATTCCATAAGAGACGATATTGCTGCCATTCCACTGGAAAATGCCAATGCGTCCACTCCATTTTCCAACGCTGCTACAACCTTTTCTAAATGGTCTCTTGTTGGATTTTGAAGTCTACTATAATCATATCCTGTACTGTTTCCTACACTAGGATGTGCAAAAGTTGCAGTCTGAAAAATCGGATAACTAACAGCTCCATAAAATTCTTCTCTTGATTCATTTTCTAAATGAATACATTTTGTTAATACGTCTACTCCCATATAATTTTCACCTCTTATTTTTTATTCTTTACCTCTAATTCAGGTATTGTAGTTGCCACTTTTGTGTTAGGTTGAACAGAACTCGTAATAAATGTATTACCGGCAATAACAGAATTCTCTCCAACAACTGTATTTCCTCCAAGTACTGTGGTATTTGCATAAATCACAACATTATCTTCAATCGTCGGATGTCTCTTTTTCCCTGCCAGTTTCTGACCTTCTCGTGTTGAAAGGGCACCAAGTGTAACCCCTTGATATATTTTCACATGATTTCCAATAATTGTGGTTTCACCAATTACAATTCCAGTTCCGTGGTCAATAAAGAAATACTCTCCTATTTCCGCTCCCGGATTAATATCAATCCCTGTCTGACTATGAGCATACTCTGTCATTATTCTTGGGATAAACGGAACCTTTTCTTTATATAACACATTCGCATATCTATATACAAATATTGCAAACAACCCCGGATATGAAAAAATTATCTCTTCTTCACTCTTAGCTGCCGGGTCTCCATCAAATCCAGCTTCAACATCTTTTAAAAGACGCTCCTGATTTTCTGGAATTGATTCAATAAATGCAAGACTAATCTCTTCGGCCTTTTGTTTAATTTCCTCATAAGACTGATTAGTATTTTCATACATCAATGCAATCTTAATTTGTCGACTCAATTTTTCATATATCCCTGCCAGTTTACTATCAGCAAAGCTTTCTCTTGTAACATATAAGTTTTTTTCTTTTCCAAAAAATCCCGGAAAAGTAACACTTCTTAGTTCATCAACAATGGAAATTATAATATCCCTGTCAGGAAGTTTCTCTCCCTTAGATGTATTAAATACCTTTTGTTTTTTGTAATTATTGCTAAGCTCTATAGCTGACTTATTTATTTTATCAATTATGCCTTCCATCATAATATCCTCTCTTTTACTACTCTTCCTATCTGTTTGGTATGAATTAATAATAGCATACTTATTTTCTTATGTATAATATCTATATCCTTTTATCTGTTATAGGCATTACTTATAACTACAAAAATACTCTTTGTTATTTTCTCCTAGTTTCTCACATACGACAAAAATGTCGAATCAAACTATGATTCGACACTTCTTAACTTATTTTTCTATATTTTCTCGTACCATTTCCACAAAATATTTGTGTATACGTTCATCTGTATCCAACTCTGGATGAAATGATATCGCAAGCTGATTCTTATATCTAACAGCTACAATATGCTCTTTTTCCTTTGCGAGTATTTCTACTCCTTCATTTACACTTTCGATATATGGAGCTCTTATAAAAGTCATAGGAACAACGCCTATTCCTTTAAATTCCTGTTCCACATAGAAACTACCTAACTGTCTGCCATAAGCATTTCTTTTAACAGTAACAGGAAGAGTTTTAAAATATTCTCTATTATCATTTCCAATACTGTCTGCTAAAAGAATTAATCCGGCACAGGTAGCAAAGACAGGCATTCCTTCCTGTATTTGTTGCTTTAAGGTATCATACATATCCAGTTCTTTTAAAAGTTTTCCCTGTACTGTACTTTCTCCGCCCGGTAGAATGATTCCATCATATTTCTGAAGCAAATCATCTTTTTTTCGTAATTCCACATAAGATACCCCTAAGTTTTCAAGCATATTCTCATGTTCAGCAAAAGCTCCTTGTACTGCTAAAACCGCAACTACCATTTTATTTTCCTCTTTCTGCCATTAAAAGCTCTATTTCCTGCTCATTAATGCCTACCATTGCCTCACCAAGGTCTTCTGAAAGTGATGCAATAAGGCTTGCATCAGTATAATTTGTTACTGCTTTTACTATTGCATTAGCTCTCTTTTCTGGATTACCTGATTTGAATATTCCAGAACCTACAAATACTCCTTCTGCACCAAGCTGCATCATTAATGCTGCATCCGCTGGTGTTGCTACACCACCTGCCGCAAAATTAACTACTGGAAGTCTTCCATTTTCATGTACATATACAACCAAGTCATATGGTACCTGTAATACTTTTGCTTCCTGGAATAGCTCATCCTCACGCATTGATTTGATTTTTGCAATCTCACTGTTCATCATACGCATATGACGTACTGCCTGTACAACGTCACCTGTTCCTGGTTCACCCTTTGTACGAATCATAGAAGCACCTTCATTGATACGTCTAAGTGCCTCTCCCAAATCCTTGGCACCACATACAAATGGAACCTTGAATTTTGTTTTATCAATGTGATATACATCATCTGCTGGAGATAATACTTCACTCTCATCAATATAATCGATCTCTATAGCCTCTAAAAGCTGAGCTTCAACAAAATGACCAATACGACACTTAGCCATAACAGGAATTGATACAGCATCTTGAATACCCTTTATCATCTTAGGATCACTCATACGTGATACTCCGCCTGCTGCTCTAATATCTGCTGGTATACGTTCTAGTGCCATAACTGCACACGCACCTGCTGCCTCCGCAATCTTTGCCTGTTCAGGTGTTGTAACATCCATAATAACTCCACCTTTTAACATCTGTGCTAATTCTTTATTTAACTTATATCTGTTTTCTGCCATTTTTTTGCCTCCTAAGTTGAATTTTCAATTGTTTTACATTATAATATCTTCTGACCATATTAAAATACCCAATTTGAATATATTCAAAAAGGTCAGATTAAGGAGAAAACAATATATGATTACATATTCTTTTACAGATTTAGGGTCAGATTGCCTTTATATACATTTGTACAAATGCATTAAAAATGACATATTACAGGACACTTTGCACGCTGGTGACAAACTTCCTTCTAAACGTAATCTTGCAAAAAATCTGAACATAAGCATTATCACAGTTGAAAATGCTTATGCTCAACTAATTGCGGAAGGTTATGTATATTCTATTCCCAAAAAAGGATTTTTCGTAGCAGACATAAAAACACTGCATAATAAAGAAGAATCGATTATTTCTACAGAAAATGTACAGCTTTCTTCTGGCAAATCAAACTATTTTGCAGATTTCACCAGTAATCAGACAAGTTCTGAACACTTTCCATTTTCCATTTGGGCAAAGATTACCCGAGAATTACTAACCCATAATCAACAGGAGCTTTTAACAAATCCACCTTGTGGCGGTATTTTACCTCTTCGAAAAGCAATTGCAAAGCATTTAAAAGATTTTCGCAATATGACTGTCTCTCCTGAACAGATTATTATTGGTGCTGGTACCGAATACTTATATGGATTGCTTATACAGATTCTTGGATTTGATAAAACTTACGCCGTTGAAGACCCTGGGTATAGCAAGATTTCCCAGATTTATGAAAGTCATTGTATTTCTTGTAATTTTGTTTCAATGGATTCTTTTGGAGTAAAAATTTCAGATTTGGAAAGCCAGAATATTGACATAGTTCATATCTCTCCATCCCATCATTTTCCTACAGGAATGGTTATGCCTATAAGTAGAAGATACGAACTCTTAGGCTGGGCTGCAAAATCAGATGCCCGATACATTATCGAGGATGATTATGATAGTGAATACAGACTTAACGGACAGCCAATACCAACCTTACAAAGTATAGATGTACAAGAGAAAGTAATCTACATAAATACCTTCACCAAAACTCTTGCTTCCACTGTACGAATCAGCTATATGGTACTTCCTAAGCATTTAGTTAATATCTTTTATTCTAGATTGTATTTTTACTCATGTACTGTTTCAAATTTTGAGCAGTACACGTTAGCAAAATTCATTTCAGAAGGATATTTTGAAAAGCACATCAATCGTATGCGAAACTACTACCATATTAAACGCGATAAACTTTTACATACTATCGCAAAAAGCCCTCTGGCTTCTTATGTGACTATTTCCGAAGAAGATGCCGGATTACATTTTCTCCTGAAAATAAATACAGAACTATCTGATAAGGAATTTTTACAAAAAATGGAACAATCAGGGATAAAGCTATCCTCACTGTCACAGTATTATCAGTCTCCTCCCAAAGAAGTTGAACACATTTTCATTATTAACTACTCCTTTGTATCAGAAGACAATATGGAAAAAGCCATTCAAATGATTTATCGTGGACTTTTCTAAGTTAAATTAATATAGCTATGTGAAACTCTGTTTGGAAGTTTCGTTAGTTTCGCGGCACTCGTCGAAAAAAGACCAGATGTGGAAAAATATATGTAATAGCCTCCAATCGTTAGATTTTAACTCTAACCTCTTGAAACACCACAATTTCCACACCTGGTCGCTTTTATCCCTTATTATTAATGTTTTACTATCTTTTATCTGTTCCTAAAACTACTTCTTTTTTTAGTACATTTTCTACATTTCACGCAGTCCATTGCACTACCTTAATGCCTTATCCTTATACTTTGACAATTCTTCTATATATTTTAAACCTAGTGAGCTTATGGCTACACCCTTACGAGAAAGATATCCAATGGTCATTGTCTCATCAGATTTCAAACGTACTGCACAATAATCCGAACCATTAAGTCCTTCACAAATAATACCCGAACATAGTGTATATCCATTTAAACCTACCATCAAATTAAGCAAAGTTGCTCTGTCATTTGCCTTGATTAACTGCTTATAATTGTATGTACTTAACACTTCCTCTGCAAAATAGAAAGAATTATTATTTCCCTGTTCAAAGGCCAAACATGGATAATCTTCTAATTCCTCCAAAGTGATTTCCTCATTATTTGCCAAAGGATGTCCTTTCCACATATAAACATAAATATGACAATCTAAAATAGGATGAAATTCCAGTCCATATTCAGCAAATAACTTATTAAGAATTTTTTGATTAAACTCATTTATGTATAAAATGCCTATCTCACTTTTAAAATTTTTAACATCTTCTATAACCTCAAAAGTCTTAGTTTCACGAATAGCAAATTCATACTCATCCATGCCAAACTGCTTTACCATTTCAACAAATGCATTAACCGCAAAAGTATAGTGCTGAGTAGATACTCCAAATTTTTTCTTAACATTAGTTTTTTCAATATACTTTGTCTCTATCAGTTTATATTGTTCTACAACCTGTCTTGCATATCCCACAAATTCTTCGCCTTCCGGAGTAACAAATACTCCCTTATTGCTTCTTCTAAAAACATCTATTCCTATCTCTTCTTCTAACTCTTTTATTGCAGATGATAAACTTGGCTGAGATATAAATAACTGCTTAGCTGCCTCATTCATAGACTTAGCTTCTGCAACTGTAATCACATATTTTAGTTGTGTTAATGTCATATTGCACCTCAAATACTATTGTTTTTCTATTTCCTACTTTGCAGATAGGTTATATAGAAATTATATAGCACTTTGACATTTTTTGTCAATTACAATTACAGTATTATACTCTTAGCAAGCTAATTCTTCTTTTATAATATCCTCATTACGGCTAAATCTAAGATCATTTTGTATTAAGCGATAGATTTCTTTGGCAAGTATTTTGTGCCCCTCTTCATCTAAATGCTCCTGATCCCTTTCTGAAGGTTTTGCAATATCTGATGCTGCCAAAAATAAGCAGTCGTTTTTTTGGGCAACCTTCTTATAAACATCTTTTAATTTCTTTGAAACCTGGACGGAATTAATATTAAACTCTGGGTCAAACTCTGGTTTCCATACATTTTCCCCTAATAATATAGGTGAAATCAGTAGTATTTTGGTTTGAGGTAATATGGCTTTAATCTGACCTATAATCTGCTCTACTCCTTTACCTATTACCTCTGCCGACGCTCCGTAAACTGCTTTACAATCGTTTGTTCCAAGCATAACAACTACTAAATCCAAAGGAGCATGACTTTCTAATAAAACAGGAAGCAATTCAATGCCCCTTCTTCCTAACCTCAATTCATCTTGAAAAACAGTAGTTCTTCCGCACAAACCTTCTTCTATGATAATGGCTTCAGAAGATAATTTCCTTTGTAATCTTCCTGTCCATCTTATATCCTCATTATATCTTCCTGCACCACCTGGAATATATCCATATGTATTTGAATCTCCAAAACACAATATTCTTTTCATCTTCCTCATCCTCTCTTTCTAATTTCTATTTCAATACTAACCGCGTAACCTATAAGAAAACCTATAAACATTTTTAAGCTATCTGATAATGCTTGCATATTAATATCAATACTTACTGACAAACATCACTGTCGAATTTGTATCCATTTTTCTAATCTCTTATAAAATAATATAAAAATTATGATTTACTGCCATATTATTTTGTACCTCAAAATTTCTAAGTTTTCTATCTCTTTCAAGTTGAATTTATATTACAAAAATAGCATATTTATTTTTTTATGTATAATACCTATATCCTTTAAAATGCTATAGCAAATATCTATAACTAAACAAAGAATGTGCCTCGGCACATTCTTGCGCCGCTTTTGTATTGCATTTTGCAACGTTCTACTCCTGCAAAAGTATGCGCTTCTTCCCAGAGCATTTTATTTTCTATCAAATAAAAAACGTCTTCCGTCATTACATTAATAATGTGTAACTGTCCTTTATTGACCAGATATGTGGTTTGTCTTAAAATGAAAATTGTAATAAAGTTAATGTGAAGATTAGTCTAATCTAATTTATATATTTTTTATTTAGTTCTTGAAACTATTTGCTTAGATAAAGTATCTAATATTATAGAAAGACAATAAGGGAGGTGACAGGCCTTGCACTTTTTTTTCGAAAAGAAAGATAAAACAAACAAAACATTAATAGAACAGCTAATTTTGAAAAATTATAATCAATATTACCGCTTAGCATATAGTTATGTACATAACGAATCAGATGCTTGTGATATTGTACAAACTGGAGCCTATAAGGCATTGAAAAGTAGTCACACACTAAAAAAGCCAGAATACGCTGAAACTTGGATATATCGTATTATGCTTAATGAATGCTTTTACTTCTTAAAGCAACCAAAATCGTTTTCTTATGAATATATGCAGGAAAATGGAGGTTTTGACTTAGAATACACAGAAGACAAGCATATAAACATAGACTTGCAAAGAGCTCTTGACTCACTTTCCGATAGGGATAAGGCAATCGTAATATTAAAGTATTTTGAGGATAAGACGCTAGAAGAGATTGCAGAAATTCTTAATGAAAATGTAAATACAGTGAAAAGCAGGTTGTATCGCAGTATGGGAAAACTTAGAAATGCTCTTTCAAGTGATAATATTCAAAATCCGCACAATTAAGCAATGAAATAGGCAGGTGATAATATGGTTTACAATTTTTCTGAAAAAAATCAAGAGAATAATTTGGTCGAAAAAGAACTTCAATCTTTAAAAAATGAATATTATAAACAGGAAATGTCCGCAGAACAATTAGAAAAACTGCGACAAACAATGGAGGATGCAGATATGGCAAACAAAGATATTAATAGAAAAATTAAATTTGCAAAATATGCAACACTAGTCGCTGCTCTTGCCGCTACTTTTATAATTTTACCTAACACATCCAGTACAATAGCATACGCAATGGAACAGATACCTGTACTTGGACAACTGGTAAAGGTTGTAACATTTAGAGATTACAAATATGAATCTGAGCGTCATTTTGCTGATGTTGAGGTTCCTGAAATTGTTTTGGATGAACAAGTAGAAAATGTCGATACACAGGAAGTATTAGAACAATCTATAGATGAAATTAATGCAGAGATTCAAAGTATTACAGATGAAATTTTAATGCAATTTGAAACCTATCTAAAAGATGAAGAAGGTTATCAGGACATTAACGTAAAAAGTGAAGTATTAACTACAACAAAGGATTATTTCACACTAAAACTTCTTTGCTATCATGGTGCCGGCAGTGGATATCAGTGGAATTATTATTATACTGTAGACTTAACTACAGGAGAACGTCTGGCATTAAAAGATCTCTTTATTGAAGGTGCTGATTATATTACACCAATCAGTGAAAATATTAAAGAGCAAATGCAAGAACAGATGTCTGCTGATGAAAATGTCCATTATTGGTTGAATGATGAAATTGAAGAGTGGAATTTTAAAACAATAACAGATGAAACATCCTTTTATATAAATGAAAAAGACAATGTTGTAATTGGATTTAATGAAGGAGATGTTGCTCCTATGTATATGGGTACTGTTGAATTTGAAATTCCAGCTAATGTATTAAGTGATATTAGAAAATAAGTAAGAGCATTTTCTATAAATGATTAGAACACGCACTTATTCAATAATGTTAAAGGTCAAAATGCATAAGTGCTTCATAAGTCTTTTGCAAGAATTATATGTTTTTTATTTCCTTTACCCCAAAAACCCCAGACACAAATTGTCTGGGGTTTTTCGAAGTATCGTATTTATTTACTCAGCTTGTACATTGTAATTTTCCATTTTCCATAAAGGTATCTTCCTAAAAAACACATAATACGGAAAATCCAGTCAATAACCATAGCTATCCACACTCCTATAGCTCCCATTCCAAACCTTACTCCAAGAATGTAGCTAAAACCAATACGGAACGCAAACATTGAAAATACAGAAATAATCATAGGATATTTCACATCATTGCAGGCACGCAACATATTTGGAAGAACAAAGGATAACGGCCACATAAATATTGCTACACCATTATGTATCATAACAAGAATGTAAGCAAGTTCCATGGTCTCTTCCCCTAAACTATACAACGGTAAAATACGATTCAGATTCAGTAACATAGTAATGTTTATCGCAGCAGTTGCCACATATGTAATTACCAACAGTTTTTTTGTATAATATTTTATCTGGTTTTGATCTTGTGCCCCAACACACCTTCCAATAACCGCAACCATTGCCAGATTCATTGCCTGACCTATGATACAACCCATACTGTCAAGGCTATTGGCAACACCATTTGCTGCAATCTGAATAGTTCCAAAACCTGAAATAATACTTACTACCAGAACTCTTCCCAACTGGAATATTCCATTTTCAATACCACCAGGTATTCCAATATATAAAATTTTATGAATAATGCCTAAGTCCATCCTAAAAGGTTCTTTATCAAAATTAACATCATACTTTTGTCTTTTCATTAACACATATAGAATCAATCCCATAATAGCACGAGACACAAGGGAAGGAATAGCAACACCAGCCACGCCCATATGCAAACCAAAAATACAAATGGCATTCCCTGCCACATTAATCACATTACCGATTACTGATACAATAAATGTTATATTCGTCTTTCCAATGGCACGAAACAACGCCGCACATGAATTATAGATTCCAAGAAACGGAAAAGAAATTGCCGATATTACTAAGTATATCACTGCTGCTTGCATAACTTCTGCCTCAATTTTTCCAAAAAATAATCCCAGCAGTGCTTTTCTAATCAGAATAACCACTATCGCCACAAAGGTACTAAAAGTAAATACTGTAAACAGTACCTGTTTTGCAGCTTTGCATGCCTCCCTTTTTTTACCTGCTCCAAGGTTCTGGCTAACAACAACAGTCCCTCCTGTAGATAATGCAGATAACACACTAAATATCAACATATTCACCATATCCACTAATGATACACCAGATACTGCTGCTTCTCCAACAGAAGATATCATCATAGTATCTGCCATACCTACCGTAATAGCCAATGCCTGTTCAAAAATCAATGGAAGTATAAGTTTTCTCAAATCTGTATTAGAAAATAAATAATCACTTTTCTCTATAGTTTTCACTGTATTTTCACTTCTTTTCCTAATGTTTTATAAAATCTTTGGATTTTCAATGATGTAAAATTATCTTTCCCAATTAATTTAATTCTATAATTTAATGTCTACTTTTCTGTGGAACTCGTAGAGTTTTTTTTCTCTTCTTCTCTTTCATTCCTCATTTTCTCATGCTTCTTTCTGTTAGCTGCATCTAGTGCTGCCCCCAGACATAGACCTATTCCCATTCCAAGGCACATTCCAATAGACATATTATCTGATGAAGAACCCAAAGACAAACCAATACTCAATCCGAAACACATATAGATTGGCATCCATACAGATTCTGTCTTCTCTAGTACAAAGCGCGGTCCTTCCTCGCCCATGCCATCTGGTTGGAATGCCAGTTTTTCCAGTATACGCTTAGATGCAAGATTATCAGGAGCTGTCTCTGCTTCAACAAAATAAACTCCTTCCTGAGTAAATGCCCACTCAATAAGTGCTTTTGCAGCCTCTGTAGCATAACCCTTGCCTGTGTATTTTTCTAACATTCCGTAACCTATTTCCACGCTGTGCCCTCTTGCAGGCCCTTTAAAACACATATCTCCAATGAAGTCACCATTTTCTTTTAAACAAACTTTCCATGCGGTATACCATAAGCGTTCCTCTGGTTCTTTTGCACTTCCATCCAACATCTCCTGATATGCCTGCTTTAGTTCCTCATCAGTAGTTTTTTGAATCAATTGCTTCATCTCCTCATCTGACATAGGAGCAATCAACAATCTTTTTGTCTTGAGTTGTATTTCTTTTTTTGCCATTTTTTCTCCTCCCCTTTTATCTAAAACATCAAATTTCCAATAATTTACTCCCCCATCTTTTCCAATGTATCTTTACGAATCTCTTCTCTTAATTCTTTCAGATATTCAGAAAAATCAACCTTGTCATTTGCATTTGCTAAGCAAAATTATTGTTTCTGCGGTTCGCTGTTTCCTCTCTGGCTTCGTACTTTGTACTCGCCAATCGCGGACAGCTATCGCATGGTCCTCCGTAACTACTCTCACTTCGCTTACACTCGTGACAGTAGAATCAAGGTCGAGATTATCTCGATGCAATGGATTGATACACGCATCTTGCCCTTTTATAAAATTACAAAACCGCGCCTCAATTCCTATGCTTTTCCAAAATTCCTTACTAGAATTTCCATCTATGTTTGTTTTAAAAACATTAAACGCAATAGTTTTTTATTCATTGAGAAAATAACCATTTTGAGGTCTTTATGCAATTCCTCGGCCAACCTATATTTAATGTCTTCTAATAGGGCTGCTAACATCTTTTCTTTGTATATATTACCTGGGTTTGTTCCCTTACCTATTCTCCGAAATTGATGCCATCATAACTTCTCTATCCCAGAATAATACTCGTGTTTAGCCCTATCACTAATACACAAATTATTTATCTTGTCTTTCCATTCCTGATTTATCCAAAATCTATAAACAAGCCCTACAAAAGAAGAAGACAATGGCAACATCTAAATGTTTAAACCAGAAGCATACCCCAAAATTTGCATCCTGACTTAAACGATAGTGATGCAGCACTAAATCTAAAGAAAGAATTGTGCACTTTCTTATATACATCAACATTTGTCTCTTCTGTATAATTAAAACCATCAACATAGTTTCCTTTTATCATTTTTTGAATTTTCTTATGAAATTCAGGCAGAAATTCTTTTGGAAGTATATCTACAATTTCAATAGCTTCTACTTTCATAGCTGTTCGAATTCAACATAAACTCTTCTGATTGCTTCTCACGGAAGATTCTCTTATATACATTTCTATGTTTAAGATACTTTTCTCGTAAGGCAATCATGATTTTATGTTTAGCAGGCAGAGCATCATTTCTATGAATCGGGTTTGTTACCTTTATTCCAAATTCTTGATAGAATTCATCTAAGTCAACTTGCACATCATACATATACTGCAAATCACATCCTTTCAAAATTTCAAACTATTACTCTGTGATTTTGCCAAGTATCTTATGAAGTGCTTTAGCTTCTTCCTCACTGAGCGTAACACCTTTCCCCATCTTCTCATGCTCAGGTGCCCAATCTCGAATATCATACTTTGGAGCTCCACCATTCCATGAAATGAGATTCAGTTCTTTCGTCCACCCCTTTGCACTTTCTGAGAGTACTCCCAGCTCTTCTATAATTTCATATTTAATTTCTCCAGCCATAATTACCCTTCCTTTCAAATACTATGTACCACTTGCCTACCTACTTCTCAATACTATTCATGATATTAAGCAGACTCTGGTAACTATCTACATCATGGTACACAACATTCTCTGTAGAAATCTCATTAAACAGCTTTCTTGCACAGGAAATCTTAGCTTTCTCTATCGGTCTAAGTTCCAGGCTTTCCATTGTACCTTTGGTCTCTGCTATAAAGTAAATATGCTTAACTGTACCTTCATAGAATGCAATCGCCCAGTCAGGTGAATAATTGCCAACAGGTGTTGGAATAGAAAATCCTTTCGGTAATTTCGCATATACACATACTTCTTTTGCTCCATCAAGTTCTTCTGCAAATCTACGTTCCACACTCTTCTCTGCGGTGCCATCAGTAAATACATAATCCTGAATATGCTTTTCGGCCCTATATGCCTTATCAAAGCTTGCGTGCTTCTCTGCTGTAAAGATTGAGCTGTCGTACTTGCCTTCAATCTCGTCATATGAAATATGCTCCACAATCATAGTAGCCTTCTGTTCTTTAATGAGCCTAATAACCTTTGTAATAAATTCCTCTGGATTATTTTTAAACATTGCAAACTTAATCGGACTGATACCCTGTAAAATGGCTGCAACAGTCTTTCTTGTAAGCACAGTACCTTCCGCAATCTTACCAATCAAGTCATACTTAATCTGGCTGGTTTCAGAATGCTTAAGTGTAGTTGTACTGGATTTCGCTTCATAGAAGGAATTGCTTTCTCTTACCATGTTAGCATTCATGACATCACGCTGTTCAGACTTAGATACCGTATACTGTAACTGCGATACAAACAGTTCCTCGTCAATCTGTTCTATAGCTTTCTTAATAAGTTCATTACTATCAAAGTCAACCGTGTATGCATATTTATGATTGATATAATTCCATAATGTCTGGAATTCTTTCTTGGCAAAGTTTTCATTCAAATCATTGCTTGGAACCGTTGTCTCATTACCATTACCAATCATTTCTTCCAGAATCTTATCATTAAAGATACTCTGAACAAGCTTATGAATACCTTCTGTCATCGGCTTCAATTCTTCCGCAAGTGGAGCCAAAACATTATTTTCTAAGTCAGCACGATACTGCTCTGTGATGTGCTCATTATCATCAATGTAATCATTCTTAAGCAGATATCTGTAAATTGCTGTAGCCTGCTGGTCTGATATTTTATGTGGAATACCATCCACCTGTACCGTCTTACCAACAAAGTATTCCTTGGATGCTTTGGTCGGTCTGTCGTAAAGAACTTCTTTAATTTGTCTCTGTAAATCGGTAACAAAATCCTTATAACTTTCACTGGCAACAACTGTAAGCTTATTTACCTTATGTACCAGGTCTTTTCCAAGGCTCTGCTCATCCATACGGAAACCTTCCTGATTTACACATAAACGAAGACCACGACCTACTTCCTGTCTCTTCATCGTGGTACTGTCACTGTGCTTAAGGGTACAGATTTGGAACACATTTGGATTATCCCAGCCTTCTCTTAAAGCAGAGTGAGAAAAAATAAATCTGGTAGGCTCGCTGAAACTAAGTAGTCTCTCTTTATTCTTAAGAATTAAGTCGTATGCTGAAATATCATCTGAAAAATCGGAGCCTCTCTTGATAGTGCTGTTTACAGCTCGCCCTTTCTTATCAATGCTAAAGTAACCTTTATGAGTTGTCTCTACTTCAATAGCTTTCAAATATTTCTGGTATGGCGTATCAAATATCGTAATATAATTGTTTACCACATCACGGTATTCTTCCTCAAACATCTGACCATACTCGCCAAGCAGCTCTTCGCCATCTTCATCATACATACGATATTTCGCAACCTCATCAATGAAAAACAGAGATAAAGTCTTAATGCCTCGATTAAATAATTCTTCTTCTTTCTCCATATGGGAAATAATTGTCTCACGAATTTGGATTCTTCTCATATCCTTTTCAGAAACATCACCTACCACATCACCCTTACGAATCACTTCTCCATTGGTAAAGGTAACAGAACCAGTAATCGGGTCAATTTCAGAAATACGATATCCCTTATACTGCTCCATGTTCTTTGATAACTCATACAGGTTATCATCCACACCAAGAATTCTCATTTCTCGGTTTATGGATTTATCGTACTTAACCTCGAACTCAATACGTGCTCTCGGCGGATGCTTCGGCGAAACAATGATACTCTCCAGATACAGATACTTATCTGTACCTCTAAAATTCTTCACCTGAAATCCTTTTACTTCAATTCTCTTAACCAATCTCTGATTGTACGCATCTACAGCATCCAACGCATACACTAAATTATGATGCTCTTTATGTGTAGCCGAGTAATTTAGGCAGAACAATGGATTAAAATTCTGTAATGCCTTCTGTGTTGCATCACCGCCCATTTTCTGCGGTTCGTCCAAAATAATAATCGGATTATTAGCCTTAACAACATCAATCGGTCTTCTGCTACCGAATTCATCTCTCTTGTCGTATATAATACGTGCTTCTTTGCTCTTACCACCTTCCTTCATAGAAGTGTTAAAAGCCTGCATATTGATAATCATAACATTGATACCTGAATTGCTTGAAAATGCATCCAGCTGATTCAGATTACTACTGTTATACACAAAGAAGCGAACCTTCTTACCATACTGCTCCATAAAGTGGTCCTGTGTAATCTCAAATGACTTCTTTACACCTTCTCGGATAGCAATAGATGGTACAACCACGATAAACTTCGACCAGCCATAATGCTTATTCAGTTCGTACATAGTTTTTATATACACATAAGTCTTACCAGTACCAGTCTCCATCTCCACATCAAGCGAACATCTACCCAGATTGTTAATTAGCTTGTCCGATAGCTTTACATTATTGTTCTGCTGTATTTCTCTGATATTAGCCAATAATGCTGCATCAGGTAATGCAATCACTTCATTCTTAAATCCCGCATCATCAAAATCATCAGTAAAATTCAGCTCCTGCTGTTCAAACATAGAGTCCAAAAAAGACATCTGAGAATAAGAAACCGTAGACTTAACTTTACCGATATCTCTCCTATAATTTACAGGGTCAGAATAAGGCTGCCCTTTGAAAACTCCAACCACACTATCAACAGCATCTGTCTGATACTGTTGTATTTTAAAATTGAACTTCAATACGAGCACCTCCTACTTCTTTCCTTTTTTGATATTCTTCGCATTCTGCACTAATTCATCCACTACTTGTTCTTCCTGTATCTGCATTCTATGCTCATCATATATTTCATATTGCTTTAACGCATGACGCTTGGCCTGGTCAGCCGACACATGTCCAGCTCCAGAAAGCACTTCTCTTCCTGTCATATTCAAAAAGTTATTTAACTTTTCTTCCCAGTCCTTCATGTACATAGGAATATGTCTTCTTGCCTGGTCTTCTGCAAAATCCAGATACATTGTAACTACTCGGTTCAGCTCTGACATTTCTTCCTCATTTAAGTAATTCTTAGCAATGTCCACATCCTTTTTTCGAACCTTGGCTCCTTCAAATGCTGTTAATCCCATGTTATCCTTTGTAGCATCTGCTCTCTGCATAATTAACTCTGCGGCAGTGTGACCATGAACCCCATAGTGTATCTTATTCTGCACCGTCTTAAAGAACAATTTGGCTTCTTCGTCACTGCTACTATAATCAATAGACGTTTTATATATTTCACATATCTTCTGATAAAATCGTTTCTCAGAAGCACGAATATCACGAATTCTTTCTAACAGTTCATCAAAGTAATCTTCACCAAACTGCTTCGGGTTCTTCAATCTTTCATCATTCATGGCAAAGCCTTTTCTGGTATACTCTTCCAATATCTCCGAAGCCCAATTTCTAAAATGAATACCAACATTAGAACGAACCCTGTATCCAATTGCCAGAATCATGCGGAAATTATAATGCTTCTTATTTCTCTTTATCTGCCTTGTACCTTCAGTTTGAACTTGTAAGAATTCCTTACAAGTTGACTCTTCGTCCAGTTCACCATCCTCATAGATGTTCTTAATATGCATGGTTATATTCTGTGGTGTGGTGTTATACATTTGGGCAATAGCTGCCTGACTCATCCAGATGTCTTTATCAAAAAAATAAACATCTACCTTAGTATCACCTTTTTCATTCTGGTAAATCAGCATATCGCCTAGTTCTGAAACTTCATATGTTTTTCCCATTACAGCACCTTCCTTACTGTCTCTGGACTGTAGGTTGCAAAAATCTGTTCAAAGTTTGTGGCAACACTGTCACTAGCCATACTGCTATCTCTGAATACTGCATAATATGGTTTTTCCTGTGCTACCGCCTTTACAGTCTCTTCTGTAACATCATTATCAAAACATGCAATTAAAAAACCGTCAGCAACATTAAACACCTTTTTTCCAGCAATCATTTTCTCTTCAATCTTACTTGAAAGCAGAACCCCTAAATCCAACATTACTTGGAATAACAGGTCTTCTGGTGTACGGTCTTCTTTAATATTATCTGTTGATGCAAATAGTGACTGTTGCTCCATTTTCGAAGGATTATAATATACATCTTTCATATTAGATGATTCTTGCTTAAACACTCTAAACCCTTTATCAATCGATGCAGTAACATACTTATCTCCACCTCTTCTAATCCGTTCAATTCCTACATCACAAATCGTTTCAAAACCTTCTTGTCTAGCTGGAGAAGTATTATCCAACACTTCTGGTAATTGCACTAATATAAATTTCAGATTTGTACCCCTCTTTTCATTTATATTAAATACTGCTTGTGCAGTTGTAGATGATCCAGCAAAAAAATCTAAAACTGTCGAATTATCATCAGTAGCCAAGTTAATAATTTTTTCAATTAATTTAACTGGTTTTGGTGTATCAAAATAATTATCACCAAATAAATCTAGTATTTCTTTTTTACCTTCTTTATTTGTTGCGACATCATCCCAATAATTCGAAACAGGTTGTCCCTTACTATCTTTTGCATACATTACTCTCTGTGGTACACCATCGAGATTTTTCCCAAAGTAAACTAAGCCATCTGATAATAATTTCTGATAACTCTTTTCTGGATATGCCCATAACCTTTTATGCTTTTTCCCTGAAGGTGTAGTAATCTCATACTCATATCCACCTCCTGAAAGCCCCTTTGAAACAGTCAACGGAACAGGTCTCCATTTTCCTAAAGGAAATTCTTCACAAGGTTCTTTATATGATTTACCCAAGTATTCTTCTGATAATGACTCTAAATTTAATATTCCTTCAATACTTTTCCTATAACAAATTATATATTCTCCTTGTATTGCTACATTACTCGAATCATTTGAAATTTCTTTTTTTCTTTTCCAAGCTATTTGTGCAACAAAATTACTTGCCCCAAAAATTTCATCGGCAATCTTTCTTAAATTAACAACTTCGTTGTCATCAATACTAATAAAAATAAATCCATCATCCGTCAGTAAATTCTTCGCTAACCTCAGTCTTGGATATAGCATATTAAGCCAATCTGTATGATATTTACCATTTGACTCATTATTTTGTCTCATATCAAAAACAATATTGCCATCAACATCATACTTGCCACTCTGTTTCTCAAATTCATCTTGAGACATTCCAAAATCATCATCATACAAAAATGAATCTTTCCCTGTATTGTATGGTGGGTCAATATAAATCAATTTAATCTTTCCTAAATATGTTTCTTGCAATATTTTTAGAACGTCAATATTATCCCCTTCAATATAAATATTCTCGGTATTATTAAAATCTATACTTTTGTCCCTACATGGTCGTAAGGTATCTGAAATAGGCTCGTTTGCAAGAAAGATAGCCTTCTTTTTATCTGGCCATGTAAACTGATATCTCTCCTCCTTACCTTCAACAACTGAGCATGAAATCTCTTCTCTTAATACATCCTCTTTCAACAATAGCATTCCCATCCGCATCATAACCAACTATCTTTTCAGTTAACGCATTAGGAAACAGTTTCGCCAATGTAGCATAATTTTCATCTGCAATATTCCTTGTTTGCATATCTAATTTATTCATTTTCTAGTACCTCCGCTTTTTATTTACTTGGCTAACTTTGATATGGATTCTTCATATCTAATCAACAATTCCGCCTCTTTTTGCATCAACCAATACAATTGCACATATGGTAGCATAACATTTGAAACCAAATTGCCTTCTAACGCTCTCGCGACCCATTTATGCTGTTCCGCTTCTTTAATATATTCCTCTATCTCTCTTAAAAAACTTTCATCATATTTTTTTACTAATATTTCATCTAATATAGAACCTCTCACATCTATTGACTGGGATAGTTCAACAAATTCTATAAGTAGGTCATACAATTCTTCATGGTATTTAAATTGTATATTTTCCAACATTTTTATCATATAACTTCTCAAATTATCTTCGGCTCTATAAAAAAGAACTATCGATGGTTCGTAAAAACCATCTGATAAAAACAAAGATTGTCGATACATATCTCGCATATCTTGAAATTTAAACTTCGGATTAAGCGTTAATGCGTCAATATTTTTCCTTTCTGCCATCGGATTAGTTACGCAATTATAGTACTTCTTATATTTCTTTAAAAGCAAATTCATAACCCTATTGTATTTTATAATCATATTCTTCTCTTGAATATGTTCTTCTTGTTCGTCTTGTTTATCTATAAAATATTGAACAAACGATACTGTAACAATAATCCCCAATAAATTTGTTGCAATTCCAAACAAAATATTATTAATATTGTTTGCGGTTCGCTCTGTAAAATTTCCCCATGGCGAACATGCTATTACCAGTAAAATCATACTTGTAATTAAAAGAATAATAGATGTTTTACCAGCAGCTGTTTTTCTCCATTTCAGCATTTCTTTAATTTTCTTCAATTCATCTCCTCCAATCGCTTCTGATACGCTTTTAACCGCTGGAACATCTCAAATTTCTTCTTAGCCTGTGTTTCCTTGCGTGCTTTCTTCTCCAGCTCTTCTATCTGCTTCATCAGCTTAGCCTTCTCCTGCTCAATAACAATCTGCTCATCCAAGCTATTCTCGCCAGCCACTACAATACCAGACACCTGGGTTACCAGACTCTCCCAAACTGCATCTAAATCAAGCCCCGATAATTTAACACAAGCATTATCTACTTCCATCCACTCAGAATGTAACAACCTTGTCTGATAGGTTGCAAGCTGTACTTCATCTGCATATTTCAGTGCAATTAGCAGATGCTGTCCAAACAATTTTGATATGAGTACAATGTTTCTTTCATTATACGCCTTATTCTTAAGCTCTACTTGCAGTACGAAAATTGATTTGACCTGTTCACCTTCTTTAATATTGACTGATACAGGTGAAATCTCATTCGTCACAATGATTCTACCGATATCATCATCAAATTGTTTTCTTCTCTCGCCACTCAGCTCTGTAGGAAACTTTGCATAAAGAAGCTTTTTATGTACAGGTTTTCTTATTTCTGTACTACTTGGCAACCCATATACACTCATTTATAACCTCACAATCTACAGCTACGGTTATTTGATAACCAATAAGCTGATTAATTCAAAATCATCCAGTCCGTTAATAGTTTCCGATAAGAAGCTCATCTGCTTACCGCTTAGGAAGCTATCCATATCGTTCTCATCTTTTACTTCTATGATAGATGCAATAGAATCACCCAATAACTCGGAATACTTGCTCATGTTTCTGCCATCCTGTGTCTCTTCATTAAACGTAGCACACAATGCTTTATCAGGCTCTGTCTTTCCTTTACAAAGGTATCTGAACGAATCCAGCATCTCTTTCGGTGACAAATGGTCAATAACCACTTCTCCATCATCTGACATATAAACCAAATAGAACGGATGCAAACGGTTCTGGCTGTTAATATTTACTTCATTCTTCACATTACGAAGAACATAAATGACTCCAGGTGGCAACTCGTCGTTCCCCTTTACTACTGCATTCATTCCATATGGTGCATTCTCAACATCATGGTGTGTCTTCATGTAATCTAACAAATCTAAACGGAACTCATTTAAGCCCAAGTCCATAATGGATATTCCTGAAGACATTTCTTCAATATCTACTATCTCTTCCTGCAATCTCTTAAGCTGTTGCTTACGATATTCCAAGTCTCCCTTTTCCTCTGGGCTTAATACATTGTCATCACCAGTAGCGGTCATATCTACAATCTTCATTCTTGTTTCTACTCTGGCTTTCAGATTGATGTACTCATCCAGTGTCAAATCAGGCCAGAAGTTTACAAGCTGAATACACTCATTTCTACTACCGATACGGTCAATACGTCCGAATCGCTGTATAATTCTAACTGGATTCCAGTGGATATCATAGTTGATTAAGTAATCGCAGTCCTGAAGGTTCTGACCTTCTGAAATACAGTCGGTTGCAATCAAAATATCAATCTCATCCGTATTATTGGGTAGGAGCAAATTCTTGCCTTTTGATATCGGAGAGAAACAGGTAAGTACAGTATTCAAATCTGTCTTAAGACCTGAAATAGTTGTCTTGCCATCTACAGAACCTGTTATCAATGCCGTGTCTAAACCGAATTTCTTCTTAGCATAAACAGATACTGTCTCAAACAAATAATCTGCGGTATCTGCGAATGCTGTAAAAATAATGATTTTCTTATTGCCAGCGTTAATCGGATGTTCCTGTTTTTCATCAATCACATCAAACAATTCCTGTAACTTACTATCATGTTCAGGCGTTATATCCGCAATCATGCACACCAGCAAGTCCAAGATTTCCTTATCTTTTTCCAACTCATGCTTCCATGTTTTGTAGTCCATGTCAGCAAGGTCAATTTTAACCTTCTTACCAATTGCCAGAACATCATCATTCAAATCGTCACCATCAAACTCTGTTTCCTGAATATTGGTGATATCACTTAATACCATGCTTTGTGAATAGGAAGTGTTTTCAAATTCTGTAATTGTCTCTATTGTCTTATCAATATAATCCTTGATTCGCACTAAAGTCAGACTGAACGCATATACAGAACTTTCCATACGTTTCATCAAATTTGTGGCCATAAGTCTTCTGATACCCTGCTCACGACCTGACTGTGTAAGACCTCCCTTAACCTGCCTGCTGTCATACTTACTCATATATTTTTCAAGCTTTGACGGTAAGATAAATAAGGTCGGTGTATAGATACACAACTGCAACATACTAAGTTGCTCAAAAATTTCATTGTAGTTAATAGCAGTATCAAGGTCTGTAAGCCCTGGTCTTTTTGATATTGGAATATTTCTTTTGGGGAATGTTCCAATATCCGATGTGTCGTAATATTTCTCAATATGTTTTCGTGACCTTGCAATAGTCACACTATCCAACAAGTCAAAGAAATCAAAATCGAGCATTTTAAGCAGCCTTGCAGTTGTTCTGTTCTGTGGTTCCAGCTTACTCCATGCATTAAACGCTCCCTGAGCCTGCTTAAAAATATCTTCAATACTCCTACTGGTATTTAACTTACTATCTAAAACACTGCTCTCACCTTCATAAGCAAGGGCTATCTGATTTTTCAAATCAACAAATCTATTATTAACTGGTGTAGCTGAAAGCATTAAAACCTTCGTCTTTACACCTTTTCTTATAACCTTGTTTAACAATTTTAAATAGCGGTTTTCTTTATCTCCATCCTGCGATACTCTTCCACCATTTCGAAAATTGTGAGACTCATCAATTACTACTAAGTCATAATTACCCCAATTCAATCGGTCTAAATCCAATCCATTTGATGTACCATCTTCTCTGCTAAGGTCAGTATGGAACAATACATCATAACGCATTCTGTCAGCCGCAATTGGATTGTTCACATAGTTATCCTTATAAGTATTCCAGTTATTGGCCAACTTCTTCGGACACAATACCAGAACAGATTTGTTACGGTTCTCATAATATTTAATAACTGCAAGAGATGTAAAAGTCTTACCAAGACCTACAGAGTCTGCCAAGATACAACCATTATATTTCTCCAATTTATTAATGATTGCTAATACAGCATCCTTCTGAAAGTTATACAGCAAATTCCAAATCTTACTCTCTTTAAATCCAGTGGCCTCATTCGGCAGGACATCCTCTGATACATCTTCCAAAAACTCATTGAAAATATTGTAGAGCGTTACAAAGTAAATATAATCAGGAGAGTTTTCGTTGTAAACCGTAGTAATACTATCAATCACTTCATCCGTTACCTCCTGCAAGCGAGCTTCATCATTCCAAATCTGCTCAAACAAATCAAGGTAGAACTGGCTCATTGGCGTGTCAGTCTTCTGTATCGGATAATAGGCATTGTTACCACGTTCACATCCCAAATCAATGGTAGTAAATCCATTAATCGGCATATAGCTATTAGAATCCACGTTCATAAAGCCCATCATGTTTTCACTGGTAACATTGGACTTAAATGTGGCTTTCTTACGAATCCACTCCGCACATTCTTTTGCTATGGCTCTCTGTGTCATTTCATTTCTAAGTTTTACTTCAAACTCAGAACCGTACAGACTACGTTCTCTGGTCTGTCGTGGTATATAAAACTCTCGTTTTTCTTTCTTAGCCTTCTCTTTAATGAATGTCGGTGATGTAAATATAAATCGTAGCTCATCCACGTTCTTAAGTTCTCTCTTAAGCTCCTGGAATGCATAGATTGAAAAGCATGCCGCTGCTATAGACACTTTGCTATCCTTCTGAATGCTAACCGCCAAATCATCCTTTAAAGTTTTATTGACATTATCAATAAGCTCCATCAATTCCCGTACCTTCTTTCACTTGTAATCTCTTGTTGTAGTTGCAGTTCACCACAGATGCTGATTATGCTTCTACCTTATTTACTTTAAATCTACCATCTACTGGTTTCACTGCATCGGATGGAATCAGCCACATCTTACCCTTCTTTATCGCTCCTTCAATTCTTCCCTCTGTACACAAAACACCGATTCTTCTTGAGGAAATATTCCATCTTTTAGACATTTCTACAGTTGTTAAATAATCCATATGCGAAACCTCCCTATTGTCTTCTATTATATTCCACTATCGGAATAATAGCAATCAAATCTTGAGATTTCTGACACTGAAACAGGGGAACCAGCAACCGCCAATTCCCCTCGCCTTTACAACCCGATTTTATCTACCACAACTGCCGCAATCACAGAAAATACAACCCACAAAATAATGATAACCAGTACTGGAACATCATCAACATCAATTCCAAGTCCCGTATACAAAGCAGCTTGTAAGACCAGCCCAGCTATTATGCTTATGATAGCTCCAAATGTAGACATTCCATTACCCCTGCTCGGTGTATAAGAAGGTTCCTCATTTTGACCTGTCACATCCTTATATATCTGATACTCAATATAATTATCCATCATATCATTCTTACCATCATGGTTCCAATCGTGTGTTGCCATAAATACCACCTTCCTGTCTTTTCTTGATTCAAAATAAATTTCTTAAGTTCTATGTACTATAAGAATATCATACTTCAAGTCCAATAATCAGTACTCAGTGTAACCTGCTCACATAACGTTACTATTCAGACCCTAGCCAAATCAGTCAACTCATAACTATATTTTCTTACAATAAAACATCTTCAAACCCTTATAAAATGGCGATTTCTTGCCATTTTTATGTTGCATTTTATAGAGTTATGTGTTATAATTAACTCATAACCACGCAGGAGGTGTTTTTAATGGCTATCATTAAACAATTCGACAAAAGATCCGGTATTACATATGTTTACGACTCAAAATCTTACTATGACAAAGAAAAAAAGTGTTCCAGAGCAAAGAGAACTCTTATAGGGAAACTTGACCCTGAAACTGGTGAAATCATTCCTACAGATGGTCGAAACAAAGGAGCTAAAGCAAAACCTTCATCCATTTCTCCTGATATTGATAAAGACAAACGTATCCAGGAACTTGAGGACGAGAATCGTCAGTTAAGACTCCAGATTTCTGCACTAAAGAAAGAACTGGATAGAATTAAATAATCTTACTTTACTTTTTATTTTTAGGAGGATCAGTGATGACTTTACAACAGGCTCATGAGCTTCAACGCCGAGAACTTATATCTCTTCGTGCCGAAGTAGCCCGTTTAAAGAAACAAACCACTGGTCTATTTCCCGTGGAAGAAAAAGAAGCATTAGAAAGACGTATTCGTCACCTCGAGCAGGTTAACAAAACCGAAAATCAACGTCACGAAGAAGCGCGTGCTCACTGGAAAATCATGGATAAACGTTGCTTTGATCTTGAACTTGAAAATCTTGATTTAAAGGAGCAGCTAGCCGCAGCTTTAGCTGATATAGAGGTTCTTCGTCATCGTGCTGAAACAGCTGAGGCTGAAGTTTCTATGCTTAATGGTACAAATAAAAAATTAGAGAAAAAACTCAATACCAACTTTGAAAATTCTTCTCTGCCTTCGTCTGCCCTTCCTTTTCGCAAGAAAGTTCCTAACAGCCGAAAACGCTCTGGCAAAAAACCAGGAGCTCAACCTGGACACAAAGCCCATACTGCCTCTCGACTTCTTCCAACCAGAGAGCCTGTATTTCTTACTGCGCCGGAATCTATATCAGCTAATCCGGATTTCTACCCTACTGGAAAGAAAATAATCAAACAGCTTATTGATATTCAGGTTTCTGTAAATGTTAATGATTATATTGCAGATGAATATCGTAACCGCAAGACCGGCACAAGAGTTCATGCTCCATTTCCAGCCGGCATTATTAATGATGTAAATTATGGTGCTTCTGTTAAGGCTCTTGCCTTTTTACTAAACGATTATTACAACGTATCCATAGCCAAAACAAGGCAGTGTATATCTGATATCACAAAGGGTATCGTTAATCTTTCTACTGGTACGATATGCAACCTTTCTTCTGAATTTTCAACAAATACTGAGGCTGAACGTGCCAAGATTTTTTCATTGCTTACACACTCAGATATTTTATATTCGGATGCCACAGTAAGTAACATTAATGGCAAACGAAAGGCTGTTATCCTTTGTACTGACAAGGAGCATGTTCTATATCAGCATCTTGATCATAAAGGACACGATGGACTTTCCAAAACACCGGTCAAAGACTTTAAAGGAACCTTTGTCCATGACCACGACAAATCGTATTATTCCTACGGTTCTTCCCATCAGGAATGTATTGCCCATATATTAAGATATCTTGTTGGAGCAATTGAAAACGAACCAACTCTTAAGTGGCATAAACAAATGCATGACCTTCTTCAAAAGATGATTCATATAGCCAAGAAAAATAAAACCGGCATTCCTGACGAACAGGTAAACAAACTGACTGATAAATATATTTCAATTCTTGAACTTGCTGCTAATGAATACGAAAATAATCCACCAACCAAAGATTACATGGATGGATTTAATCTTCAAAAAAGGCTGCGAGAATACCAAGATCACCATCTTTACTTTCTCAAACATCCCGATGTTGACTATACGAATAACATCAGTGAACGAGAACTAAGAAAATTCAAAAGAAAACAGAAGCAGGCTGTTGTGCTCCGAAGCGATTCTGGTGGACAGCATATTTGTGATGCACTTACCATAATTGAAACTGCAAAAATGCAAAACAAAAATATATACGATGTTGTTGAAGCAGCATTTATCAAATAATCACAAAAGGGTGCAGAAAAGTTTGTTACAATCTAACAACACATTCTCTGCACCCTTTGATTTTATTGGCTTTGGCTAATCACTGAACAGTAACCACATAACGATAAAATGTTGTTTTACTCATTCCCAACTTACGCATCAACTCAAATGGACGTATTTCTCCAGATTCCACTTTTAAGTACTCATGAGCAAAATCCTCTAACTTCATTTTAGCTGGGCGACCATAATCATCCCACTCACCACGCTCCTTCTTTGCTTGAATACCTTCCTTCTGACGTTTCTCTTTCTTCTCAATCTCCGCCTGCGCCATCGCAGCATACAATTC
>CAYOMP010000023.1:0-27184 GCA_964405075.1 uncultured Lachnospiraceae bacterium
CATGGTTTTGTTCTTCCGTATGCATTACTATTTTACCTACTGGCACCATGTTATACGCATACGTGTATTTTTTACCGTTGTTAATTTTATCATACTAAATCATCTGGTGCAAGTCTTTTTTATTAATTATGGCTTAAAAATGCAATTATGGAGTACACCTTCTAATTTGCACTCCATAACTTAACACAAAATCACAACACTTATTTTGTAATTTACTTTCTACCTATTTAATAATTCATCTACTATTTCATCATATGTAGCACCCATTGGAATTACATATTCTCCAACTTGAATCATATCTGAATAACCACCGTTTACTAAATACCTATTAAACTCTTTGGCATCTGATATCAAACCATTACTTTCCAAAATCTGAGCTACGGTCTCTGAACCCATTCCTTTTGAAATAGAAAATGAAACTTCTGTACCGTTTGATGCACTCTGACTTGTTTTACTCGAACTTTCAGTATTAACTTTTTCTTTATTTTCGTCTTTTTCTTCTGCTTTTGTATCCTCTATAGTTTCTGAATTCTCCTGTGAACTATCATCTTTCGACTCTTTATCTTTGTCAACAGATTCTACATTTGCAGTAGATTCATTTATTATTTTATTCAATTCCTCAAGTTCGCTTTCCAAATTTGCTTTTTCATTCTCCAAATTAGAAATCTTTGCATCTAATTCATCAGCCTCCTCAACACTAATCATTCCAAGGATTGCCGCTTTTAATTTAACCTCATCATCTGATATTACAGTTTTTTTGTTCGCAAAAGCAGTAGTCAATACTATAGTTGAGATAATAATGCCTATTCCAGCACCTCTTAGATAATATTTTAATTTCATTATTATCTTCCCCCTTCAAATAAATCAATAACTAGTTGAACTTCACCAACTCCAAGTCCTAACTGTCTTGCAATTTCAAGGGTTGTCATACCATTTTTACTCATTTCAAGTATTCTTTCATTACTATTGGATTCATGGTTATCTTCTTCTATGCTATCTGTGTCTTTGCTGTCATTACCAGATAATAATTTATTCAACTCTGCTTCTTCTTCCTCATTTAAAATATCAGAAGAATCCATTGTTACTAAAGTACTTAAATAATCTATATCATTTGCCACTTTAGTCTCTTCTTCATAACCATCGACATAATCAAATGCTTCTTCATCACTCACATTTTCTACTTCTGTATCTTCTACTATGTCTGATGCTTCTTCTTTTATAACTTCAGTCTTTGCCTTAAAATTCTCTTCTGCTATTTTTATATCAGCAGAGAATTGTGTTGCCATTCTTTCAATAATGTCTAATTGCTCTTCCAAGCTCTCTACTGCTGCCGCACTAATATCCATCTTCTCTGATATAGCTTGCTGATTTCTAACAAACTCATTAATTTCAGCCATTTGCTCATTTAATCTTTCAACAACCAAATTTGCTTCTTCTATCTTTTTATTAATACTCTTGTTTGCCTTAGTAATGAGTTCAGCTGTATCCTTTGTCTCCTTATTCTTGTCATTTAACATTCCATATAAGAACATTACCTCACTATGGCATTTTTCAATATCTTCCATAACTGTTTTTGAAAAATCATCGACCGCCATTATCTTCTCGTTAGAGATTTTTTCCATCTCTCTTTTAGAACCTTCCAATGCTTCTTTAGCTGTATTCTCCACCATAGCAACTATATCATCTTCCATATTACGAACCTGTGCATCAATAACTTTTTTCAGTTCGTTCTCGTCTATTGCAGCTTTTAACTGCTCACTTGAAGCAGTAAATTTTTCAGAAACCATGAAGCTTCCTATAATAAAAATTACACCTACTATTATCAAGATAATCTCTAATGCTGTCATTTCATTTCTCCTATACTATATGCTCATATCAAATCTATGTAGTGGAGTGCTGTTTTTTTTCTTTTTATCCTCATTTTTTCCACTATCATTTTTCTTATCTTTTCGATTATTATAATATTCATTGCTTCCTTTTTCTTTTGCATCGAACTTTTTCTGATGATTATCACTATCATCTGCATGGTGCACATTTTTCATATTTGCTTGAACTTCTTCTTTAAAATGTGCCTGAAAATTCTGCTGGTCCACTACTGGCTTTGAATCTTCTTGATGTTTCATAGTCCCAATATCTTGAGTTCGGGTTATATACCCATTCATTTCAACAGGTCCAATTGCCATAACTATACTCCTTCCTATTGTCCCTTCACCATTACAGTGAAACCATCTTAACTTCCCCTTGTTCATATATAAACTGACAATGGTGCTGTTCTTCTCTTACAAACATAACACCTTCTGAAACCACCAGTTTGACATCTGAATAAATTCTATCTGTCACTTTTATTCGTGCATTAGAACCTTCTGAAAGACTTTCTGCTATTTCTTCAACTTCTTTTTTAGCTTCGCCTAATTCCTCTGACAAAATTCTGTACTTATCTGATAATTCCTTAATATATTTTGCCTGTTCCGGTGAAAAAGAAATATTTTTTGCCCTTTGTTTTGCATAATTTGTTAATGCCGGTGCTACCATTTCAATTTCATTGTTAATTTCTTTTATATGATCTAACAAATATTCTTGACGTTCTTTCCGTTCAGGATCAATACCAACTTCTATTACTGTATCAGCTCCCATCGGAGATCCGATTGTCTTTGCTGTAACCTTATTTAAAGACATAATCGTTCCACCTGTAATAAATCCTTTTTTACCTTGAACTAATACCTCTTCTTTACCGGATACTGTACTATGTAAAATTGCTTCTGTTTGAACATAACCACCTGCTTTAACAGTAGCGCTCTCTATAAATTTTGAAATTACGTTTCCACCTGCTTGAAGAGTCCCTTTTCCCATTCCCTGGATTCCTCTTTCTAGAATTATATCGCCACCAGCTATAAGATTTGCATTTTCAACAACGCCTCTTACCCTAATTTCACCTTCTGCTTTTACTTCAAAACCACTTCTTACATTTCCTTTAACCAATACGTTACCATCATATTCAATATTACCAGTAGAACTATCAACATCCTCAACTTCATACTGATTAGCAACAAATACTTTGCCCTCTACTAAAGAAACATGTCCTGCGAAATCAGAATATAATTCTAAACCATCTTCAGAAATCGTAATATTTTTTCCATATTTTAATTTTTTCTTTTGATAATTAGGTTGTTTTACTATTTCTCCCAAAACATTCATTCCTGGTTTACCAGGGTCTTCCAATGTCAACCTAGCCAGTAAATCACCTTGTCCAACATGTGCAATATTATCTAAATGATGAAAATCCACAGTTCCATCTTCATTCATTCTAGGTTTTGAATTAAGATCTGTTGGAAAGAAATACTCAATCATAGCGTCATGCCCATATGTAACCGGAGTTCCTTTTGCTATTGTAATATCTCTACAGTATACTCTGCCTTTTTCAATTAGCAAATCAATTTTTTGCTCTAAAATTCCATGAACCACCTTTTCCATCGCTAGTGAGTTCTTTATCTCTTGAGCAGTTATCTTCTTTCCTCCGTTTGATGGTGGATAAAAGCGAACTTTAGCTGTCATTTTATCAGGCTCAATAACAACTTTTACATGTTCGTTTGTTGGAATTAATTGTTCATTATTTAACTTAAATTCTACTTTTTCTGTAGATTCCTCAACTAATTTATTTAGAGCTTTTATATCAAAATCAAAGATTTTCTTTTCTGTGAGGTAACTACTAATATCACTAATGTCAATTTTATCACTATTTTCAGATGGAAATAGACGTATATATGTACCATCAGATTTTCCTATAATTTGAAAGAAACCTCTCATTTAAGCAACCTCCCCATTTACATATCTGTTAACAAATTAAAATAACTTCCCAATTTATCCTTCATTTTTTGTATAGCTCTAGTGTGTAACTGAGATATTCTGGATTCTGACACCTCCAAAATTCTACTTATCTCTTTTAATGTAAGTTCATCATAATAATATAACAAAATTACTTTTTTCTCTTTTTCCGTTAAACTCTCTATAGCATTCATAATCATTTGTTTTGCCTCTGTAGATTCAACCTTAGTCTCTGGCATTACGAAACTATTATTTCTTCCTTCGTCAAAAGTCACTTCACTGCCTTGTTCTAAAAACTCATCTAAAGAAACTATATTTGTTACCTTAGCTTTGTTTTTCCAATCCTCTAATTCATCAAATGATATGCCTAATTCTACCGCTAGTTCTTCATCTGAAGGAATTCTACCTTCTCTAGCTTCAAATTCTTTCATTGCTATGTCAATTTTCTTTTGTTTTTGTCTGACAGTTCTTGGAATCCAATCCATTTTTCTTATCTGGTCTAATATAGACCCTCTTATTCTTAAGCTGGCATAAGTTTCAAATTTAACCATCTTAGAATAGTCAAACTTATCTATTGCATCTATTAATCCAAATATTCCATAACCCACCAAATCATCAAATTCCACTGCATGTCCTAAATACATACTCAGCCTGCCTGCAACTATTTTTACAAGTGGGGCATACTCTATAATAATCTGTTCCCTAATTTCTGGTGTTTTCTCTTTTGTATAACGCTCCCAAAGTGATTTCTTCCCAGCTTCATCCATATTTTGGCCTCCAGTTCCTAATATTTGTCTCTATTATCCTCGTTTGAACTTTCTTCCTGTGGCGTTTCCTGACCTTCTTCTTCAGATCCTTCTGATTCTTCTGAGTTTTCCTCTTCTTTTTTATCTTCCTCTATAGGAAAACAAATTTTGTTTATTACATATCTAGCTATAAGTCCCAAAACATAAAAACTTAACAACACTATAAATAATGTTGTTAAGGCTACTGTTGTATCATAATTTTTTATAACTGTCATAACACTTGTAATTAACCCCGCAACAAGCATTATTATTAACGGCATGTTTTTAAATTTCATATTATCACCTTTGTCAGTTTGTATTAAATTTCTTTTATAGGTTTTCCTACTGACTTTATCAAAAACTTACCTGTTTCCGTATAAAACTCAACAGTTCTACCATAATTTAACCCTGTATCTTCGGCTAATAATCGAATTCCCATTTCCTTTAGCTTTAGCTTTGACGCCTCAACATTTCTTGCTCCGATTCTAACCATATCTGATTGTCCACTGAATGCAAACATCTGAGCCCCACCTGCAATCTTAGCAACCATACGAGACCTTGATGCTCCAGCTCTTTCCATCTCTTTGATTAAATCAACAATACCTGTGTCTGCGAATTTTGCTCTGTTTGTATTATTTCTAATCTGTGTACTATCTGGAAGCATAACATGTGCTAATCCACCAATTTTGGTTACTGGATCATATAATGCAATACCTACACAAGAACCTAATCCTAATGTGGTTATAGCCTTAGGATATGGGCACACTTTCAAATCCGCCATCCCTACTTTTATCATTTCATCCATTTACACATTACCACCTATTTTACAACCCCAAAGAGCCCAATATTTTATCGTAAGATGACAACTCAGGAATCAAAATAAAATATCCATTAATCATTACCTCGTCGCCAAACTCTGTTTCTATTAATAACGCTTTATCTCCTACTTTACCGAATTCAATTGCAGGAACACTTAAAATTGCTGCTGCCATATCAATACTCATATAAGGTACTGATGCTACAATTGTAAGATTCGTTAATGAAGAAAGCGATGAAAGATATGCACCTGTAATAATGTTTCCAATTTCTTGCAATGCTGACATATCCATCTCGTTAAATTCTTCACCTGAATCTATAGCACGTCCCATCAACTGATTAACCAGACAATGTGCTGCCTTTTCTTCTAAAAGGAACATCATGCTACCCTGAATATCTCCCTCTAGCATAAGATATATAGCAACTACCAATTCTTCTTCTCCACACACATATCCAGCTAATTTATTAAATCCCACCAAATCTACTGAGGGAACTTTCATATCCAATTTCATATTAAGAAGCTGCGACAATGCAGTTGTTGCATTGCCCGCTCCTATATTTCCAAGTTCCCTAAGTACATCATAGTGCATTGAATCCATTTCATCTAAATTCAATTTAGACATTTTATGCACCTTCCTATACTAATTCTTTCTCTGTTATTACACTATTAATATCCAATAATGAAATCAACTCTTCATCATGTTTACCTATACCATTAATAAATGTTGATCTTTCATCCTTAGAATCAAAAGTTACTTTTTCAATATCATCATTTTCCAAAGTTACTACTTCTTTAACTTCATCTACGATAATACCAATCAAAGCTTGTTCCATTTTTATGATGATAATTCTTGTTGTGTTTTTAAATTCATCATCATCTAATTTCATTTTTCTTCTAATACTCATAACTGGCATTATTACACCACGAAGATTAATCACTCCGTAAAAATAACTCTGAGCTTTTGGAACTCTTGTTATTTTCTGCATACGAACAATATTATCTACATAACTAATGTCTATACCAAATTGCTCATTTCCAATTTTAACTACTATATACTGAGTTGAATTGAATTCTACCTTATTTTCTTCCATTGTTAAACACCTCCTGTTATACTAAAGTATTCACGTCAAGAATTAATGCAATTTCACCATCACCAAGGATAGTAGCACCACTGATAACCTTATCGATGTTAATATATTTACCAAGTGACTTAATAACGATTTCCTGCTGCCCAATTAAATTATCAACAACTAAACCAGCAAGCTTATCACCTTTCTTAACAATTACAACTGTTAAGTTTTCTTTTTCTTCGTCCTTTTCTTCTACCTCTAATACTTTATCAAGACGTATCAATGGAATAACAGTTTCTCTAATATGTATAACTTCCTTAGCTTCAACATATTTAATATCATTAACAGATATATCTTCGATTGTCTGAATACTTCCTAATGCTATTGCATATTTTTCATCACCAAGTTCAACCATAAGAGCTTGAATAATTGCTAATGTAAGTGGTAATCTGATAGTCCATGTACTACCCTCGCCCAACTTACTCTTAACTTCAACTTCTCCGCCTAAAGCTTCGATTTTTGATTTAACAACATCAAGACCAACACCTCTACCAGATACATCTGATATCTTTTTAGCAGTTGAGAAACTTGGTAAAAATAATAAATCGATAATATCTTTATCTGACATTGTTTCTGCCTGTTCAGAAGTTATTGTTCCTCTTTCAAGAGCTTTTGCTTTAACAGATTCAACATCAATACCGTTACCATCATCTCTAACCTCGATAATAACATTATTTCCTTCCTGATAAGCATCAAGAAAAATAGAACCTACCTCTGACTTGCCTCTTGCAATTCTTGTCTCATTAGATTCAAGACCATGGTCAGCTGAATTTCTTAATAAATGCATCAATGGATCACCGATCTCATCAATAACTGTTCTATCAAGTTCTGTATCTTCACCTGTCATATACAGTTCCATCTTCTTGCCAAGCTTTTTGCTTAAGTCTCGAATCATTCTTGGGAATCTGTTTACTACACTTTCGATAGGAACCATTCGAACCTTCATAACTGATTCATGAAGATTAGTTGTAACTCTTTCAAGATATTCTATTTGTTCATGGAATCCCTGTGAATTCTGTCCTGGTTCATTTTCACTAACAGCTACTAAACTGTTCTTTTCAATAATAATCTCACTAACAATATTCATTAATACATCAAGTTTTTATATATCTACACGAACTGTACGGTTTACCACTGGTTTACCTGCTGTTTTTGTTGCTGTCTGTGTCGCAGCCTTTGCTGCAGCCTGTGTTGCAGCTGGTTTTGCAGTTTCATTCTTTGTTTCATCTTTAACTACTTTACTTTCTTCTTTATCTGATTTTTTAGCCACCAAACATGATTGGTCAAGTTTTTCACCTACACATGTTTCAATTTCTGAAACATTTTTAATAACTGCCTCCACCTTTTCATATGGCTCAGCAGAAATTACATACATGCTAAAATCATAATCAAATTTTTCATCCTCAATATCCTGCACTGAAGGTACTGATTTGATAGTTTCACCAATTGCTTCTATTCCCTTAAATACCAAAAATACTCTGGCAGCCTTCAGAATACATGATTCCTGAACATATACTGTTATTCCATATACGTTTAATCCTTTTTCAAAAGCTTCAGCAATTGCATGCTTTTCATGATCTGCTAATTCAATATCTTTATATTTAGCAACAAATTTGTCACTTGAAGCCTTTTGTGTTGTTTCGACAACTTCTTCTGCTTCTTTAGCTGGTGCTTCTGATTTTGTGCTTGTACCATTTAAAATATCATTAAGTTCATTAATAATTGGCTGATTATCATTTGTTCCTTCATCCTGAGTATTTACAATAACATCCAGATATCCTTCTAATGCATCTAGGCACTGGAATAATATATCAACCATACTAGCATTAACTTTCATTTTTCCATTACGGATTTCTGAGAATACATTTTCCATATCATGAGTTAACTTCTGCATTCTCTTATATCCCATTGTACCAGCCATACCTTTTAACGAATGTGCTGCACGGAAAATTTCATTAATTGTATCAGCATTATCTGGTTCTTTTTCAAGAATTAATAACTGCTCATTTAAACTCTGCAAATGTTCTTTAGTTTCATCAATAAAAATCTCTAAATACTGACTAACATCCATACTATTTTACTCCTACATTCTTAATAATGGTTTGCGCAATACTGTTTAGTGGCACTATTTCATCTACCATTCCAGTTTCCGCAATAGTCTTTGGCATCCCATAAACTACACAAGTAGCTTCATCCTGTGAAATAACATAGACCGGTTTACTGTTACTAAGTTTTTTAATACCTTCTGTGCCATCTGCCCCCATACCAGTAAGAACTACACACACTACTTCATCGAAACCACAATTTGCTAATGAGTCATACATAAGATTGGCACATGGTTTCAAACCACCAATTGGATCTTCATCCGTTATCTTAATCTTATGATTATTACCATCTTTTACAGCCTTCATATGTGTTCCACCAGGTGCTATATACACATATCCCTTTTGTATAATCTCGCCATTAGTTGCTTCCTTTACTGTCATCTTACTCATTTCATTTAATCTCTGTGCTAATGAATTAGTAAAACCTGCTGGCATATGCTGTACTAACAAAACTGCTGCATCCAAATCTGCCGGTAATAACGGAATGACTGATTGTAATGATTTAGGTCCCCCTGTTGAACATGCTAAAGCAACTACCTTACTTCCACCAGTTTTTCTAGGCAGCTTGCTTGCCTTTGTTACTGGTTTTACTGATGCTTTAGGTGTGGTTATCGTTTTAGTATCCCTTGTTGCATTTACAGAAGTAAGTCTACTAAAATCTGTACCTGCTTTTGTTGCAACTTCCAGTGATACAATTAAACGCTCTCTAAAATCAGGTCCCTTGGCTTCAATAAAGTTTTCCGGTTTTGTTACAAAATCAAATGCTCCAAGCTCTAAAGCATATATGGTTTCCTTAGCTCCTTCTTTAGCTAAAGTACTTACCATAATAATCTTGCATTTTATTTTGTATTTTTGTAAATGTTCAAGCAATTCTAATCCAGTCATCCTAGGCATGTTAATGTCACAAATAACTGCATCATACTTTTTGTCTAACAATAATTCCAAGGCTTCCAGACCGTTTTTAGCAAGATCTGTAACCTCGAATCTACTATCTGCATTTATTATATCACATATAACCCTTCTCATAAGTGCAGAGTCATCAACTACTAAAATATTTTTGCTCATCCCAATCAACTCTTTCTGTATTTTCGTGATTTTCTTTCTTCCTCAAAAATATACCTTACAATTTCCTCGGTATTATCTCTACCGACTCCTATAAATTTTGCTCTAGTTTCATATTGATTATTTCTATTTACTATTTTTTCCGATGAAATAGCTTGTGTTAAAATTGTATACTGTTTAATCTGTCCTTCTATTAATAAGTTGAATCTAGTATATATATAACTATTCTCTTCCACCTGAATTCCACTAGTAAATCTTATTCCACCCCCGCTTATATCAACAATGTAACCTTCTTCCCATACTACCATTGCCAATTCATCAAAGATGCTTACTTCTCGTGTATCTCCAATTTCTTCTTTACACTTTTCTATTCTTGCATCAACTATTTGATCAATTCCACCAATTTTTAATTCTTGCTCCGTAACTGGTAAAATCTTAACATCAATTGTACAACTCAATCTATAATATTCTCTTCTTTGATTTTTTTTCAAAGGATTAAGTAATTCCAATACCATAACAAACAGATTATTTTCTTTGTATCTTTCTATAACCTTACCTTCACATTCATATAATCCAGCAGATGTATAAAAAAATACGTCGTATACCGAATCTAAAGGTAACAAAACCAACTTGCCCTCTTGTATAGGTATCGCTGCCTTTATTGTTGTATCATCTATGATGTCATAAATTTTGCTTTTATAAATTCGTCTATTATCATCATCCAACTGCGTTTTTAGTGTTTTTCTGTTGGCTAAACACAAATCAATCTTATTACCAACCTTAATTAATGAATCCACATTATCACACCCTTTATACACTTTTTTTTCTTCTTAGCAACTCAAAAATCATTGAGGAAATACCTTCAAAATTTTCATTATTCTCAATTTCATCAATATCACAGGCTATTTTAGCATAGGCCTTTGATGCTTTGGAGTTAGCAGCCATTATCGACACCGGTACTTGTTTTATAACAGCTACAGGCACATTTCCATCCTCTGGAACAATTCCCAAAAATTCAATATCTGCTTTTAAGAATTTTCGCACCACAGACTGTAATTTTTCAAAAACAATATTGCCTTCTGCGACTTTTTTCACTCTATTTACTATTATTTTAACATTAATATCTGATTTTTCAAACTTAAAATTTGTATGCATAACTTTAATTAGGGAATATGCATCAGTAAGTGATGTTGGTTCTGGTGTTACCACAACCAAAACTTCCCTACTCATCATTATAAATTCTACAACAGAGTCTGTTATTCCAGCTCCGGTATCTATTATTATATAATCCGTCAATTCATCTAATTCTTTTAGAGCACTAATCAATATCTCTATTTGATCTTTATTGATATTTGATAATTCTACTATTCCTGTCCCACCTGAAATAAACCCAATATCCATAGGACCTATGTTAATTATATCTTCAATACTTTTTCCTTTATATATCAAATCACTCAAGGTGAACTTTGGAACCATTCCAAACATAACCTCTATGTTAGATAATCCAAAATCAGCATCAAAAATAATAACTCGTTTGCCACGTTTTTTTAACTGTATAGCTAAATTAATAGCAGTGTTACTTTTGCCTACACCGCCTTTTCCGCTAGTAACAGTTATTACTCTGGCCTTCATAGATTCCTTTTGAATACTTTGTTTGACAAGATTTCTTAGCTGTTCAGCTTGATCCATTAACTATTGTCCCCCTAATAATTGTTTAACTAATCCTTGAGCATCAAAGATTTCAATATCATCAGGTACATTTTGTCCTAACGTCACATAAGCCAAATCATGTTGTGAATACATTTTAATATTTAATATATTTCCTAAACTAGTAGTTTCATCTAATTTTGTGAATATCAATTTGTAATCAGCCACTTCATTGTATGTATCTACGATTTTAATTAAATCCTTGTACTTTGTAGCTGCACTAACTACCAAAAATACTTCCTTTTCTGCTATTCCTTCAATACTGTCTAACAGTTTCTTAATATCTGCCTTCTGATCTTGATTCTTGTGAGAATGTCCTGCAGTATCTACCAAAATAAAATCATATTTTTTAAACTCTTCAATCTTCTCAACTAATTCATTTTCTGAATATACAACGCTAAATGGTACACCTAATATGTTTGCATAAGTTCTCAACTGCTCGGTAGCCGCAATCCTATATGTATCAGCAGTTAACATTGCAATCTTTTTATTACCTTCCACATGGAATTTAGATGCAATTTTTGCAAGTGTTGTAGTTTTTCCAACTCCTGTCGGGCCAATAAAGAATACTACTTTAGGTTTCTTAGCACTAGCTTCTATTAAACTTGCCTCCCCTAATTTTAATATCATTCTCTGATAAATATTTGCCAACACCTGCTCAATAGATAAATCCTTGCTATGATTCTTTTCGATTTCTCCGATAAATGTATTAATATACTTTTCATCAACTTCGTTGTCTAGCAATGTATTATAAATAAGCTGAATGAACACTTCAACTTCATCTTTTTCTTCTTCAACTTCTTGCTCTACTTCCGCTTCTTGTTTTTCCTCTTTTTCCTCTATTTGCCTTTCTAATAAATTCTGCAAATCTTCTAACTTTCTCTCTATAACAGATGTATCAGCCGAAGTACTAGAATTCATATTAGTTTGTATACTTGATATTTCTTCAACATCTTTCTTATTATCTTGTGGAGCGAACTGAGCAATAATATTTGCTGCTTTTTCAGCCTCAGACATTGATTCATTAAATTTTATTGTTTCAACATTTTCATCCACAGCTATGTCTATGGATTTAGCCGGTGCGAAATCCATATCATTCTTCACCGGCTCATTATTTTTATTATCATCCTGTGCTACTGTTATTTCTACCTGTGTAGGCTTAAATAATTTCATCACACCTCTTTGTTTAATAGTTTTTACATTTAGGACAACTGCATCATTTCCCAATTCTTCTTTAGCCTTGAGTACTGCCTCTCTTTCAGTTGCACCTTGAAATTTCTTAATAACCACTATCCTGTCACCATCCCTACCGACTGTAATTCTATATTAGATTCAATTTCATTATAAGATACAACAATTAAATCTTTAAAATAATCCTGTGTTAATTTTTTGAAATATATTCTAACAATTGGAGAAGTTATAATAACTGGTGCTTTTCCTAGATTCTCCAATTTTCCAATTTCAGCTTCTGTTGAAGACATAATATTTCTTGTTGCTTCCGGATCTAATGCCAAATATGAACCTGTTTCTGTTTTCTTCACAGAATCCATAATCTTTTGTTCTGTATTAGGATCTAATGTCACAACACTATTTGCTTCACCTACTTGGAAATATTTAGCCGACACAGCTCTCTTTAGGCTTTGTCTAACATACTCCGTTAAAATATCTGTATCACGTGTTGTAGCTGCATAATCTGCCAGCGTCTCGCAAATAGTAGCTAAATCTCTGATTGAGATACCTTCTCTTAACAAATTCTGCAAAACCTTTTGTATTTCACCAAGTCCAAGAAGTTTTGGTGTAAGTTCATCAATAAGTGCTGTGTTTCCTTCTTTGACATTATTAATAAGATTTTGCACATCCTGTCTTGTAAGAAGTTCTGAAATATGATTTCTAATAACTTCTGTAAGATGTGTAGCAATAATTGAAGGTGGATCAACAACTGTGTAACCCATACTCTCTGCTCTTTCTCTCTGTCCTTCTGTAATCCATAGTGCTGGCAAATGGAATGAAGGTTCAAATGTTGGAATACCTGTAATTTCTTCTTCTACATAACCAGGGTTCATAGCCATATAATGGTCAAATAATATTTCTCCCTCACTAACCTGAACACCCTTGATTTTAATAACATATTGGTTGGGATTCAACTGAATGTTATCTCTTAAACGAATTATTGGAACTACTGTACCTAATTCAAGTGCCACCTGACGTCTAATCATAACAACTCGGTCTAATAAATCTCCTCCCTGATTAACATCGGCTAAAGGAATAATTCCATAACCAAATTCTAACTCAATTGGATCAACATGTAATAATGATACAACATTTTCAGGTTTTCTAATTTCTTCTGCTTCTGATTCACCTGTATCAACTTCTTCTTCAATAGCAGCAACTCCCATAGTTTTCCTCATCTTCAAACCTGAAGCCACAAACACACCACCAAGAGCTATAAATATAACAGGATTTAATGGTGTTACAATTCCTAAAAATGCTAAAGTTCCACCAACCAGATACAAAACCTTTGGTATAGAAAACAACTGTTTAACAAGTACATCTCCAAAATCTGCTTCCTTAGATGATTTTGTTACCAAAATACCAGTTGCCAATGAAATCATCAACGACGGAATCTGACTTACCAATCCATCACCGATAGTAAGTATTGTATATTTATCCAATGCCTCACTCATTTCCATTCCCTGGCGTAACACACCCATAGCAATACCACCAACAATATTTACAGCGGTAATAATCAAACCTGCAGCGGCATCTCCTTTTACATACTTAGTAGCACCATCCATTGAACCAAAGAATGCTGACTCGGCTTGAATCTTTTCACGTCTTTCTTTTGCTTGCTCATCATTAATGGCACCCGTATTAAGATCGGCATCAATAGCCATCTGTTTACCTGGCATAGCATCCAATGTAAATCTTGCCTGTACTTCAGCTACACGTTCTGAACCTTTATTAATAACAACAAACTGCACAATAATTAAGATTATAAATACAATAACACCAATAATTAAATCGCCACCACCAACGAATTTACCAAATGTTTCTACTACGTTTCCAGGATCACCTGTTGTTAATATTAACTTAGTTGACGATACATTTAACGATATTCTGAATATTGTTGAAAACAAAAGTATTGTTGGAAAAGTTGACATATTTAAAACTTCTACAGAAAACAATGCGTTAAATAAAATTGTTAATGCAAAAGCGATATTTATTGCTAACATTACGTCCAATAAAACTGCAGGTATTGGTACAATCAAAAATACTATTGCAGCTAACAAATATAAACCTACAGCTAAATCTGTCTTCTTCACAGTAAATACCCCCTTCTAATAATTTCGCTTTTCTAAGCATTCTTTAAACTATATACATACGCTAACACTTCAGCCACTGCCTGATATAACTCTGGCGGTATTTCATTACCAATATCAACATTGTAATAAAGCATTCGTGCCAACGGCTTATTTTCTACTATCTGAATATTATGTGCCTTGGCATCTTCTTTAATTTTTTGTGCCAAGTAATCTTCACCCTTTGCTAATACAATAGGTGCTTGAAATTTATCAGCATCATACTTAATAGCAACAGCAAAGTGTGTAGGGTTTGTAATAACAACGTCCGCCTGTGGAACGCTTTGCATCATTCTTCGCTGTGATGCCTCCATCATTTTACTACGTTGTCTACGTTTATTTTCTGGATTTCCTTCTGAGTTTTTATACTCTTCTTTTACTTCCTGTTTTGTCATCATCATATCTTTTTTAAATTTACGCTTCTGATATATAAAATCAGCCGCCGCAATAATCATATATACTGCTCCAATTTTTATTCCCAAATTTATTACTATCTGTCCAATATATTGAATAGCCATTATCAATGGAATATCATATATTCTCAATAATATTTCGCTTTTATCACTTATAGTTGATATAGCCACATATCCAACTACAATAATTTTAATAATACTTTTAAGTAATTCAAATAAAGATCTTGCAGAAATAATCTTCTTTAATCCTTTTGCAGGATTAAATTTACTCAAACTAGGTTTTAACGGTTTCGTTGTAAAAAGCCATTTAACCTGAACAAGATTAACAACAATACCTATCATTACCATTATTAAAAATATAGGCAATACTGTCGAAATTAATCTCTTATATATCATTTGCATTATTTGATGTATGGTGAATGCAGTTGCACCATTATTACTCTGGGCAATAACATCAGGAATCATAGTATAGAAATTAGAGAAATTTTCCATAAAATCGGTTCCCATTGAACTAGCATAAAACATCAAAATTAAAAATCCGCCAAAAATAGAAAATGCATTTCCTATTTCCTGACTTTTAGCAACCTGACCTTCTTTTCTGGCATCTTTTAATTTTTTTGCCGTAGGTTGCTCCGTCTTTTCACCACCTGGTCCATCTTTTGCAAAAAACTGTAAATTATACTTTATCATGTCAATACATTCCTTGTATGAAAGATATCATTACTCTTTTCATTTCTGTAAAAATATAATTTGATATATTTCCAAATAATCCCATAACCAAATAGATTGTTACCAATCCCATACATATTTTTATCTGTAAACCAACAGAAAACATATTTACCTGTGGTGCTACCTTTGCCAACACACCTAACACAACGTTTGTAACAAGTGTTACTGCAAATACAGGTAACACTATTCTAAATCCTATAACCAAATAGTCACCCATATACTGAAGTATTGATACATACATCTTATCCATATTAAAAATAACTCTTCCCATAGGAATCAATTCATAGGTATCTACTAAAGCTCTTATTATGTAATGATGCATATCTGAAATAATAAACATCAGCATAAACAAGTAATTATAGAAAGCACCCGTAATTGAAATCTGTGTATTAGATGACGGATCAAACATACTTACCATAGATAAACCTATTTCCATATCTATAATTCTACCAGCGAAAGCTATAATTGAATAACATATTTCAGCTCCAAAGCCGATTATCAAGCCTGCAATAGCTTCCCTAATAACAAGAACAGCATATTCTATGACTGTAGAATATGCTAGTGATTCCTTCGGTATTACCTGAAATAATATAATTGATATAAAAAGTGATAAACCTACTTTAGTCTGCCTTGGTACTCCCTTTTGAGAAAAGAGAGGGGCTGCATATATCAAACTAGCAACTCTAACAAAAATCAATAGAAACTGTTCCAAATTTTCAAATGTAAATTGAACATTAACCATAACATTAACCTAAATAAACACTAAAATCAGCCCATAGTGTCGTCATAAATGTAGTTATATTATTTAATATCCATGAGCCTGCAAGCATAAGCATCAGGAAAATTGATAAAATTTTAGGTACAAATGTTAATGTTTGTTCCTGAATTGAAGTTGCTGTCTGAAAAACACTTACAATCAAACCAACTACTAAAGAAACAAGCAACAGAGGAGCCGCTGATATTATGATAGTATATATGGCCTCTCTTGCAATATCTAAAACTATTTCTGGTGTCACCAGACCTCACCCCACTTTTGTTCTTAGCTATCATACTAATAAAACGTCTTAACCAAACTACCAATTACCAGATTCCAGCCATCAGCCAACACAAACAATAGTATCTTAAACGGCATTGAAATTGTAGTTGGTGGTAACATCATCATACCCATTGACATAAGAGTCGAAGCGACAACCATATCAATTATGATAAATGGAATATATATTAAGAACCCCATTATAAAAGCAGCTCTTAACTCGCTTATTATAAAGCTAGGTATTAATACTGTTATTGGTATATCATCTACCGTATCTGCAACTTCTACATTTGCAATATCCATAAACAATTTAATATCCTTTGTTTGTGTTTGTTCAAACATAAACTCTCGCAAAGGCTCCATAGCAAGTGTCAACGCCTCTTCCTGAGTAATTTCACCTGCATCTAATGGTTTTATAGCTGTATCATTTATTTCCGTAAAAATTGGTCCCATTATAAACATTGTTAAAAACAATGCTAATCCCACCAAAACCTGATTTGGTGGTGATGTTTGTGTACCAAGTGCTTGTCTTACAAAATGCAAAACCACAATAATTCTTGTGAAAGAAGTTAGCATTATAAGTAATGATGGTGCTAACGAAATAATTGTCAAAACTATCAATATTTTTATATTAGCAGAGAGTCCTGTTGTTTCATCTCCATTATTATTATAATAAATTGATAACTCATTAATCCCGTTATTGTTACTAACACTACTAGTAGTATTTCCATTAATATCTGTTGATGTTGAACTACTAGTAGTTTCCGTAGCATATGCAGTATTTTTTGCAAATATCATGCATACCATAAACATAACAAAAAGTAAGGCTATTTTTTTGAATTTACGTACTTTTTTCTCTTTTCTTAATGTCATTTCATCAACCCGCCTACTTTTTAGGTTTTATATTTTTTACTTTTTCAAGTATATCAGCAAAATTGTTTCCGTTAGTATCTTGTTTGATACTTTTTACTTCTTCCAGCTGACTTTCATCCAACTGTGTTAACATTGTTATTGTATCTTTGCATATTCCAATAACCAAATAGACATTTCCTGTTCTAACTATCTGTATGTATTTGCTATTGGTAATTCTAAAGGTTTCTATCACTTCAATATTAGTATTGAAGCTTCTGCCACCTTGAATCTTAGCTATCCATCTTGTTACAAAATATGTAAGCGCCAATACAACGACAAATAGTATTATAACACTAAATAATTGCAATACACTTTCAATTCTTGTTCCTGTCGAAAGTACTAATATCATTTTATATTAACCAACTACCTTCTTAACAGCTTCTAATACTCGATCTGCCTGGAAAGGTTTTACGATAAAGTCCTTAGCACCTGACTGAATAGACTCAATAACCATTGCCTGTTGACCCATTGCAGAACACATAATTACTAATGCATTTGGATCTCCTTCTTTGATTTTCTTTAATGCCTGAATTCCATCCATTTCTGGCATTGTAATATCCATAAGAACCAAATCTGGTTTAGTTTCATTATATTTTTCTACGGCCTTAGCTCCATTTTCAGCTTCACCAATAACATTGTAACCATTCTTAGTTAAAATGTCTTTAATCATCATTCTCATAAACGCTGCATCATCACATATTAAAATATTTTTTGCCATATTATCAACTCCTATTTTATATTAATTATTTAATAATTTCTGTTACTCTTACGCCAAAGCTTTCTTCGATTACTACAACTTCACCTTTTGCCACGTATTTACCATTAACTAATACATCAATTGGCTCTCCGGCTATCTTATTAAGTTCAATAATAGTACCTGGTGCAAATTCAAGAATATCTTGAATAGACTTACTTGTACGTCCAAGTTCTACTGTTACCTGTAATGGAACATCCATAATTAAACCTATGTTCTCATTTCCTGGCACGAAACTAGTGTTATTAAATGCTTGGAACTGTGCTGGTTGCACATTCTGTGGTTGCATCATCTGCATATTAGGCATCATTCCCATGTTTGGCATCATCTGCATATTTGGCATCATTCCCATATTTGGCATCATTCCCATGTTTGGCATCATTCCCATATTTTGCATCATCTGCTGTCCATCCATTGGCATCTGCTGTGGGGCTTCTGGCATTGCACTTGAAGTCGCTGGTGTCGGTGCTGGTGCCGGTGCTGGAGTATCATCTCCAGATGTCGAGAAGTTTTCATATATTTCTCTAGCAAAATCAAAAGGATATAACTGCATAATACTACTATCAACTAATCCTTCTATTTCCATCTTAAACGAAACTTTAACAAACTTTCCTGATAGAAAATCTGCTATTTCAGAACCATCAATTTCTTCATTTAAGTCAACTACTTCTGCTGTTGGCGGACTAATATCTACCATCTTGTCAAGCATTGTAGATAAAGATGTTGCGGAAGATCCCATCATCTGGTTCATAGCTTCACATATCGCACTAACATGCAATTCGCTAATTTCACCATCAATATTAGTACCATCTCCACCCATCATTAAATCTGTGATAATCTTTACATCTTTTTCTTTCAAGATAAGAATATTCTTACCTTCCAAACCTTCTTTATATGATATCTGTATAAATACACAAGGTCTATCATAATTATTCGCCAAATCATCCCACGTTGCATATGATACAACTGGAGTTGTTATAGTAACCTTATGGTTAACTAAAGAAAACAAAGTTGTAGCTGCCGTTCCCATACTTATGTTAGCAACTTCACCAACTGCATCCTTTTCTTCCTCTGATAATAATTCATCATCAGCAGCGGCAGTCTCTACAGAACCATCTCCAGAATTTAGCAACGCATTAATTTCTTCCTGCGATAACATTCCGTCCATTACTTCACTGCTCCTCTCTTATTATTGATGTAATTCTTACTGCATATTTATCTCCAGATGAACCTGGCAGAGCAGTAAATTTCTTAATATTGCCTACGAAGACTTTTAATTCATCTTCTACTTTTGTGTCTAGCTTAATTATATCACCAACTTGCATATTAGCAAAGTCGTTTACTGAAATACTACTGTTACCAAGTACTGTCCTTACAGGAATATCTACTCTTGAAATCAAAGATTGAAGTGCTTCTTCATAACTTTCTTCATCTCGATTTTGCATTGTAGAATACCAATACTTAGTATTCAATTTATCCATAACCTCCTCTAATGTAAGGAATGGTAAACAGACATTCATCAAACCTTCGACATCACCTATTTTAATGTTCAATGTAACAATTGCTATCATCTCACTTGGTGAAATAATTTGTGCAAACTGTGAGTTGGTCTCTATTCGCTCCAATCGTGGTTCAATATCAACTACATTTTGCCATGGTTCTCTTAATAAATTAATACATATAACTATAATTCTCTCAATAACCGTTAACTCTATTTCTGAAAAATCTCGATTCTTCTCAAGTGGTCTTCCATATCCCCCTAACATCCTATCAATCATTGCATAACCCAAATTAGATGCTAATTCAATAATTATATTACCACTTAATGGTGCAAAATTCACAATTCCCAAAATAACCGGATTGGATAACGCATTCGTAAACTCAGAATATGTAACTGCTTCAGAGTTCATAACCTCAACCTGTATATTCTTTCTTAAATATCCTGGAAGATTAGTTGAAAGCAAACGTCCATAATGTTCAAAAATAATCTCCAATGTACGTAAATGCTCTTTTGAAAATTTGGATGGTCTCGCAAAATCATAATTTCTTATTTGCTTCTCTGGTCCATCACTCATTTCGTTCAAGTCAACATCCCCGCTATTCAAAGCCTGAAGCAGGTTGTCAATTTCGCTTTGGGATAAAACCTCTCCCATAGTTTGTTCACCTCCTAGTGGCTATCGCCACTGTAGCATTATTTTATGTCACTATTATTGCAAAGTAATATCCCTAAATGCAACTTCAATAATGAAGTCTGAGTCAAACATTTTCTGCAATCTAGCTAAAATTGACTCCTGTACAGCTACTCTGTTTGACTGTAAGTCATCAATTGTATACTCTGAAATAGCACTGATAATCTCACTCTTAATTAAACTTTCTTTTTCACTAATAGTTGTACCATACTTTTCGTATCCTTCACTTGTATTATTCATAGATAAAGTAACAGATACTACTGCAAAATGATCCTGACCATCACCATTATTCTTAAGATTAATTGTTAATTTGTCAACGATATCATATGTTGCAATCTGATCAATAGTAATTGTAGATTCGCCATTCTCTGCTGCTGTTGCCTCAAGTTCTAAATCTAGTGCAGTGCAAACCTGTGTTATTAATGAGTTTGCCTTATTTGCTGCTGGTACAATACTAAATATTATAACTACATTCAAAATAAGATTTACTACCAATAAAGCAATCATTACAATACTTAAAATATTTTTCTTCATGTGTCTACCCTTTCTAATAATCATTATATGAATTGTATATTTTTATTTCTACCCTTCTGTTTCGTGCTCTACCTTCTGCAGTATCATTATCAGATATAGGCACATATTCACCTCGACCAGAAGATTTCATTCTTGTTGGATCAGCACCTTTTTCCTCTATAAAATATTCCAAAACTGCTAACGCACGAGATGAAGAAAGTTCATTATTATTCCTATAATTTGCATTGGAAATTGGAACATTATCTGTATGTCCTTCAATTTCTACTAATCTGTCAGAGTATTTATCTATTATCAAGCTAATCTTATCTATCAACGGCAACGATTCTTCTTTAATAGTTGCACTACCTGAATCAAAGAGTAATGCTCCATTTAATGTAAGTAACACATAATGTGAATTGAAATCCATATCAATTTCTTCTTCTATTCCATTTTCTACAAGTACCTTTTCTATTTCCTCTGCCATTTCTTCAGATTCAGCCAAAGCTTCCGTCTGAAATTCTGCCATTTCTTCAAGCTTAGGATCTCCATCTTCATTTTTTCCCATTGAAGTAAAATATTGATCCAAATCACTTAACTGACTAACTCCACTAGATATCAAAACTCCTTCTCCAATAGAGCTACCGCCACCTGACAAAATACTAAAACTACTTGCAAACGATGCTGCTACCTGTTCAAATTTTTCAGCATCTACAGTTGACATAGAAAATAGTAAAACAAAAAAGCACAAAAGTAAGTTCATCAAATCACTAAATGTTGCCATCCAAGGGGCAAGTCCCTTTGGTGGATCTTCCTGCTTCTTTCTAGCCATCCACCTCACCTCCACCATTAGCTGCTACAGCCTCATCATTACCCTGATTAAATGTAGCTCTTTGCTGTGGTGATAAGAATGATTTCAGTTTTTCTTCTATAACTCGTGGGTTTTCACCTGCCTGAATTGATAAAAGACCTTCAATCATAACTTCTTTTAGCATAATTTCCACATCATTATTTGCTTTTAATTTATTAGAAACTGGTGTACAAATCCAGTTTGCTACTAACGAACCATAAAGAGTTGTTAACAGTGCTACCGCCATATTAGGACCAATTGTTGACGCATCATCTAAGTTCTTAAGCATGTTAACCAAACCAATAAGGGTACCGATCATACCCCATGCAGGACCATTGGTTGCCAATGTGTCCCAAAAATTAATAGTCTTTTTATGTCTACTCTCAATACAACTTAATTCTGTTTCAAGAATTGCTCTTACTAATTCCGGATCAGTACCATCGACAATAAGCAATATACCTTTTTTGAGGAACTCATCCTCCAGGTTATTTGCCGCTTCTTCTAATGATAACAAACCTTCCTTACGAGCTACATTTGATAAATCAATAATGTTTCTGATTGTTGATGCTTCATCAACTACCTGAGCTTTTAAAATTAATCCAATACTTTTAAAACCTGCTAAATATTCCTTTAACGACATTCCGGTCAAAGTTGCCGCTGCCGTACCGCCTAAAGTAATAAGTACTGACGGTGGATCAATAAAGTTTGGTAATGCTGCAAAACCCAACTCACCTGTCACAATACCGAAAATTACCATTACAATACATACTATTAAACCAATAATTGAAGCTATATCCAATACTGTCACCTACCCATCTTTCTATTTAATGAAAATAAGCTTTTCTTATAATCCTACAAATATTTCCTTTTTATATGATATTACTAAATTTTTAATGTCTTGTCTACTTTCTTTTACAATAATTTTCTTGCCTGTTGTAAAGGAAATGACTGTATCCGGAGTCTCTTCTACTGATTCAATAAGTTCTGCATTTACCAGTAGTTTCTTACCATTTAATTTGGTAATTTCTATCATAATTACTCCTCCTTGAGCGAGCTAATACAAGTTCCATCTTTATCAACAGCCACACCACACACTGCAGTGTGGCTATTTAATTATGCTCAACTAACGTTTAAGATTTGTTAACTCTTCAAGTAATGTATCTGATACTGTTATAATTCTTGAGTTAGCCTGGAAACCTCTCTGTGTAGTAATCATTTCTGTAAATTCTGTAGAAAGGTCTACGTTTGACATTTCAAGAACACCTGTTGCCATACTACCACCATCAGCTGTAATATCCTGACCAATACCGTCGAATTCTCCAGAGTTAAGTGTTGTAGTATAAAGGTTATTTCCAACTTTCTCAAGACCAGCCGCATTAGCAAAAGATGCTACTGCAATCTGTCCAAGTAATTTAGTATCACCATTATCATATGAACCATAAATCTTACCAGAAGTATCAATACTAATTCCAGTCATTGCACCGATTTTCCTACCAGTACCAAGACCATCAGCATTTCCACCCTTGCCAGTAATCGTACATGCACCATCATTATTCTGATTCTTACTTCCAGACATATCTACTGTTACGTCACTAAAACGACCAACATCAGTTGCTGTTGCACCATCATTTAAAGCTGATAAGTTTAATGTGAAAGAAGTATCTGTTGCTGTTGCGTTAGCATCTGTTCTAATTCCAGCTAAAATGCCCTGATTCTGAATATCATACTGGATTAAGTAACCATGTGTTGTAGTACCATCTTTTAATGTGATTTCTCCACCAAATAAGCTTTCAACTGTAGCAGCTGGAAGTCCAACTAATATATCTTCCTTGTCACTATTTAAAACTTTATCCAATTTCAAATAGAAAGCACCATCATCATCAGTACCATCTTTATGTATTGAGAACTGTGCTGTATAAGCAAATCCCATCGAATCATAAATTGATATGTTAATTGTCTGTCCATCAGTTTTTGAAACCTGTGGGTCTGTTGTATCAACTATACCTGTCATTCTTGCTAAAGTAGTTGCCTCTGGATCAGATGTCAAATTTTCTGTAGACATAACTTTTAATGGTGAAACATTAGCTTTAATAATATTACCATCATCATCTGCCTGCCATCCCATTACGCAATAACCTGTTGTTGACATTACAAGGTTTCCTGTTCCGTCTACTTCAAAATTACCAGCTCTTGTATATAAGTTTTCTGAACCATTATTTACTATAAAAAAGCTATCGCCTGTAATTCTGATATCGAATGGATTGTTTGTTGTCTGTGAAGCACCAGCTGTAGTTATTGCTGTTGAAATAGCCCCTGTTGTAACACCAAGACCTATCTGTTTTGCATTAGTTCCACCTACACCTGTTGCAGCATTTGCTCCTGTTGCAGCCTGTACTGTCTGGTACATTAAATCCTGAAAAGTTACTGACTGTGATTTATAAGCTACAGTATTTACGTTTGCGATGTTGTTACCAATAACATCCATCTTAGTCTGGTGTGTTTTAAGACCTGACACACCAGAATATAATGATCTCATCATAAGTCATTGACCTCCTAATGTTTTTTGTTTTTTAGCAGTCTGTTTTCTCTGGCATTCGAAAACAATTCTAGCTCCCCTAAGGTCCAGCTACATTATTACTGCTCCATCAATGTTAGTATAAATATTTTCCTCAGTTTCACTTTGATCCATCGCTGTGATTACTGTATTATTTTTTACGTTCACTATAAACGCTAAGTTATCAACTAGAACCAGTGATTCATTTATTCCCTTCTCATTGGCTCGAACGGTTCCATTTTGAAGTCTTTCTAATTGTTCATCTGAAACATTTATATTTCTAGACGCCAACCTTTCCGATGCATGTTTTGAAAATCTAAGATTTTCTACTTTTCCATCTTCTTTTTCTAATTTCTTCTGATTTAATATTTCTCCAAAAGAAACTGCTGAACTCTCTAATGCTGTACCGTTATTAATATTGTTATTCAGGTACTTCCCTGTAACCTGTTCAATGGAAGAGAATTGACCATTATTTATATTCATAACCCATTCTCCATTCCAAATAAATTATTCTAAGTTGTAAAAATACTATTTTGTTGTGTTACTTGTATCAGTTGTTGTATCTGTTGTCGAATCTGTGCTATCATCTGTAACAATTCCCTGACTTTTAAGATATTCCTTATAATATTCTTCTTCAAGTACAGTATCCAAATCATCAATGCTATAATAATTATCATTAATATAAAGATAAGGCTTACCATTTTCCATAATTACTGCATCTACATAACCAGCTGTATAATAAGTTTCACCAGTTGTTGATGATGTAGTCTTCATAATTACAGGTTTTCCTACAAGATTAGCTGCCTGATTCTGAGACATAGAAGAACCAACATTTTGTAATTCTTCCAACTGCGAAAATGTAGCTAACTGAGCAATGTACTCTGTATTAGAAGTTGGCTCCAATGGATCCTGATATTTCATCTGTGCAACCAATAGTTGTAAAAATGCTTCTTTATCCAACGATGAAGAACTACTACTTTTTTTGCTACTATCAGATACTGCACTAGCTGCTGTTTCTACTATTTGCCCGTCTTTTACCGCTTGTACTAATGCCATTTTTTCATCTCCTTACGCTGTATAATTTATTGAATTTCCACTTCCTACCATCATTTCAGCAATTAGAGCTTCATCCTCAGGTAATTCTTCTAAGTCTTCAATTTCTCTGTAATTTAACTGTTTTCTACCTGATTGTTTTTTTTCTTCCAGGTTTTCTCTGTTATGCTCGTTTTCTTCAAGATTTCTTTCGAATTCATGGCTTTCAATGGTAACTTCAACTGCTTCTACCTTTAACCCTTGGTTATTCAAGCTTTCCTTCAACTGAACAATTTGTCCTTCAATTGCTTCCTTAACTGTTTGATTTTCTGCAGCAAACTGCGCCGTAACCACTCCTGCTTTAACTGCAACTTGAACAGTTACCTTTCCTAAAAATTCTGGATTCAACTGAAATTGCATTTTTGTTTCATCACCATTCATTGCTAATTTAATCTGACTATTTATCTGATTAAATATCTCTTGAGGGCTTACTGTCTGCTGTGTGTTAGATGTCGTAACACTTGCCTTAGCGGCAGTTGCCTCCATTCTTTCTGCAAAAGTCTGAACAGGTGACTGTTTGTCATTACTATCTTCTACAACTGTTTCAACCTTTTCTGATGTAGTTTCTCTTTTTGCCAAATCATCCGCACCGTCATACTGCTTATCAAGACTGCTTTGGTATTCCTTTTTATTATCACTAGTCTTAGCAACTGGTACATCATCGGTAGCTTCATCTTCGTCTTTTGTGGTATTTGAAACCGGAGTCTCATTAATTACTTCTTTACCATCAGAAGGTTTAAGATTTTCTGTTATTTTACCTTTATCATCAGGAACTGCTTCGTCAGTAACTTCTGTAGTTGCGCTATCACTATTTGCCAACTGTTCTTTCAGATTTGCTACAATAGTAGCAAACTCCTCTTTTGTTACACCCAGTTCACTTAATAATGCTTCAGATATTTCGCCGACAGATTCTGACACTTCTGTAAATGTCATAAACAGTGTTTCGTCTGTTAATATCATCGAAACATCATCACTTCCAGATAACTCAACCATCAGATTTGCCAAATTCGACGAATCAAGACAATCAATAAAAGAAAGACCTAAGTTTTCCATGGCTATCGCCAACTCTTCTTCTGTAACATTTAGCTTTTCCATTAAAACTTGTTTAATCTCTGTTTCAGCTTCTGAAATCTCGCTGGCAACATCTAACTTTTCTTCAACCGGCTTACTCAGCTGTGAATCTGTCTGTGTTAAAGTAGTATCATTTTTTGAATTATCAACTTTTTCCAAATTATTCTGTGGTATTGTTTTTTTAGAATCATTCGTAGTTTTAGATACAGTTGTCTCTGATTGTGACGAATTATTATAAGTCATTTGTTCTAACATAGATGCAAATTCATTAGTGCTCCCAGTTGCAGTTA
>CAYOMP010000024.1:0-21128 GCA_964405075.1 uncultured Lachnospiraceae bacterium
TCATTATTTCAGTTATTAGGTGGTATTTCTAGACACCTTATTATTTAGCGCTTACGATATAAAATAATAACCTCCCTAGAAGGTAACCATACTCTTTAGTTTACCTTTTAAGGAGGTCTATTACTTACACAATATTAAATCCATATATTTCTATTTGTGAAAGTGCTGGAAAAGGGGATTCTTCATCTGATTTTATTAATTTTTCTAATTCTACCCACTCTATCTTTTTAGGCTCAAAAGTTATCTCTTGACCTTTATCTGTTTTAATTAACTTACATTCCATTTTACTTCCATCAGAAAAACTTATTGTAATGTTTTTCCACCAATTATCATGCGGAAAATCTGCTCTAGTGTATATTTTAATTTTGTCGATTTCAACCATTCTTCCAAATTCTACTTTTATTGTAGCATCATCTTGCATATTAATTCCCCAAGATTCATATGGCCATTCACCATGGGAACTATTGGCTTTAATTCCATCAATAGCATTTCTCGCAGCAAATACAGATTCTCCTCTTGTTTCAACATTAGCACTGGCATGAGGATAAACATGTGTATCGCCATGCTGATCCATAGGATTTAACGCAAGATTTCTATACGCTTCTATTTCATAATCATTTGCAACTCTAGCTGAAATGTAATGCTTCTCGCCCATAAATGCCTTAGGTGAATAGCTGATTCTCTTTTCTCCAAAAGGAACATAGTAGTCAATGTTTTTCTCAGTTATGTAAACCAAGCATTCACCCATTGTATCATCTGGCTGTAAAAAAACATATCTATCTTTTTCGCCACATTCAAATACTACTCTATCGCCTTCTTCATATTCTCCAAAAAAGGCGCAGTACACTTCATCTTCACCTCGGCTTACTGCCTTAGTATTTCCATCCGCTTTTAATACTTTTATTGTCAAAATCATTTCACTCCTCCTACTCTCTTAAACCATAGTTAAGTGCAAAAATTCTAAATTTTATTATGCATAATAAACAAATTGTAAAATCTTGTTTTCAATTATCTATTCTAGATTGTATGTTTTGAAAATATTGTTAAAAATAATTGCTTGCAAGTATGTAATTAATCCCACTGATATAACTAAAACTGGCCAAAATACAAATACCGATATTGCCATAACACACCCTGCTATTACAATTAATAATATTGTCCAACCAAATTGCTTAATCGACATCATAAATGCAAAAAAGAATGCTTTTTTTATAGTAGTAATACACTTTGCTAATATAGGAAATAGATATGTAATAATCATAAGGTATATTATTGCTATCACTACAAATGCTATAAACAGCATCTTCGCAACCGATGTCCCTAGTTTATTACAAATATATAAATCTCCAGTTAAAACAATTCCTATTACCAACATAATCAGCCAGGCTATTGTTGACTGTTTAAAATTTTCCATAAATGCACCAAAATAAGCTCTTACTACATATCCTTCTTTATCTTGTGCAAGTTTTAGCATAACACTATACAAAGCTGTTGTAGATGCACCTATTGTAACAATTGGAATTGAAGTTACTGCCCATAATATCGTTAATAGCATCATATCAACTATTTTTCCTAAAAAATTCCAAATAGGATTGTCTAAATTGAAAATCTTATCCATATATATTCCTCATTCATACACTATTTATTCTTCATTTTCTAAAACATATTCAACAAACTTTTTTACATTTTCATCATTATCTGTTGTTTCAATAACAGATAAATACATTTTTTCTTCCTTTACAAATTCACCTGTTTCTAAAATAATAGCACAAGGCACTTCTATATTCTCTTTATCTGGTGCAAAATATAGATATTTCTCTTCATTACCTGAAATAATATCCTTAGCTATCAAAGTATCGCTATCATTCAATATATATTGTTCCAGATTTTTTAATGCATTTAGACTATTATAATGATTAATAACCTCTTTAGTACCTATTATAAAGTCTAATTCGTGACCACTTATATAAGCTGTCATTTTAGCCATATTCATCTGTGATACTTCATCCGGTAATGTCTCGCCTATTGTCAGTTGCATAGATGAATCAATTATTACTTTTTCTTTTTCCTGGTCTATTCCCAAATAATCTGCAACTTTTATCTGTATTGTTTCTTCATTTTCAAGCCCTAAATTATTTCCAATTACAACTCCGTACAGGACTTCCCTTTTGCCATCTCCAGCAAAATTGACTGCCAATATGTAAATTACAAAAATTGCAACTATTGGTACTATAACTATACCTTTATAATATTCCCAAAGATAAGACAATCGCTGTTTTCCTGACATTTTTTTAATTTTCGCTAGTTCTACTTTTATTCTTTTTATCATTGTAACTACGACTGCCTTTCTTTAGTAATATAACTAGTAGTTTAATACATCTCCTACTAATGTATCCATAGCCTTGTTAAATACTATTACATTTCCATAACCCATGCAACCATCAACTTCAACCAAGTCTGTAGGTGAGTTTACTTCCTGATGACATACTATAATTATATATTCTTCACCCTTACCAGTTGTTATCTTAATAGCTTCTGCCATTTCCTTTGGATAGTTAATTTCTTTTAAAGCTGATTTAACCGGTAATTTTTCCACTTTAAGCTTGTTATCAGCATTAGCATTAATAACAGTAATAAATGAAGTAAATCCTGTTGAACTTAATTCTGCCTTTAACATATCATTTTCTTCAAACATATTGTAGTTTCTTGATATTCTTGATTTTTCCTGTGAAACCTTCGTACCTTCTCCTACAAATTCAAATGCAACTTTAGCTTTATCTCCTACATATATGTATTTGTTGTCATTTTCCTTTTCTACCTTACCATTTTCATTAAAATGATAAAATTGCTGATATGTATGCTTATCTCCTGTATACATTTCATCAACCACTACATATATTTCCGGTTTTATATGAATAACCTTTCTGTTAATCATAACCCCTTTTGGCATATCCATATAGCCTAAATTGCCCGCTTCAATATATTCATACTCATCATTTTTGCCACTTACATTATATATTGGCTTAATCGCTTGGGCTAATTTTGAACATTCCCATGAATCTTTGCATACATAGAATGGCTTTTCATCTACTGTAATAGTATTATGGTAAGATGGATCTTTAAATTCAAATCTGTCATGTCCTGGAACATATGTATATCTACCGGCATCTACCAACACATCTTCGCCATTTACAATTAAATCCATATGTATTTTATCACCATGTCCATGTCCTGCACCTAATGTTCCGCTGACTAAGTGTAACATATTGGCATCTTCACTCCAATCAGAACGTAAAACACAATTTCCACTATCCTTCATTAAATATGAAGTAAATTCCGGCTCTCTAACAGACATACTTTTATATTCTTCATTAGCCTTTATTCCTAAATCCCAAATACTTTCAAAATCTAATTGCTCAAATCCAGCAAATTTAAGTACAGGATCTTTGAATAAATATGCTGCAACACTCAGTAAATCTCTTACATCTGTATCATCGCTATCACCCATCATTATTTGGTGGTGATTAGGTTTTACTAATTTAACATTTGCTAATGCCATATTATGAACTCTATCCATAATAGCCTCTGGAACTTCAATACTGTTTCGCTGGCACAAATTAATAACATCTAAATAACAATGTAAAACTTCATTATGATACATTAAAGATTGTTCCCATTGCATACCATCATTCATAATTTCCATTCTAGCTTCAATTTCCAGATTTTTCAAAGCAAACTCTCTATATTTTTTCATTTTATCGCTTTGTGGCAACATTAATGAAATTTCTAAAAGCCCATGATTTTCTATAACACCCCAGTTAGACATATATCTGTAAGGTGAATGACTGGCAATTAAATGTTCTGCATGTTCTATCATACTGTTATAAAACATTTCCAGGAATTCTTCGGTAATATAAGGACTATCTATAAAATATCTTAAAGCCTTATTCCAGAATTCTCCTCTAAGACCAGTTTCCAGACTTCTCCAAGGTCCCATTTTGTATTCATCAACAAGTGGTACATCTTTTACCCAGTCTGTCAATAATTCCGTAAATGCCTTTGCGTATTTTTCATCACCAGTGAGCTGATATGCCTGCCCCAGGCAAATAAAAAACCTATGTCTGTTAAACTGCCAAATGAACTCTGGATCGCCAGCCGGATTAATGTTCCAATCAACCTTTCCTTCAAAAACAACTGGTTCATAAGTTCTTTCCATATCCCATTTTAAATCAAATAGGAAATATCTGTCACATACCTCATTAGCAACCCTTAAAATATGAGCTACATCTTCATGACAATTATCATTACAATATTTTGCTATAGCCTTTACATCATCCATATAATAACAGCTATTATCTCTATCAAAAAATTCTTCTTTTTTCATACTAACAAACATCCTTTCCCTTAGTACTACTTACTTAAACTTTTACTCAGCTCTATATTTATAATTTTGCAATTAAAACAAAGAGTTTGCTTGCATGCTCTTCGCGAGCGGTGCCCTTATAACAAATTTCTTACCAATACTGATTCCAATCCTTGCTCATACGCGTTAATGCTTCCATATAGAAATAATCTCCCCAAGAATTACATTCATCAACACCATAATGATTACAAGTATTATAAGGAGAATGATTAGAATATGTACTATGTAATACCAATCCATTAGATACCTTTAAATCCTTAACAGCATAATTATCATATACTGATTTCATTATTTTCTTTGCCAATGTTTCATAATACTTTGCATCATCATCATTCATATATTTTATCATTTCCAGCATACCACATGCAGCTATCGATGCACTTGATGAATCACGAGGTTCACTAGATCCTTCTCCAAATTCCAAATCCCAATAAGGAACCATGTCATTTGGTAAATGTTCTAAAAAGTATTTAGTTACATTTTTGAATATTTCTATATATTCCTGACGTTTTGTATACCTATATGCTAATGCTGAACCATATATCCCCCAAGCTTGACCTCTTGCCCATGCCGAACCATCTCTATAACCTTGACAAGTTGCTCCATGGTCAGGCTCACCAGTTTCCATATTAAAGAAAAATGTATGCCATGTAGAATAGTCTTCTCGTATTACATTTTTTATAGCTGTATGTATGTGTTTTTCTGCTATATCTCTATATTTATTATCTCCTGTTTCTTCCGATGCCCAATATAGTAGTGGAAGATTTAATAAACAATCTATTATTAATCTATAGTTTTCTGGTTCATCCATTGGTCCCCATGCTTGAATGAACTCACCTACCGGATGATATCTTGTAATCAACTGGTCAGCAGCTTTAATTGCTGCTTCTTTAGCCATTTCACTACCTGTTAATTTGTATCCTGCTACACATGATGGTGAATACAAAAATCCCATATCATGATGGTCGACCTCTATTTTCTTATCTATTCTTTCCAAAAAAGAAGCTACCTGCACTTCTGCTGCTGACTTTAATCTTTCATCTTTAGAATGCTCATAGGCTAACCAAATCTCGCCTGTCCAAAATCCTGTTGTCCAATAATTATTTGGAATTGGCTGATAAAATCCATTTTCACTATAAGCCTTTTGAAATTTATCTGTAAAATCCGGCAAAATATTAAGTATCTGTTTTACAGAAAAATCTAATCCATCTTTAATCTCACTATCTGAAATCATTGCTTTTTCTTCAAAAAAATTCTCCATATTAAATTCTCCTATCAATATAATTTTTTTCATATTTCCTATGATATAACAAAGAATGTGCCTTGCACATTCTCGCGCCGAGCGCGGTCGTTTACGACATTCTACATCTTCGGGCGAGTGCGTATCCATTGCGGAGCATTTTTAATTCATAGGAGAACTTTCCTATGAATTAAAAAACTTAAGCCGCTTTGATATATATAATCAAGGCAGCTTAAATTATTAGTATTTATCCTTTTACTCCAGTGCTTGCTACACCCTCTACAAAGTACTTCTGCAAACATAAGAATACTATTAAAACCGGTATAAGTGAAAGTACCGAACCTGCCATAATCAATCCATATTCAGAAGAATATTGTCCGATAAACATTTTTAATCCTAACTGAATAGTCTTTTTTTCCTGTGATTTCAAATAAATCAATGGTCCTAAATAGTCATTCCATGTATTTACAAATGTAAATATTGTTAAAGTTGAAATAGCTGGTTTTGATAATGGTAACATTATTTTTGCATAAATTCTGTATTCACTCATTCCATCAATTCTTGCAGCTTCACACAAAGAATCTGGAATTCCCATATAAAACTGTCGCATTAAGAACACACCAAATGCTGAGAATGCCTGTAAACAAATAATTGCAAGTAATTTGTCATTTAATCCAAAACCTCTCATCATAATGAACTGTGGTACCATATATACCTGCCATGGCATTGCAATTGTTGCTATGTACGCCATAAATAATAATGATTTATGTTTAAACTCTAATTTTGCAAATGAATATGCTGCAAAACTACTTGTAAGTAACTGTAAACAAGTTACTACAATAGTTAAAAATACTGTATTTTTAACGAAAGTGCCAAATGGTATTTTTGTCCAGATTTCTGTATAGTTAGACCATCTTGGATTTTCAGGAATCCATACAAATGGATTCATATTAAATACCTCTCTATCTGTCTTAATTGATGCAGATAACATCCATAGGAATGGTATTATCATCATTGCTGTTATCAATATAAGAATCAGGTATAAGAACACTTTTCCGATTATTTTCTTCTTTTTTGCTGATTTTATCATGTATATACCTCCTACCCTTTAATTATCTTTTTATGAATTTTCAAAATTAGCTTCACCCTTGAACTGAATCAATGTAACAATAAGTACAAGTGCGAAAAGAACCATTGCTATAGCGCTTGAATATCCAAGTTTCCAATAATTAAATGCATTCTGGTAAATATAATATACTAAAACTGTAGCTGATGTTGACAATTTACCATCTCCACCACCGGCTAACATTACTGCAATATCATAAACTTTGAAGCAACTAATAGTTAACATAACTATTACGAAAAATGTTGTTGGTTTTAACTGTGGCCAAGTAACATATCTAAACTTCTGCCATGTGTTAGCACCATCTAAACTGGCTGCTTCGTATAGTTCTCCTGAGATACCTTGAAGTCCCGCCAAATAAATTACCATATAATATCCCATGTATTTCCATACACTAAATAATATCAATGTAAACATTACTAATTTGCCACCGAACCAGTTAGGCAAATCATTGTTTGCTACGTCAAATACGTAATATAAAATTGCATTAACAGGTCCTTTTGTTGGATGAAAAATCATAGACCATACTGCTGTTATAGCTACCAAAGATGCTACATATGGAAAAAATGAAACAGTTCTAAACAAACCTCTGCATTTTACCTTTTGATTTAAAACTACTGCTAATGCTAATGATGCAATCATTGTAAGTGGTACAGTTCCTATACAATAGATAATTGTATTTTTAAAGGCTGCCCAGAAAAAAGTATCGCTTCCTAATGCTTTAAAATTTGCTAAACCCACAAATTTCATTGGGTTATTTCCGTCCCATTCCAAAAAAGCCAAAACAAAAGCAAATATAATTGGAACCAGCGTAAATACAGCAAATCCGATAAAGTTAGGTGCTATAAAAGAGTATGCTATTAAATTTCTCTTTCTTTCTCTTTTTTTTCTTCTTCGAGTCATTTCTTCAGTTGATACAACTTCTTGCTCAACTGCTACACTTTCCTTACTCATTGTATTTCTCCTTTCCATGCGGCCATTTAATTCTAATATTAAAGGGCTGGTAGTCAAATCTTCCAGCCCTTTGTCAGCTTACTTAGCTTTTTATTTGTTTAAGATTTTTCCTACTTCGTCGTTCATGCTTGCAATACCTTCATCAATTGAAACTTCTCTATTCATAATTGATTTATGGTATGTATCTAATACATCATTGATTTCTGAAACATTTTCAGCATATGGAACTTCAAGATAAAGGTTAGATACTTCTAATGCATCTTTACTATTATCATCTGTTGGGAATCCATCAAGTGATGTAATAATGTCTTTTACTTCACTAGTCATAATTGCTGGGAAGTTACCAGTTTCAGCCATAACTTTTGCACCGTCTGCTCCACTTACGAATTCAACAAAATCCCAAGCAGCATCTTTATTATCTGATGCAGATGTTACTGAAATACCTGTAATTGTACCAAGTGTTGAACCAGGTTCTACACCATCAGCATGTGGGTATTTAACCATTCCCCAGTTACCACAAAGGCTACTATCATATTCACCACTGGCAATGTTAGAAATTAATGTTGAGATAAACCAAGAACCCATATTCATCATAGCTACATCGCCGTTAGAAAATGCTGCTGAGTAATGAAGACCTTCTGTACTTAATGTTACATAATCCCTACATACGCCATTATCTTCCTGATTTAATACCATTTCATAATATGGTTTAAAGAAATCATAGTTACCATCTAAAATACTATGTTTTCCATCAAGAACACCGAATAACTGAACTGCACTTCTCCAAGTATGGTAATGTGAACCATATACCTGTGCACCGAAATCCTGTGATGTTAATTTCTTTGCCATTTCATCATACTGTTCAAATGTCATATCATTTGTAGGATATTCAACGCCTGCTGCATCAAATAAATCTTTGTTATAGAATACTACCCAAAAGTCATTTCTAAATGGTAATTCATATAATTCTCCATCAACTGTTACCTGATCAGTAGCTCCACCATACTGGCTTAAATCAATACCAGCTGCGTTAATTCTTTCATTAAGTGGTTCTAATGTATTTTTCTGAACTAATGTAGCATAACCTGGAACATCTTTAATAGTAACTACGTCAAAGTCAGAACCACTACCAGATAATTCTGTAGCAAGTACTGTCATATAGTCAGTAGAACCAAGGTCAACTAATTCGATTGTTACATTTTGATTTTTTTCTTCATAAGCTGCTTTTAAAGCTTTCCAATATGGAGTAGATTCCAAATCCCAAATAGCCCATTTTAAAGTTGTTGTATCACCAGTAGTTTCTGCTGGTGCTTCTTCTTTTGTTTCTGTAGCTGTTTCTGTAGTCTCTGTAGTTTCTGTGCTTGCAGCTGGTGCATCTGTAGTTGTGTTGCTTGAATTGCTACCGCAACCTGCTAAAAGAGATGCTGTCATTGCAGCTGTTAACGCAAGACTTAATAATTTTTTCTTCATATTAATTTTCCTCCCTTTAAAATTATTGAATTTTCTTCTCCTGAAGTTTGTATACTCAGTATACGTTTAATTGTATTAAAATCAAATGTAAGATATTTGTTTTTTATTAACTTTTTTAACATCTTGTTCACAAAGTTCACATTTTCTCTTTAAAAAGATGTATTTTTTTAAGTTAGTATGTACTTTTTTAATCTATACACCCTTTTATCTATAAATTTTGTCAAAAAAGAAGTATAATTACATTTTGGAAAGTATTTCAAACCAATATTAAGAGGGAAAATTTAATGCAGAAATTTAATACATCAATTAAGAAAAAGGTTTTAGTCTTTTCGCTATCTTTTACCTTATTAATGGGGATTATTGTAGCCGGAATGAGCTATTATACTTTTTATCATTATAATAAAGATAATTTGATAAATGCCACTGAAATAAATGTTGAATTTATAGCTGATACCATTAATTCCAACATTGAAAATATACACTCACTGATAAGATGGTGTCAGATAAACACTCGCGTAGCTGAATTTACTTTATATGGTGATAATTCTAATACTTCAAAACTATCTGTATACGAACGATTAGCAGAACAGGTTAGTAGTAATTATTCGCAAAAATATATGCAACGAATTATCATTTCCAATTTTACAGATGACTATTTACAAATCGTACCAACTGCCTATTCTACTGCTGCTGATATTCCTAAAATAGCTTCTTCTCTAGACTATTTTGACGCAACTTTAAATAGCAAATTTTATGATTACTCAATGGGTATTGTAAAAGATCCCTTTACTAACCTTGACAGTTATGTTGTTCCTGCTATAAGACCAATTTATCACCCATATAATTCTAGTATTACCGGATATATTTTTGTAGAAATTTCAGTAGATACTTTTAGAGATGCAATCAAAACCTATTCCGTTGATTCTGACAGCTCTTTCTATTTGACAATCGGTAACAATATCTATGAATATAACAAGGGAGTTCTAGTCTTACAAACAGAACCTTTATGGGATAGTAAAGAAGTCAAAAAGAATTTATTATATTCTGATACAACCATTACTTCCTCATTGACTGATAGTCATACACTTTATGTTACCAGACCTTTATGTATGACTGATTGCTATATTACACAAAGTATTCCTTCTAATACATTGTTTACTCAAACTTCGACTATTTTATATATAATTATCATTGTATTTATCTTAGTTATTCTAGCTGGAATTGGATTTACATATTACCTTAATCATTTAGTAAATCGCCCTGTTAAAAAATTGGTTCATCGAATGAACGAAATTTCAATCGGAAACTTTGCTAAGGATAGTTCAATTGAATGGAACAATGAATTTGGAGATATTGGACGTGGTATTAATAGTCTATCAGAAAATGTCCAGCTTTTAATGGAAAAGCGTATCGAAAATGAAAACGAAAAACGCCGTTATGAATATCAAATGCTACAAAGCCAGATAAATCCTCACTTTATTTATAATACTTTGAATTCAATAAAATGGATGGCTTCTATTCAAAATGCTACTGGTATTCCTGAAATGACTACTGCGCTTTCGCGCTTGCTTAAAAATATTTCCAAAGGAACTACACAGACTATTTCAATTCGTTCAGAATTAGACTTATTAAAGGAATATATGACAATACAGCAATATAGATATGGTGGTAGCATTTCTATGAATATTGATGTCGATGATGAGCAAATATATGATTGTGAAATCATTCGCTTTACACTACAACCTATTGTTGAAAATGCTATTTTTCATGGCATTGAACCAAAGGGGTGTGCTGGAAGCATAAATGTTCATGCTTATATTGAAAATAATGCAACTATCTGCATTGATATCTTAGATGATGGTATTGGAATGAATCAGGCGACACTAGATTCATTACTTATTGATAATAGTAACAATAATAAATCAAACTTTTTTAAGGAAATCGGTATTTCTAATGTACATAAACGAATTCAGTTTGAATATGGTGACGAATATGGGCTTTTCTTTAAAAGTGAATTAGGAAAATATACTCTTGCAACTGTTAAATTACCATTTAAACTTAATCTTAATAATTAATTTTGCTCTTAATAATTTGGGGGATTTTTAATATGTATAAACTTTTAATTGTAGACGACGAACCATTGGTACAAGTTGGAATCAAATCTATGCTTAACTGGAATGATTTTGATATAGAGGTGTGTGGCACTGCTGCCAATGGTGAAATGGCTTTAAATATTATAGAAGAAAAAATGCCTGATATTGTAATTACTGATATAAAAATGCCAATTTTATCAGGTCTTGATTTGGTTAAAGCTTGTAAAGAACGTTTTGGTAAACTACCTGCATTCATTATTCTTACAAGCTATGAAGATTTTCAGTTAGCTAAACAAGCTGTATCTTATCAAGTAATTGATTATTTGGTTAAACTTGAGTTAAATGCAGATATATTAAAAGAAAGTATTAAAAAGGCCATTAGTTTTGTTGATGAAAATAAAACTATAACTAACGATGAAAACTCTTTTTTAATGACTTCTTCTGCACTTTTACAAGAAAGATTTTTTGTAAAATTAGTTAATAATCTTTTTGTAAATGAGAAGGAATTTGAACTTCAAAAAAATGAACTAAGCCTTAGTTTTTCGGAAATAGGTAGTTGTGTCGGCTATTTCAAAATTAATACAACTAATGCAGATAATATGTCTAATAGCCAATTACTAAATTTGTATTCATCTACCATTCAAATGTTCAAACAGCTAATCGTCAAATATTTAGACTGTTATATTATCTCTCTTGACATAAGACATTTTATGATTATTTTTAATGTTTCATCAACAGATGAAACATTTACGAAAAATGAAATATTTAGAGCAATTGAAAACACTCGTACTATGCTAAAAAATTACTATAATACAGAAATCTATTCAGGAATTGGCAGAATTGTTCCAACCGCACTAGAACTTTCTACCTCATATTATGATGCCAGACAGGTTCTTGCAAAAGCTACGGCTGACAAACCTTGTTTTTTCTATGATGAGTTGATATCCTCTGACCAGACAAAAAATGTTTTTAATATGTCAATTTTTAATAATGATATTCGTACAGCCTATGAGGAAATGGATTCTGACAAATTAGATACAATTTTTAAAACCATAACCGATTTATTTATGACTTATCCTACTCATTACGTTCAGGCAATGGACGCAGCGGGTAGTATTCTCTATCTTACTATTTCGCTATTACCTAATGGTGAAAATGTAGTATGTGATATCTTTAAAGATTTTGAAGATAATTACCGTTCATTATATAAACTAAATTCTACGGAGCAAATAGTAAGTTGGCTATGGACTTTATGTAATGGACTTAAGGGCTTTTTTAACAATCAAAAGAAAGATTTTAAAAATCATATCGTGACTAACGTAAAAGCCTACATAAATGAAAATGTTGATAAAAAACTTTCACTTAACGAAGTTGCAGCTTCTTTTGGTATCAGCCCAACTTACCTTAGTATATTATTTGGCAAATATTCCGATATTGGCTTTATTGAATATGTAAACTACGCAAAAATTAATTCAGCAAAGGAAATGTTAAAGAATACTAATTATAAAGTTTATGAAATCGCAGATAAATTAGGCTTTGAGAGTGCCTTTTATTTTAGCAAGGTATTCAAACGTGTAGAAGGCTGTTCTCCAAGAGAATACCTTAGCAAGCTCTAATTTACCCAATTAGTGACAAAAGTGTATACTTGCATAAGCATTTAAAAAACACCACGATAATTTTTGATAAACTTGTAAAGCGTGTTTATCATAATCTAATAGGAGGATTTATGAAAGAAATTAATCAAGATTTATTTACTAACTTTTTTAACACAATTTCTTCATCTATACATTTTCAGGCATTTAATAAATATCCTTCCATAGAGGATAGAAATTCTTGGAATTCTTTAGATAAAGATTACAAGCTGGCTTTAATCAATAATGGTGAAAAATATTTAGATTTTGAATTTAAAGCTATTCCTGCAACACTTTTTATGGAATTTGTCCAGACTGGTAATCGTAGCCATTTTGAAGATGTTTATTTTGCCAAACGTCGTGCTTTTAATGCTTTAGTTTTGGCAGAATGTGTCGAAAATAATTCTAGATTTATGCCTAATATTATTAATGGATTATTCTCCATTCTCGAGGAAAGTGCTTGGCAATTACCTGCACATAACTCTTATATCCGAGATACTCCTCAATTTATCTTACCAGATACCACTCGCCCGATACTTGATTTGTTTGCCTGTGAAACTGGTGCTTTAATTGCTACTTGCTATCACTTATTAAAAACTAAATTTGATGAAATTTCACCTTTTATTAATACAAGAATATATGCCGATTTAAATTCACGTATAATTACTCCCTATTTAAATTCGCATTTCTGGTGGATGGGTAATGGTGATGAAGCTATGTGTAATTGGACAGTTTGGTGTACTCAGAATGTCTTATTAACTGCCTTTTCACTAATAAATGAACTTTCAACTGATAAACAAATTGCCATCGTTAAACAAGCATGTTTAAGTATTGATTGTTTTCTTAAAGATTATGGTGATGATGGCTGTTGTAATGAAGGAGCTCAATACTACCACCATGCGGGACTTTGCCTTTTTAACTCATTATTTATTCTTAATCATATCACAAATAATAGTTTTCAACCTCTATTTGATAATGAAAAAATTAAGAATATTGCCTTATACATATTAAATATGCATGTTGATGATGAATACTATATTAATTATTCTGATTGCTCTCCAATAGCGGGGCGTTGTGGAATAAGAGAATTTCTATTTGGGAAATTAACTAATCAAAATAATTTAATGAAATTAGCTGCTATTGATTATTCCAAAACTACTGATAAATTGTATTGTAATGAAATCAATTTGTATTATAGATTACAAGCTGCTTTTACTCATATTGAGCTTACTGATTTTTTCAAACAGATTTCCAGTTCATTTAACAATGCTAATTCTACTAACAATATTTTTGATAAAATTGATATTTACTATGAAAGTGTTGGTATATTTATAGCTAGAGATAATACCTATACATTATCTGTAAAAGCCGGTTGCAATGATGATAGTCATAATCATAACGATACAGGTAGTATTACTGTTTACAAAAATGGCAAGCCTTTTCTTATTGATGTAGGTGTTGAAACCTATACCAAGAAAACTTTTTCACCTGACCGATACGACATTTGGACAATGCAGTCAGCATATCATAATCTTCCAACTATCAATGCAACTATGCAACAGAACGGAAGAGAGTATAAGGCAACTGATATAAGTGTTGATTTAAACCCAACTGCACCAACTATCAAACAAAATATAGCAAAAGCTTATCCTAATTCAGCTAACGTAAACAGTTATATAAGAACTGCAACTCTTAATAAATCAAAAATGATTAGCATTAAAGATAGCTTTGATTGTATACCTAACTCCGTTTCCCTATCTCTAATGACTTATGAAGAACCTAAATTAGTAGATAATTCTTCTAATATTAGTTTTAGTATTGGTTCACTTGGAAAAATAGAATTCTTATCTAATGTTACTACTACCATTGAAGAAATTCCTATTACCGATGCCAGACTAATGGAAACTTGGAAACATAATATTTATCGTATTAATATAATACCAACTACTAATTGTATCGAATTCAATATAATCTAAATATATATACTGAGAGTGTATTTTATATCATAGATAATTCCAACACTTTCTTGCATTAATTTATCAAGGTGTTTCCTAGAACAAAGAATGTGCCTTGGCACATTCTTGCGCCACTTTTGCATCGCATTTTGCGGCATTTATCTCTTGCAAAAGTGTGCGTATCTTCGCGGAGCGTTTTATTTGATAGGAAAGAACTTTCCTATCAAATAATAAAAATATCCCGATAGATTATAATGCTATTTTCTGATAGTTCATTCTAACCTGTCGGGATATTTTATTAAATTCCTTACTATTTAGTTAACGTAAATTCATCAATTAACTCCCAAGTCTGAGAATTATATGTGCTTATCTTCATATTGGAATCAGTCACATCAACTCTTGTAGCCTGTGGAACTTCCTCTGCATACACAATCGCTGCATTGCTGTTATTCATTGCTCCATGATAAAGACTAGAACTACTTGAACTAAATGTAATATAAGGTATTCCATCATTTACAGAAGCAGTATTTCCTGAAACAGCGGTATTTGCTGTTGTTCCATTCATTACATAACTTCTGGTATAAATATGGTCATGACCATTAAACACTACATCTACTCCTGCTGCCTCTAACATTGGAATTAACTCCTGTACTGCCTTGGCATCATTTTGATATTTTTCATAGCTTGAAAATGGTGAATGATGAAATACTGCAACAACCCATTTTGCATCTGGATTCTTTTCTATAACTTCTTCTACATATAATCTGTGAAAATCATCATAATCTGTCATATTATTGGAATTAATCATCATGAACAACGTATCATTGTATGTATACCAATAATTATCATTATCCAAATCTTCTGCTATACAACCTATTTTATTAAAATTTGGTATATTAAAATGTTCCTTAAAAAATGTATCATGCAAATCATGATTTCCAATTGTTGGTGCAAACGCCAGTGAATATAATCCTTCATGATTTAAAAGCATATTATAATTTTCATTACTATCACAAAGTGCAACTTGATCTCCTGTTGATAACAAGAACGCTGCTTCTGGAATATTAGCATTAATATTATTTATTGTTGTATCAAATATTCCCATTTGGTCAATGCTTTCGTCATCTGTTGCCAGTCCCATTTCCGGGTCTCCTACCACAGCAAAGCTCCAGTCGTTTCCAAAGTTAGCTGTTTTATATTCATATACAGGTGACCACGCCTTATCATTTCCAACTACATATTTGTAATTAGTGTTAGGTTTAAGCCCTTTTACTGTAGCCTTACAAACATAATAGCCATCTTCTGATTTTGCACTCTTTACCTTAGCCTGAACTTTATTTGATGAATAAAACTCGTTATTTGCCATATCTGACTGTTCCTGCATAATTACATATGCATCATCTTTATTTTTTGAATACCATACAAAATTCAACTTAGTTTCATTAGAACCAACATTAACAGATAAATATCTGATACTATCGTCTGTCAAAATCCCGCCAGATACATCAGGTACTGTAACTACATCACCGCTACCTACCTGTGAACTGCTGGCAACCGGCACTTCCTCAGCTGTTGTTTCTGCTGTATTTTCCTGTTTAGCCGCTTCTTCTGACTCCTGTGGCTGAACTTCCTGTTCTTGAGGCTGAACTTCTTCCTGCTGTTCTTGAACCGGTACCTCCTGGCTCTCTTCTATTTGTGCCATTTCTTCTGTATTTTCAGTAGTTGTACTACCGCAACCCATAATCGCTATTATCGTTGCAAATACCAACATTAACATTATTCTTTTTAAATACTTCATAATAAATCCTTTCTTTGCCTACCTTCAACTGCCTTGTTAGTATACTTTAGAAATATTTATTTTTCAATACGAGACTTCTTAAGATTATTTTAATTTCTCTCTGAAAACACTGTGTTCATAGTATTTAAATAATACGTTATGTTTTCGCACACTATTTTAACAAAATACTTCCATCAATATTATATTTTTGAAATATATAATATATTCTAGTCCTTATGTTTCATAATTTTCGCAAAACAATCGTGACTTTAGTTATGAAATAAATGAAAACAGCTTACAAATCTGACACAAGTACAATCTGGTATCAGCTCATTAAAACACAAAGCCTTTTTCATCATTAATTTCTAATTCTCTAAAAATATTTGCTACTGCTATTTCATAATCCCAGCTGCTTTGGGTTTTTCTGATTTTTTTATAATATTTATCGCAGCCTTCAAATATATGATGCATATAAAACCATACTTCTTTCATTTTAAACAATGCATTTTTCTCACCAGACATTATTTCCTTATATCCACTGTAAATTATATCGTGAAATTCTTTAACCGCAGCTTTTTCGGGAGATACTCCTTCTTCAATACTTTTAACCAAGCCTGGATTTCCTATTAGGCCTCGTCCCAACATAATTGAATCTAATTTTGGAAATTCACTGGTTAATTCATCCTTATCCTTTTTATTAAAAATGTTGCCATTATATACAACCGGTGCTTTACTCATATCTACAGCTAACTTAAAAGATTCTTTATGTGGTTTTCCTTTATAATATTCTTCTCTTACTCTGGGATGCACTATCAATTCTTTAATAGGATATTTGTTATATAATTTCAAAATTTCCTCAAACTCTTCAATATTACTAATACCTATTCTTGTTTTAACGGATAAATCCATATCCAGATTACTAAATACCTCTTCAAAAAATATATCTAATAATCTTAAATCAGATAAAAATCCTGCCCCTCTTTTTTTAGATACAACTGTTCCTGATGGGCAACCCAAATTAAGATTTACCTCATTATATCCATACTCTTTAATCTGTTTTGCCGTTGCAACAAAATCAGAAGCATTATTACTAAGAATTTGGGGAATAACCTTAATCCCTCTATTATGTTCCGGCAAAATTTCATTTATTTCTTTAGAAATCATTTTCCTATTATAATTAGTGGAAATAAATGGAGTATAAAAAACATCTATATCACCAAATATTTCATTATATGCGTTCCTATATATATATCCTGTTATTCCTTCCATAGGAGCAAGACTGTATTTCATTACTTACCTCTTTTCTTATTCCATTTCCATAAGGCCATTATAAATGTCTGTTCTTTGGCAGTTTCTTGCCACATTTGCAATTTTTACCAATGTGTTTCTCATGCTTACTTCATCATTACAATAAAGCATGGCCGATATTTTTATGGCAATATACGAAGCCTTAGTATCCCGAATAAATTCTACATCTTCAAATGTATCTGTTCCAAGCCTATACCTGTTAACTACATTATTTATTCCACCAAAAAAATCCATCAAATCTTTAAATTCATTAATATCTTCTATAAAACTTCTTCCAAATATACTATCTTCAAATTCACTTGTTGATATTACTTGCATTGACATTTTCAATTCTCCGGTAATATCTGATGCTTCCATTAATACATCTGGTCTCTTTCTTTGTACTTCTAAAAAGTATTTTTTAGCACCTTGAATATCTTTTTTCAAAAAATACTCACCTAATTTATCCTTCAATTCCTTTGTTTCTGCCTTTTCCCCCAGCATGCCAACCTTACATTCAAAAACCGCATATCCGTTAGTTTCCAGCCAGACCATTAATAAAAATTCTGAAATAAAACCATACACTCGCATATGATAATTGTCATAGTTGCTAAAATCCACATACTTTTCTACCTCAAAGAAAATGCCAAATAACCATTCACAATATGAATCAAATATTTTTTTTGAACAAATCATTATATTTCCAAAGTATGTTTCATTTTTGTGTACCATTTTTTCATAATTAGAATAATATTCACTGTATTTTTCCTTAATTACTTTTCCTGTAATTTCCAAGTCCTGAATATTGTGGTTTTGAGCAAAACCATCGTAATAATTAGATTTTAGTTCTAATTTCTTAGTTACAATTACATCTGCTTTTGTTTCCAGGATATCTAATATTTCTTTCTTAGTTAATATCTTCTCCTCATCATTAATAAGGTATCTCCTATAATGACATATTCCTACATAATCTAAATCATTACAATTTTTCCAGACCCAATACATTCCCGACAATTCTGCGTAAAAAGGATTCTTTGAGGATATATTATCTCCTGTATCATCACCTAAATATCCCAAATCCTTATGTATTGCTTTTCCAACCTGCAATGGAATATACATACTATCTGTTGGTTCTTCAAATTTCTTATGAGTCATTGTATATATTTTCACATTTTTTCTTTTTGACATATTTAGCTCCATTCTAGAGATTCATTATAATTAGAGATGCACCTGATAAAACCAATAAAATTATTACCGCTTTTTTCACTATCTTTTCATCTAAAATCTTAGATGACTTCATTCCCAAAGCTAATCCAACCACCATAAATGGTATTAGCATTAACGCTTGACCAACTATCTGCCTTGTAATAATTCCTGTCATACTATATAATGCTATTCTAAATGTATTTTCAATCATAAATACTACACACATATTACTTTTAAAAGAACTATTATCACTTGTAGTTCTGCTTACATATGCTGCCATCAATGCACCAATACCAAATAATCCACATAATACACCGGATACAACACCAATCATAATAAGAAATATTTTATATTGCTTATATTTCTTTGTCTGATATTCTCTTAAGAACATTTCCAAGCCTATAATCACTACAATAATTCCAAATAACAATTTTATTGATTGCATATTCCCATTTTTCAACAAGAATACTCCCGGAATGCTTCCTGCAATAACATATACAGATAAAGGCAACCATATTTTTATATCTAATGTTTTCCTTTCTTTGAAAACGATTACTATATTTGATATATATCCTACTATAAGCTCTAATGGGGATATATTTATATTATTTTCTTTGAAACTCATAATAGAACTAAAAACCAATGTATTTGCAAATCCACACATTCCTTTTATAAAATATGCTATTATTACTGCTATTATCATTATCAGGCTCATACTAATTCCCTCTACTAACCATTTAGCAAGATTTCTCTTGCCTGCTTTAGCCTCTCATCAAATTGTGTGTAAAAATCTTCTTGCAAATTATATTCCCTAATAAAGAAATTGTTAAGTATGTACATATTTACATTTTTAACAAGCTGATCATCTGAACTACTATTAATTACTTCTTGTACATCTTTTTGAAAATAGTGCCAATCATTAATAAATTTATGATTCTTTTTTAATTCCGGTGTGTCAATCCACTTATTAACTTTTACCTTACTTCGATTATCTTTTTTACATTCGTTTACCTGTAAAAAATATTTAAAATCTCCATTTTCATAATATCTTCCTAGTGGAAATATTCTACAAATTCCCGGTCTTATGGCATGAATTGAACATCTGCCATTTTCATCTAAATAATTACATCCTTGACTTGTTTCATTCATTCTAATATTAGGCAAAATAATTCCGTCTACAATATTTAGTTCCAAACTATCCTGCAACAATTGACCAAATGTAACATTTAATCCCTTTACTAATCTAAAAACATCATAAGGGTCCAAAATTATGGAACTTCCCATCCCCTTACAGCATGCAAAACAGCCTTCACAATCATTGCATCCTACCTTAACCATATCATTTAACTCATATAATTTTCCATCTGATATATCTTTTAAATCAACTTGTCTTAACATAATTTTTCCTTCTATTTTAATTTATCAAGGTATTTCCCATGATATAAAAAGCTTCTTACCCAAACAAAGGTGTTGAATAATATCTGTCACCACTATCTGGAAATAGTACCACAATAGTTTTCCCTGCATTTTCTTCTCTTTTAGCCACATCTATGGCTGCTTTTAGTGCTGCACCTGATGATATACCTACTAAAAATCCTTCCTCTTGACCTAACATTTTTGCATATTCAAAAGGTGTATCATTATCCACCACAATTACTTCATCATATATATTAGTATTTAATATATCCGGAATAAAACCTGCACCTATACCTTGAATTGCATGGGCACCAGCTTTACCATTTGATAAAACCGATGAAGTAGCCGGTTCCATTGCTACTACCTTAATATTTGGATTTTGCTGTTTTAAGTATTCACCTGTTCCCGTAAGTGTTCCACCTGTTCCTACTCCTGCCACAAAAATATCCACATTTCCATCTGTATCATTCCATATTTCCGGTCCAGTTGTTTCATAATGAGCCTTTGGATTTGCCGGATTTACAAACTGTCCCGCAACAAAACTATTAGGAAT